>NZ_CP029192.1:1233390-1541737 GCF_008642315.1 Streptomyces venezuelae | reverse complement strand
GTAGGCCGCGTCATGACGGGCGATCCAGGCCATGAACGCCTTGTGGCGCTCGTCGAAGGCCCGGTCCTGGCGGAGGTTGGAGTCGTACCAGACGCCCGTGGGGTCGACGAGGGAATCGAGCGCCATGCGCCGCACCCGGTGCGGATAGAGCCTTCCGTAGAGGGCTCCCAGATACGTGCCGTAGGAGTAGCCGAAGAAGCTGATCCGCTCGGCGCCGAGAGCCGCGCGGATGTCGTCCATGTCCTGGGCCACGCTCACCGAGTCGATGAAGGGCAGGACGTCGCCGTACTTCTCGCCGCACGCCTTCGCGAAAGCCCGCGCCCTGCGCAGGTTGGCGCGCTCCAGGGCGGCGGTGGCGGGGACGGCGGCAGGGCGCACCGGGTCGAAGTGGCCCGGCCTGCAGTTGAGCGCGGGCCTGCTCCTGCCGACCCCGCGCGGGTCGAAGCCCACGATGTCGTACTGCGCGGCCGCCTTCTCGGGCAGCGACTTCGCGACGAACCCGGCCATCGACAGTCCGCTGCCGCCGGGGCCGCCGGGGTTCACCAGGAGCGGCCCCTGGGAGGTGTCGGCGGTGTGCGGGACGCGGGTCAGGGCGAGGGTGATCTGCCGTCCGTGGGGCTCCTGGTGGTCGAGTGGCACCTTCAGGGACGCGCACTGGAGCGTGGGATGGTCCTTGGTGGCGCACTTCTTCCATGCCAGCGGGCCGCGCTCGGCCGGGACTCCCGACGCGGGCGGCACCGCCGCGGCCAGCGCCGCCGTCACGGCGGCGACCGTGCACAGTACGAGGGCATGTTTCTTCATCCGGCCTCCCAGAGCGGCGGGTTCGGGGCCCGGGGGGCCGCGATCTCCGGCGCATCCTGCCGGACCGCCCTCCTCCTGAGCGCCCGTCCCGGCCGGGAACAACCCGAACGGGCCAAGCCGGTCAGAGAAGCGTGAGCTGAGTGGGTCCCGCGGCGGGCTCGGGCGCGTGGGGGACCCGGATCCGTCGGGCGGCGCCCGCGCGCGAGGGCCCGATGCCGAACTCCTCGGCCAGTTCGTGCACTTGGCGGGTGATGCGGCGCTGGTACCACTTGGGGGCGTAGGCGCCCTCCGCGTACAGCCGCTCGTACCGCCGCACCAGGTGCGGGTGGTGGCGGCCGAGCCACGCCATGAACCACTCCCGTGCCCCGGGCCGCAGATGCAGCACCAGCGGCGTCACCGAGGTCGCCCCCGACTCGGCGACGGCCCGCACCGTGGCGCGCAGCTGGTCCGGGTGGTCGCCCAGGAAGGGGATGACCGGTGCCATCAGGACGCCGCAGCCGATGCCGTGCTCGGTGAGGGTGCGCACGGCGTCGAGGCGGCGCTCGGGCGCCGGGGTGCCCGGCTCGACGGTGCGCCACAGCCCTTCGTCGACGAAGCCCACCGAGACGGAGATCCCGACGTCCGTCACCGCGGCGGCCTGTCGCAGCAGGTCCAGGTCGCGCAGGATCAGCGTGCCCTTGGTCAGGATGGAGAACGGGTTCCCGCGGTCGCGCAGGGCCGCGATGATCCCCGGCATCAGCCGGTACCGGCCCTCCGCGCGCTGGTAGCAGTCCACGTTCGTGCCCATGGCGATGTGGTCGCCGTGCCAGCGCGGCGAGGCGAGCTGGCGCCGCAGCAGTTCGGCGGCGTTGACCTTGACGACGATCTGGCTGTCGAACCCGAGGCCGGTGTCCAGGTCCAGATAGCTGTGCGTCTTGCGCGCGAAACAGTAGACGCACGCGTGCGTGCACCCCCGGTAGGGGTTGACCGTCCATTCGAACGGCATGCGGGACGCGCCCGGCACGCGGTTCACGATCGACCTGGCACGTATCTCGTGGAACGTGATCCCTCTGAACTCGGGGGTGTCGAACACCCTCGTCGTCACCGCGTCCGCGCCGAACAGCGCGGCGTCCGCGGTGCCACGGCGCGGCCCGTCGGAAAGGTTCTCCCAGCGCATGACGCCTCCTCGGTAGCACTGACCACAGAATAGAACATACGTTCCCTTGATCGTGCGACCCCCGGTCTCTTGATAGCGTTCCGTCAAGCGCGACCCGCGCGACACCGCTGCGACGAGGGAGGTTGATGAATATGGCCCGCCGTACGCGTCATCAGCATGCCCTTGGCCGGGTCGCGCGAGCCTGAGAACGAGCCCGAGGAACAGGCCGTCACGAGCGACCCGGTCGTCGAAAACGACCTGGAGAGTCGCGTGTCTTCTTCTCTTTCCAGCAGCACCGCCACCACCACCGCCGCCGAGCTGTCGACCGAACGCCTCACCCTGCGGGCCTGGACGGCCGACGAGGTCGCCGACGTCCTCGCGGGCCGGCGCCCCACGCACTGGGCGCAGGACTTCCCCGCCGACGGCGACCGCGTCATCGCGAGCGTCATCGCCCAGCAGATCGCCGACGGGCCGCAGGACCCCGGAGCGCACGGCCACCGGCTGATCGTCGAACGGGACGGCGGTACCGTCGTCGGCTCTCTCAGCCTGCTGTGGCCGCCGAGCGAGGGCTCGGTCGAGTTCGGCTACGGAGTCGTGC
Source organism: Streptomyces venezuelae (assembly GCF_008642315.1). Classification (NCBI taxonomy): domain Bacteria; kingdom Bacillati; phylum Actinomycetota; class Actinomycetes; order Kitasatosporales; family Streptomycetaceae; genus Streptomyces; species Streptomyces venezuelae. Next base: position 1,539,203 of record NZ_CP029192.1, on the reverse strand, counting down.
CCTCGCGCCGCGGCCGCGGCTACGCCCCCGAAGCCGTACGGGCCCTCGTCGCACACGCCCTGACCTCACCCGAGGTCACCGTCGTGTACGCCGAGGTGGAACTCGGCAACGAGGCCTCCGTCCGCGTCCTGGAGAAGGCGGGCCTGCACCGCTGGAGCAGCGACGGGACGACGGCCCTGTACCGCACGGACGCGCCGGAAGCGGCACCGTCCCCGGAGTAGCGGACCCCGGGCCCGGCGGCGGCACGGACCGCCGCCGGGCCCCTTCCACCCGATCCGCTGTCGGGCGCCACCGCCGCGCGATGGATGATCGGAAGCATGCTCGTCGAGTCCCTGTCCGTCGCAGCCCTGGCCGTCGTCCTCGTCTGCGCCGTCGTCCGCCCCTTCCGCTGGCCCGAGGCCGCCTTCGCCGTGCCCGCCGCCGGTGTCGTGATCCTGGCCGGGGCCATCCCCCTTGACGACGTACGGGAGGAGGCCGCCCGGCTCGGACCCGTCATCGGATTCCTCGCGGGCGTCCTCGTGCTCGCCAAGCTCTGCGCCGACGAAGGGCTCTTCCACGCCTGCGGCGGCTGGATGGCACGCCGTGCCGCCGGACGGCCCACCACCCTGCTCGGCGCCGTATTCGCCCTGGCCTCGGTGATCACCGCGACCCTGAGCCTGGACGCCACCGTGGTCCTCCTGACACCGGTCGTCTTCGCCACGGCCGCCCGCATGGGCGCCCGCCCCGCCCCGCACGTCTACGCGAGCGCCCACCTGTCCAACACCGCGTCGCTCCTGCTGCCCGTCTCCAACCTGACGAACCTGCTCGCCTTCACCGCGACCGGGCTGAGCTTCACGCGCTTCGCGCTGCTCATGACGCTGCCCTGGCTGGTCGCCATCGCGGTCGAGTACGCCGTCTTCCGACGCTTCTTCGCCGCCGACCTCGCCGCACCCGCCGAGGGCACCGAGCCCGCACGACCGCCGCGGATGCCGAAGTTCGCCCTGGTGACCGTCGCGGCCACCCTCGCCGGCTTCGCCGTCGCCTCCGCGCTCGGCATCGAACCGGCCTGGTCGGCCGCGGCCGGTGCGGCCGTCCTCGCGGTCCGGGCCCTGCTGCGCCGTCGTACGACACCCGTGGCGATCCTGCGCTCGGCCTCGCTGCCGTTCCTGGCCTTCGTCCTCGCCCTCGGCATCGTCGTCAGGGCCGTCGTGGACAACGGCCTCGGCGACGCCCTCGGCCGGGTCCTGCCCGACGGCACCGCGCTGCCCGCGCTGCTCGGCACCGCCGCCGTCGCCGCGCTGCTCGCCAACCTGATCAACAACCTGCCCGCCGTCCTCGCCCTGGTCCCGCTGGCCGCCCCCGCCGGACCCGGAGCCGTGCTCGCCGTGCTCATCGGCGTGAACATCGGACCCAACCTCACCTACGCCGGGTCGCTCGCCACGCTCCTCTGGCGCCGCATCGCCCACCAGCACGAACACGACGTGAGCCTCGGTCGGTTCACCCGCCTCGGACTCCTCACCACCCCCGCCGCCCTGGTCCTGTCCACGCTCGCGCTGTGGGTCTCCCTGCGGGTCCTGCCCGGCTGAGCGCGCCCCTTGCCGGGGACCCGATTTGGGAGGCCGGTGCACCGGGTGGTTGGCTTTCCGCGAAGCCCCCGAGTCACAACTGCTGGAGGAAGTGCAATGGCGCAGGTCGAGGCGGTCACCGAGCGGATCATCACGGCGCAGCCGGACGATGTCTTCGACGCGCTGGCCGACTACAACGGCACGCGGGAGAAGCTCCTTTCGGAGCACTTCAGCGAGTACGAGGTGCGCGAGGGCGGCGACGGAGAAGGCACCCTCGTCCAGTGGAAGCTGCAGGCCACCAGCAAGCGCATCCGCGACTGCCTCCTGGAGGTCAGCGAGCCCACCGACGGCGAGCTGGTCGAGAAGGACCGCAACTCCTCCATGGTCACGACCTGGACGGTGACCCCGGCGGGCGAGGGCAAGTCCCGCGTGGTCGTCACCACCGTGTGGAACGGCGCGGGCGGCATCGGCGGCTTCTTCGAGAAGACCTTCGCGCCCAAGGGCCTCGGGCGCATCTACGACACCGTGCTCGCCAACCTCGCCGCCGAGGTGGAGAAGTAGTTCCCACGACGGGCGGGCGGCCAACTCCCGCCTAGGCCATCAGGGTTGTTGTCACGCTCACCGTTTCGAGTGGTTTTCTGTTCGGCTCCGTTGTACGCCGTAGGGCTCCGACCGGCGCATACGCCCGCGAGGCCCCACACGACGCCGACTCGTCGCGCTTGCTCCCAGTTGTCGCGTAATGCGAGAAATGGGCGGCGCAAGCGCGACGAGGGGAGCAGTACGTGGGCGGGACGACGCTGGTGCAGGTCGCCGAGCAGGACGAACGGCAGCACGAGGTGGCCGGCACGGCCCCGGCGCCGGACGGCCGGGCGAACGGCCGGAGGGACGGCCGAACAGAATTCGGGGCGGGCGGTCCGGGCTCCGGAGAGGCGTCACCCGCGCCCCCCGACCCATCACCCGCGCCCCACGCCCCCGCGGCCGAGCACCTCAGCCCCGGCCGCGTCCGGATGGTGTTCGTCGGGCTGATGCTCGCGCTGCTCCTCGCCGCGCTGGAGCAGATGATCGTCGCCACCGCGCTCCCGAAGATCGTCGGTGAGCTGCACGGCCTCGACAAGATGTCCTGGGCGATCACCGCCTACCTGCTCACCTCCACCATCGGCCTGCCCATCTACGGCAAGCTCGGCGACCTCTTCGGGCGCAAGGGCGTCTTCCAGTTCGCGATCGTCATCTTCATCATCGGCTCGGCGCTCGCCGGCTGGTCGCGGACGATGGAGCAGCTGATCGCCTTCCGCGCGGTCCAGGGCGTCGGCGCGGGCGGCCTCATGATCGGCGTCCAGGCGATCATCGCGGACATCGTGCCGCCCCGGCAGCGCGGCCGCTACATGGGCCTGATCGGCGCCGCGTTCGGCCTCGCGTCGGTCGCGGGCCCCCTGCTAGGCGGCTTCTTCACCGACCACGCCTCCTGGCGCTGGTGCTTCTACTTCAACGTGCCCTTCGGGCTGGTCACCCTCCTCGTCGTCTCGCTGGTCCTGAAGCTGCCGAGGCCCACCGCGAAGGCCCGGATCGACGTCCTGGGGGCGCTGCTGCTCGCCGCCGCCTCCACCTGCCTCGTCCTGCTGACCAGTTGGGGCGGGACCGAGTACGCGTGGGGCGACCGTGTGATCCTCGGGCTCGGCGCCGGTGCGGTCGTGGCGAGCGTGCTCTTCCTCGTCGCCGAGAAGTTCGCGGCAGAACCGATCATTCCGCTGCGCCTGTTCCGTGATCCGGTCTTCAACATCACCAGTCTTGTAGGCATGGTCATCGGAATCGCCCTCTTCGGAGCGGCCAGTTACCTGCCGACCTTCCTGCAGATGGTGGACGGCGCGAGCGCCACCGAGTCCGGCCTCCTCATGCTGCCGATGATGGGCGGCATCGTCGGGGCGTCGATCATCTCCGGGCAGCTCATCAGCCACACCGGCCGCTACAAGATCTACCCGATCGTCGGCGGGGTCCTCTCCGTCATCGGCATGTGGCTGCTCTCGCGCCTCGAAGTGGACACGTCCCGCCTGGAGTACAGCATCTGGATGGCGGTGCTCGGCGCGGGCATCGGCCTGGTCATGCCGGTCCTCGTGCTCGCCGTGCAGAACGCGGTCCGCCCCACCGACCTCGGCACCGCCACCAGCGCCAACAACTACTTCCGGCAGATCGGCGGCAGCGTGGGCGCCGCGATCTTCGGCACGCTCTTCGCGGACCGCCTCGCCGACGCCCTCGCCGACCGGCTCCCCGCCGCCTCCGGTGCGGCCCTGCCCGACGCCGAGTCCATCACCCCGCAGCTCGTCCACACGCTGCCCGCGCCGCTGCGCGACGGCTACATCCAGGCCTACGCGGACGCGATGCCGCGGATCTTCCTCTACTTGGTGCCGGTGCTCGTCCTCGGCATGCTGCTCGCCTTCTTCCTCAAGGAGACCCCCCTGTTGTCCAGCGCCACTTCCACCAACGCACCCGCCGCCGACGCCGCGACCGCCGGGGCCGTCCCGCAGGCCCGCACGGCGACGTACACCGCAGGGGTCCCGGTCTGCGGCACCGTGCAGCACCCCGACGGCACCGTGGTGCCGCGCGCGGCCCTCACCCTCATCGACGTGGCGGGACAGCAGATCGGGCGCGGCGCGAGCGGCGAGGACGGGCGGTACGCCCTCGCGACGCCGGGCGCCGGTTCGTTCGTACTGATCGCCGCGGCCGGCGGGCACCAGCCGCAGGCCGTCACCGTCACCGTCGGGGAGCGGCCCGTCGAGCTCGACGTGGTCCTCGGCGGGGCGGGCCGCCTCGCCGGGACCGTGGTGACCGCCGACGGGACGCCCGTCAGGGACGCCGCCGTCACCCTCACCGACGTCCGCGGTGAGGTCGTCGCCACCACCCGCAGCGGGCGCGAGGGCAGTTACGTCATCACGGAGCTGGTGGCCGGCGAGTACACCCTGGCCGCGAGCGCCCCCGCGTTCCGCCCCGCCGCGCTCCCCGTCACCGTGCAGGCCTCGCGCGAGACGCGGCAGGACGTCGAGCTCGCGGGCGGCGCCGTGCTGCGCGGCACCGTCCGCGCCGGCGGCGGACGGCCCGTCGAGGACGCGCGGGTGACCCTGCTCGACGCGGCGGGGAACGTCGTCGACACCCTGACCACCCAGGCGGACGGCACCTTCCGCTTCGTCGACCTGTCGTCGGGCGAGTACACCGTGATCGCGGCGGGTTACCCGCCGGTCGCCACCGTCCTCCAGGTCGCGGGCGGCGGCCGCACGGAGCGGGACCTGCAGCTCGGTCACGAGGACTGAGGCGTTGTGGCGGCGGGGCGCGGCGACGGGCACCGGCGGGGCGCCCCATGGGGGCGTGCGCCGGTGCCCTGGCGGTCCGGGCCAATTCCCGCAATGCCCCGCACGGCAACCTGCGACCGCCGTACGGTGGTTGGTGGCGGCTCAGATCTTGCGCTGCCGCGGGAAGGAGCATGAGCCATGGAGCAAGGCACTCCGGGCGAGCCGCCGACGCAGAGTGCCGCGTCCGGCCGCATCCCACTCGCCGTGGTCGTCGTGGACGGAGCCGGACTCGTCTCGCACTGGAGCATCGGTGCCCGCCGCCTCTTCGGGTACGAGAAGGAGGAGGCCGTCGGCCGTCCGGTGGGCGACCTGCTCCCGGTGCACGGCGCCATCCCCGAGGACCGCGAGTCCTACGGAGCGTTCGACGGGCTCGGACCCGACCTGGAGACCTCCCTCGACCGGCGCATCTCCTACCCGGCCGCCGGGCGCGCGCGGCTCACCGGATCGAGGAGCGGTGGCGACTGCCGCGTCGACGTGCTCTGGTGGGCGTACCCGCTGATCGGGCCGGGACCCGAGCGGCTCCTCGTGCTCGCGGCGGACGCCGCGCGTCTGGCGGCGGCCGACGAGCCCGGGAGCGGCCCGGACGGAGACACGGAACGGAACGCGCGGAGCGAGCGGGACGTGCGGGTCGAGCGCATCGCGCCCGGCTTCGCCCTGCACACGGACTTCCCCGGCGCGGACGAGCTCGCCGGCCGCCTCCCCGAGATCCTGCCGAGCATGAGCGTGGGGGAGAGCGCCCGCATCGTCGCCCAGGTGCTCGAACTCGGCTATCCCGTCCTGGAGTTCAGCCACCACGACCGGGTGCCGGTCACCCCGGACTGGGGCGTCGCCCGCCGGGCCGAACGCAAGGAGCGCAGGCAGCGCGCCGCGCAGGCCGCCGCCCGAGGGCTCCCGGTGGCCCCCGACGCCGTCGACGACGAGGGCGAGGACCTCGAGTACGCGGCCGTGCGCGAGCACCTCGAATTCCTCAACGAGGTGAGCGGGCGGATCGGCTCGTCGCTCGACCTGTCACGGACCATCCTGGAGGTCAGCAGGGCGGTCGTGCCGCGCTTCACCGACGTCGCGGGCACCTATCTGCGCGAGCAGGTCGTCGCCGGTGAGGGCTTTCCCGAGGGGCCGCCGGACGAGACCACGATGTGGCACCGGGTCGCGGTGGAGCACACCGACGAGCCGGGCCGCTGGGACGACGTGGTGCCGGTCGGCGAGTCCATGCCGTTCCCCGCCCACACGCCGTTCTTCCAGTGCATGACGTCCGGCGACCCGGTGCTCGTGCCCCGCATCTCAGAGGAGATGGGCAATGCCATCGCCTCGCAGTTCGAGAAGCGGGACATCCGGCCGCTGATCAACCACCGCTCGATGCTCGTCGTCCCGCTCAAGGCGCGCAACGTGGTGCTCGGCTTCATGATCCTGCTGCGCCACCGGGAGCGGCCGGTCTTCAACGACATGGACCGCGTCACCGGCGCCGAACTGGCCGCCCGCGCGGGCCTCGTGCTCGACAACGCCCGCATGTACACGTACCAGGAGAGCGTCGCCGACACCCTGCAGGACAGCATGCTGCCGCACATCCAGCCCCGGATGCCCGGCTGCGACATCGCCACCCGCTACCTCCCCGGCACGCTCCTCGGCCGGGTCGGCGGCGACTGGTTCGACTCGGTGAAGCTGCCCGGCTCCAGAACCGCCCTCGTCGTCGGCGACGTGATGGGCCATGGCCTCAACTCGGCCGCGATGATGGGCCAGTTGCGCACGGCCGTGCAGACCATGGCCGCCCTCGACCTGCCACCCGAGCAGCTCCTGCGCAACCTCGACGACCTCGCCCAGCGCCTCGGCGAGCACTACCTGGCGACCTGCCTGTACGCGGTCTACGACCCGATCGCGAGCGAGCTGTACCTCGCCAACGCCGGACACATCCCGCCCGTCCTGGTGCGCGCCGCGGACGGCCGCAGCGAGCTCCTCGACCTGCCCACCGGGGCACCCATCGGCGTCGGCGGTGTGCCCTTCGAGTCGGTCACGATGCGCGTGGCGCCCGGCGACCGGCTGCTGATGTGCACGGACGGCCTGGTCGAGGTCCGCGGCGAGGACATCGGCGTCGGCCTCGCCACGCTCACCGAGTCCGCCGCGCACCCCGCCGCCTCCATGGACGACGCCTGCGACACCATCATCCGTGCCCTCAACACGCGCGGCGGCCGCAAGGACGACGTGGCGCTCCTGATGGCGCGGCTCAACGGAATCCCGGCCGAGAACGTCGCGCACTGGCGGCTCGCCGTCGACCCCGCGGAGGTGGGCAGGGCCCGCGACATGGTCCGCGCCCAGCTGCGCGGCTGGTCCCTGGAAGGGCTGGGCGACACCGCCGAGCTGGTCGTCAGCGAGCTCGTCACCAACGTCGTGCGCCACTCCCGCAGCAGCCGGATCGACCTGCGCATGGTCCGCTCCGGGGTCCTGGTGTGCGAGGTCGAGGACGAGGACCAGACCCTGCCGACGCTGCTCAGCGCGGGCCCGACGGACGAGTTCGGGCGTGGCCTGCGTGTCGTGAGCGGTCTCGCGAAGGAGTGGGGGACCAGTCGCACGCGGGCGGGCAAGACGGTCTGGTGTGAACTGGCGCTGCCGCGACGGTAGGGCCTGTGCCGGCGGCTCCCCTCGCGTCGGCGCATCGAATGCACGGTGAAGGAACGCGCGGGCGCTTGTCCGTGCGACCGGAGCGCGGTAGACCGATCTTGTCGTCGGCTTCGGCGGCTTCGTCGCACCCCGGGGAGCACGGACATGAGCGTCACGAGTCGGTACAGGGCGGCGTGGGAAGGGTTCTGGCGGGAGGCCCCCGACGAGCCGGGGGCGGTCTTCTGGGACGCCGAGCCCATCCTCACCGCCGGCCTCCATCTCGCGCTCTTCGAACCGCACATGACCGCCGTCGGTCTTCCTGTCGTCGACCTCGGCTGCGGCAACGGCACCCAGACGCGGTTCCTCGCCGACCGTTTCCCGCGCGTGCTCGGCGTCGACCTGTCGGCCGCCGCCCTCGAACACGCCCGGCGCGCTGACCCCGCCGACCAGGTCGACTTCCGGGAGCTCGACGCCGTCGAGAAGAGCGAGGCGGAGCAGCTCCACGCGGAGATAGGCGACGCGAACATCTACATGCGGGGCGTACTCCACCAGTGCGACCCCGCCGACCGGCAGCCCCTGCTCGACAGCATCGCCACGCTGCTCGGCGAGCGCGGCCGCGCCTTCGTCGTGGAGCCCTCGGAGGCGGCGCGGCCCGTCCTGATGGGCCTGGCGCAGGGGCCCGCGGGGCCGCCGCCCAAGCTGGCGCCGATCTTCGCGCACGGTCTCGCGCCCGCCGAGGTCGAGGACGCGTCGGTGGGCTCGTACGTCGAGGCGGCCGGGCTCGTGGTGCTGGCCTCCGGTGAACTCCCGCTCACCACGACCGAGTTCACGTCCGACGGCACGCGCATCGAGCTGCCGTCGAGGTGGCTGGTGATCGGGGCCGGGCACTGACTTGTTAGGCAAGTCGCTGCTTGCATATGCTCTGGTCATGGATGAGGATGTCTTCAAGGCGCTGGCCGACCCCACCCGCAGGCGCATCCTCGACGGGCTCGTGGAGAGGGACGGCCAGACCTTGTTCGAGATCTGCTCGCGGCTGCTGACCGGGCCCGGACCGGCGCTGTCGCGTCAGGCGGTCAGCCAGCACCTGGCCGTGCTGGAATCGGCGGGTCTGGTCCACGCGCGGCGCCAGGGGCGCTACAAGTACCACGACCTCGACACGGCCCCCCTCGAACGCGTCATGACCAGATGGATCGGTCCCGAGACAACGGAGAGCACCCCATGAGGATCAACCTGACCAGCGTATTCGTCGACGATCAGCTCAAGGCCCTGGCCTTCTACACCGACGTACTGGGCTTCCGGCAGAAGAACAAGGTCGCGGTCGGCGAGGACTGGTGGCTGACCGTGGTCTCGCCCGAGGACCCCGAAGGGACGGAGCTCCTCCTCGAGCCCGACGGGCACCCGGCGGTGAAGCCGTACAAGGCGGCGCTGGTCGAGGACGGCATCCCGGCCGCCGCCTTCGCCGTGGACGACGTCGCCGCGGAGTTCGAGCGGCTGCGCGGGCTCGGCGTGTACTTCACCCAGGAGCCGCTCCAGATGGACGACGTCACCGTCGCGGTCCTCGACGACACCTGCGGAAACCTGATCCAGATCATGCACACGGCCTGACGGCTCGGCTGATCGTTTGGGGGAGTGCGTCGCGGGCACTACGAAGGGCTGTGCGCGACCATCAGAGGGCGAGCGCGACAAAACGGACCCCCGAGCGCGAGGTAGTCATGAGCGACCAGAACATGGCGGACGACGCCTACCAGCCCACCGGCGACAACGAGGAGCAGGCGGACGCGGCGCCGCTTGACCTGCAGGACGCGCTGGACGAGCGCACGTACGACGACATGCTCGACGAGGGCTACTCGCCGCCGGAGAAGCCGCTCGGCGTGACCAGGACGGGCACGACGGCTGCGGAGCAGCACGAGGGCGAGTCGCTCGACGAGCGGCTGCGGCAGGAAGTCCCCGACGAGGAGGTGCCCGACGCGGAGCGTCCGGGCCGCGACGGCATCGGGGACCTGCCGGACGGCGAGGGCGAGCCCATGGACCCGGAGGCCGGACAGGACCGCGCGGGCCGTCTGGTGGCCCCCGACGAGGGCGCCCACACCGACGTCGACAAGCAGGTCTTCGCCCGCGACGAGGGCATCGACGGCGGCGCGGCCGGCGCCGAGGAAGCCGCGGTCCACATCGTCTCCGACGAGGACCTGCCGTCGGCGCGGGACGACCGGGACTGAACACGGCCGACGGGCCCTTCCGCGCCGCCGGACTCCGGGTGACGGCGTCCGCGCCGGGTACCCGGCGGGCGCTCCCCGGTGTCCCGGCGCTCGCGGGCAGGCGGCACGCGGCGCTCTGTCCGAAGCTGGACGGAGGGCGACGCGTGATCCGTTCCACGAGCAGGAGGGCCTCCATGACCGTCCCCACCCCATCCGGTCCCGGCGTGGCCGTCGTCACCGGCGCGGACTCCGGCATCGGCCGGGCCACGGCCGTCCGGCTCGCCGCCGCCGGGATGGACGTAGGGATCACCTGGCACAGCGACGAGGACGGTGCGCAGCGGACCGCCGAGGAGGTGGGCCGGCACGGACGGCGCGCCGCCGTCGCCCGAATGGACCTGACCCGGCTGCCCGCTGCCGCGGACGTCGTCGACGACCTCGCCGAGCGCCGACCCCAGGCCGGTTCGCATCTGCGGAGCGACGAGTGGCGCCGTCCCTGAGACCGACCCGCGGGCCCGGGCCGCAACCGGCCCGTGTCGAACCCGGCGGCCCGGGTACCGGAGCTGCCTGGAGCAGGGATCGTCGGACATCGCCGACTCGCACGATCCGCACGTTCCGTGCGGGTGCGGACGCCGGTGTCCGGAAACGGAGCAGCAGGTGACGCCGAACGCAGAAGACCTCACCCGACAGGGCACCGCCCCCGACGCGCAGGGCGCGCAGGCACCGTACGCGGGCGGCTCCCCGCACCGCGACCTGCCCGCGGCGCACCACGACCTGCCCGCGGACGATCTCCCGCCGGACCTCAATCAGGCCATCCTGGAGGCCGCCAAACAGGTCGGTGCCCTCCTCAAGAGAGGCGGGCACGACTTCGCCCTCGCCGGCAGCGTCGCCGTGTACGCGCACGGCGGGACCGGCAACCTCCAGCACGACGCCGACTTCTGCGTCAGGCCCGAGAACGCCGAAGCGGTCGCGGCGACCCTGGAGGAGGCCGGCCTGACGGTGTACGCGCCGCCCGAGGACTGGCTGCTCAAGGCCAAGTGCCTCGGCCAGGACATCGACCTCATCTTCGTCCTGGGCGGCGAGCCGGTCACCTCGGAGCTGCTCGGCCGTGCCGTGCAGCTGCCGGTGGACTCCGTGCAGATGCCGGTCCTCGCCCCCACGGACCTCGTACGGGCACTGCTCGCCGCCTTCTCCGAGCACCACTGCGACTTCGGCGCCGTGCTGCCGATCGCCCGGCTGCTGCGCGAGAGGGTCGACTGGGAGTCGCTGCGCGACGCGTTCGGTGACGCACCGATGCCGGCGGCCTTCCTCTACCTGCTCGAACGTCTGGAAGTCATCGCACCGCGAGGAGGAGACGGATGAACGACCCGGCCCACGTCGAGTACCGCATCGCCCATCTGAAGGAGCGGCTCGCCGCGGAGGAACTGGGCGAGCTCGGCATCCGCGTCGAGCCCCGCGGATCGTCCGTGGCGGTCGTCGGAACCGTGCCCACCACCCACTGCCGCGACGAGCTGCTGCGCACCGTGAACGAGGAACTGGACGGCGAGACGGTCCACTTCGACGTCGTGGTCGCCGAATCCGCGGCCCCGGACCACCCGGAGGAACTGGCATGATCCGCATCGCAGCCGTGGGGGACATCCACATGGGCCTCGACAGCCAGGGCGTGCTCCGGCCCGCTTTCGAGACACTGCCCGACTGCGCGGACCTGCTGCTGCTGGCCGGGGACCTCACCCGCCACGGCACGCCGGAGGAGGCTGAGGTGGTCGCGCGGGAGGTGACCGGTCTGCCCGTGCCCGTCGTCGCCGTGCTCGGCAACCACGACCACCACGACGAACAGCCCGAAGCGGTCACCGCTGTCCTGCGCGAGGCGGGCGTCCGGGTCCTCGAAGGGGAGGGCACGGTCGTCGAGGTCGACGGGGCGCGTGTGGGCATCGCGGGCACCAAGGGGTTCGGCGGCGGCTTCGTCGGCCGCAGCGGCAGCGAGTTCGGGGAGCCCCTGATGAAGGAGTTCATCCGCTACACCCGCCGCTGCGCGGACGGTCTGCGCGCCTCCCTCGAAGACCTCGCCGAGCAGGGATGCGGTACGAGAGTGGCGCTGACGCACTTCGCGCCCGTGCCGGACACCCTCGCGGGGGAGCCCCTGGAGATCTACCCGTTCCTCGGCAGCTATCTGCTCGCGGAGGCGGTCGACGCGGCGGGTGCGGACCTGGCCGTCCACGGCCACGCACACGCGGGCACCGAACACGGCATGACCACCGGCGGCGTTCCGGTCCGCAACGTCGCCCAGCCCGTCATCCGCAAGGCGTTCGGCGTGTACCACCTGAAAAACCGCCACCCGGCCCGGGCGTAACCGGACTTCCTTACGGGCGTTCCCTCACAGGGGCCATAGGGAGTAGTCGCCGAATACGGAACGTGGCTGTGTTCCGGAGCCGGTACGCCTGACGAAGGTCGGCACCGTGAGTGGGCTGTGCGGTGCGCACCGAGGAGCCAAGGCGTCATGAGCCGAGAAAGAAGATCGCCGAAACCTTCGTCGAACTCGCCGGCACCCTCGTCGCGGACTTCGATGTCATCGACTTCCTGCGGCAGCTGACCGCTCGCTGCCGCGACATCTTCGCGGTCGCCGACGTCGCCGTCCTGCTGGCCTTCCCGGGACCGGAGCTGTACAGCCCCGCCCCGTGCGACCCCAGCCCCACCCTGGCCGCGGTCCTCGAACTCGCTCTCGGCGAAGGCCCGGCCCTGGAGGCCTACCGCACCGCGAGCACCGTCAGCCCCGGCAACCTCGCCACCGCCCCCGCGGAGTGGCAGGACTGCACCGCCCTGGCCCGCGAGGCCGGTCACACGTACGCGAGTGCCGTCCCCATGCGGCTGCGCGAGGACACGCTCGGCAGCATGCTGCTCCTGCGCGCCACCGACAGCCCGCTGCCCGCCGACGACCTCGTCATGGCCCAGGCGTTCGCCGACGCGGCCACCATCGGCCTGCCGCGTCGCCCGCATCCTCAGCGGCGAGTCGAGCCCGGGGAGGCCACTGGTCTAGACGGAGCTCACCGGTGAGTTCGGGGTCTCCAAGACGCCCGTGCGCGAGGCCCTCAGGGGGAGCGAGCGAGGGGGTGCCCGCTCTCACCCCCCGGGGGGGAGGAGGATGTCCGTCGGCCGTCGTTCGCTACGGCAGGCCGTGCACCTTCGGGCCGACCGCGTTCGACCACGCGTTGCCCGCCGTGGCGTCCCAGTTCGTCGACCACGTCATGGCGCCGCGCAGGGCCGGGTACGTCTTCGACGGCTTGAACGAGCCGCAGCCGGTGCCTCGGGTGAGGCAGTCGAGGGCGTTGTTCACGATCGTCGGGGAGACGTATCCGCTGCCCGCGCCGCGCGGTGACGCCGGGACGCCGATCCCGACCTGCGACGCGTCGAGGCCGCCCTCCAGCTGGATGCAGGCGAGCGCGGTCAGGAAGTCCACGCTGCCCTGGCTGTAGACCTTGCCGTCGCAGCCGAGCATCGAACCGCTGTTGTAGTACTGCATGTTGACGACGGTGAGGATGTCCTTCACGTTCAGCGCCGTCTGGAAGTAGCCGCCGGACGTGGACTGCATGTCGATGGTCTGCGGCGCCATCGTCAGGACCATCTTCGGGCCCGCCTTCGCCGAGAGCTGGCGCAGGGCCTTCGACATGTAGGTGGGGTTGAGGCCGTTCTCCAGGTCGATGTCGACGCCGCTGAAGCCGTACTCCTGCATCAGCGCGTACGCGCTGTTCGCGAAGGCGGTCGCGGAGGCGTCGCTGTTGACGGAGATGGTGCCCTTCTCGCCGCCGACCGAGAGGATCACGGACTTGCCCGCGGCCTTCTTCGCCGCGATGTCCGCCTTGAAGTCGGCGGTGGAGGCGTAGCCGACGGCGGGGTCCAGGTTGAAGGTGATCTGGCCCGGTGTGCTGGTGGCGTCGGCGAAGGAGACGGCGATGATGTCGTACTCCGAGGACACCTCGCGCAGCTTCTGCACGGTCGCGCCGTTGTTGAAGTTCTGCCAGTAGCCGGTCACCGCGTGCTTGGGCACCGTGCCGCCGTCCCCGCCGCCGCCCTTGGTGGTCCGCGCGGTCACGGCCGTCGACTTGGCCGACTCACCGGCCGCGTTGGACGCGCTCACCTGGAAGCTGTACGTCGTCTCGGGGGTGAGGCCGGTGACGGTGGTGGAGGCGCCGCTGACCGAGGCGACCTTCGTGCCGTCCCGGTAGACGGTGTAGCCGGTGGCCGTGGACACCGGGGACCAGGACAGGTCGACCGACGTGGACGTCGTCGTGCCCGCCGCGAGACCGGCCGGCACGGCCGGTATCTCGACCGGGTCGGTGCCGCCGCCCCCGTCGGGCCCGAAGACGCTCACATCGTCGACGTAGTACGCGCTCTGCCCGTACCAGCCGTGCGTGTACACGGTGACCGACGTGGTGTTCGCGCCGGTGGTGAAGCTGGTGGAGAGCTGCTGCCAGGACGAGGTGCCCGGCGTCCACGTCGACACGTCGGTGGTGCCGGTGCCGCGGGCGCCCAGGTAGGCATAGCCGCCCTGCACCCAACTGCTCAGCTTGTACGTCGAGTTGGGCTTCACCTTGACGATCTGGGAGCACTCGGCGTGGTTCTGGCCCGAGGGGGTGGCCTTCAGCGCCTTGGTGCCGCCGTGCACGGGTGACGTGACGGCGGCACCGCTGTTGGCGGCGCAGGTCCAGTTGCTCAGGTCCGACTCGAACCCGGCGTTCTTGGCGACGTTGACGTCCGCCGCCGCGGCGCCGGCCCGTGTGGCGTCCGCCGACTGCGCGGGCGCGGCGAGTGCGGTGACGGCGAGTGCGCTCGCCGCACCGACGGCGATCACCGCGCCGAGTCTCCGGCGAAAGCCGGGTCTGCCCTGACGTACACGGTCCACGGGGTGCCTCCAGGAAGAGGTGAGGAGCGGATGTGAACGACGGTGGCCACCGCTGCTGTGCGCATCGTTGGTCCAGACCAATCGGGTTGTCAAGATGTCAGGAGAGGGGAACCTGCTGGAGAGCCCCTGCCGGGGGCGGAGGTCAGCGGCCGACCTTGCGCTTGTTCCAGACGTCGAAACCGACCGCCGCGAGCAGCACCAGACCCTTGATGACCTGCTGGTAGTCCGTGCCGATGTTGACCAGCGACATGCCCTGGTTGAGCACGCCGAGGACCAGACCGCCGATCACGGCGCCCATCACCGTGCCCACACCGCCGCTCATCGACGCGCCGCCGATGAACGAGGCCGCGATCGCCTCCAGTTCGAAGTTCAGCCCCGCCTGCGGGGTGCCCGCGTTCAGGCGTGCCGCGTAGACACAGCCCGCGAGCGCCGCCAGCACGCCCATGTTGACGAAGATCAGGAAGGTGACGCGCTTGTCCTTGACGCCGGACAGCTTCGCCGCCGCCTTGTTGCCGCCCAGCGCGTACACGTGCCGGCCGATCACCGCGTTGCGCATCACGTAGCCGAGACCGATCAGCAGACCGCACATGATGAGCAGCACCACGGGCACACCGCGGAAGCTCGCGAGGGTCAGGGTGCAGGCGACGACGGCCGCGGTGATCGCCACCAGCTTGGCCACCCACAGGCTCGTCGGCGTCACGTCCAGGTCGTACGTCAGCTGCTGCTTGCGGCTGCGCCACTCCCGGAAGACCACGAACACGATCGTCGCGAAGCCGATCACCAGCGTCGGGTTGTGGTACTGCGTGTACGGGCCCATCTCCGGGATGAACCCCTTGGCGATGTTCTGGAAGCCGTCGGGGAACGGCGAGAGCGACTGGCCCTCCAGGACGATCTGGGTCAGACCGCGGAACAGCAGCATGCCTGCGAGCGTCACGATGAACGACGGGATGCCGACGTACGCGATGAAGAAGCCCTGCCAGGCACCCGCGACCGCGCCGATCAGCAGCGACAGGACGAGCGCCAGCACCCACGGCATGTCGTGCTTGACCATCATCACCGCCGACATGGCGCCGACGAAGGCGACCAGCGAGCCGACGGACAGGTCGATGTGGCCCGCGATGATGACGATCATCATGCCGATGGCCAGGATCAGGATGTACCCGTTCTGCTGGATCAGGTTGGAGACGTTGCTCGGAAGGAGCAGGACGCCGTCCGACCAGATCTGGAAGAGGACGACGATGAACGCCAGGGCGATGAGCATGCCGTACTGGCGCATGTGGGAGCGGACGCTCCGCAGCAGCAGCTCGCCGACGGAGGGCCGGGCGGGTGGCGCGGACGTCGTGTCGCGCGCGGGCTTGGTCGTGGTCGTCATGGCGGAGGCCTCAGCTTCTGTTCTTGGTCATGTGGCGCATCAGGAGTTCCTGGGTGGCGTCCGCGCGGTCGACCTCACCGGTCAGCCGGCCCTCGGCCATCGTGTAGATCCGGTCGCACATCCCGAGCAGCTCGGGCAGCTCGGAGGAGATGAAGAGCACCGCCTTGCCGGCCGCGGCGAGCCGGTCGATGACGGTGTAGATCTCGTACTTCGCGCCGACGTCGATGCCGCGCGTCGGCTCGTCGAGGATCAGCACCTCAGGGTCGGCGTGGATCCACTTGCTGAGCACGACCTTCTGCTGGTTGCCGCCGGACAGCCGCCCCACCTGCTCGAACACGGTGGGTGCCTTGATGTTCATCGACTTCCGGTAGCGCTCGGCGACGGAACGCTCGTGGTGGCCGTCCACGAAGCCGTCCCTGCGCCGCATGCCGGGCAGCGAGGCCAGGGAGATGTTGCGGTTGATGTCGTCGATGAGGTTCAGGCCGTACTGCTTGCGGTCCTCCGTGACGTACGCGATGCCGGCCTCGACCGCGGCGGGCACCGTCTTCGTCACGACCCCGCGGCCCCCGACCGACACCGTCCCGCCGACGTACTGGCCGTAGGAGCGCCCGAAGACGGACATCGCGAGCTCCGTGCGGCCCGCGCCCATCAGCCCCGCGATGCCGACGATCTCGCCGCGCCGCACGGTCAGCGACACGTCGTCGACGACCTTGCGCTGATGGTCTACCGGGTGCCGCACCGTCCAGTTGTCGACGGACAGGGCGAGCGTGCCCGCGTCCTCGCCCTCGTAGGGCGTGCGGTCGGGGAAGCGGTGGTCGAGGTCCCGGCCGACCATGCCGCGGATGATGCGGTCCTCCGACAACCGCGGTTCGCTGTCGGGGCGTTCGCGGACCGTGAGGGTCTCGATGGTCCGTCCGTCGCGCAGGATCGTCACCGAGTCCGCGACGGCCCGGATCTCGTTCAGCTTGTGGGAGATGATGATGCAGGCGATGCCCTGCTCGCGCAGTTCCACGATGAGGTCGAGGAGCTTCGCGCTGTCCTCGTCGTTGAGCGCGGCCGTCGGCTCGTCCAGGATCAGCAGCCTCACCTCCTTGGACAGCGCCTTCGCGATCTCCACCAGCTGCTGCTTGCCCACGCCGATGTCGGCGACCGGCGTCTGCGGCTTCTCGTCGAGACCCACCCGCTTCAGCAGCGCGCTCGCCCTGCGCAGCGTGCCGTGCCAGTCGATGAACCCGCGGCCGCCCTGCTCGTTGCCGAGGAAGATGTTCTCGGCGATGGACAGCTGGGGGACGAGCGCGAGCTCCTGGTGGATGATGACGATGCCGCGCCGCTCGCTGGCCCGGATGTCCTTGAAGGCCGTCCGCTCGCCCTCGAAGTGGATCTCGCCGTCGTAACTGCCGTGCGCGTGGACGCCGCTGAGGACCTTCATCAGCGTCGACTTGCCCGCGCCGTTCTCGCCGCAGATCGCGTGGATCTCCCCGGCCCGCACGGTCAGATTCACGTCGGAGAGCGCCTTGACGCCGGGGAACGTCTTGGTGATCCCGCGCATCTCCAGGACCGGGCGGCTCACCTGAGCTGTCCCGCAGTGAAGTACCCCTCGTCGACGAGCAGTTGCGTATTGCTCTTGTCGACGCTGACCGGGTCGAGCAGATAGGACGGCACGGTCTTCTTGCCGTTGTGATAGCCCGTGGTGTTGTTGACCTCGGGCTTCCTGTCGTGCAGGACGGCGTCGCCCATGGCCACGGTCTGCGCGGCCAGCTTGCGGGTGTCCTTGAACACCGTCTGCGTCTGCTCGCCCCGGATGATGGACTTCACCGACGCGAGCTCCGCGTCCTGACCGGTGATCACCGGCAGCGGCCGGCTCTTCGAGCCGTACCCCGCGCTCTTCAGCGCCGAGATGATCCCGAGCGAGATCCCGTCGTACGGCGAGAGGACCGCGTCCACCTTGGCCGAGCCGTAGTTCTTGCTGATCAGGTCGTCCATGCGCTTCTGCGCGGTGCCGCCGTCCCAGCGCAGGGTGGTGGCCTGGTTCATCTTCGTCTGCTTGCTGCGGACGGTGAGTCTGCCGTTCTCGAAGTACGGCCGCAGCACCTTCATGGCGCCGCTCCAGAAGTACTTGGTGTTGTTGTCGTCCGGCGACCCCGCGAACAGCTCGATGTTGTACGAGTCGCCGGACTTGTCCTGTGGCTTCCCCAGCTTCAGCTTGTCGACGATGTACTGCGCCTCCAGGCGGCCGACGCGCTCGTTGTCGAACGACGCGTAGTAGTCGACGTTCTCGGTGCCGAGGATGAGCCGGTCGTACGAGATCACGGGGATGCCCGCGTCGTGCGCCCGGCCGAGGACGTCGGTCAGCGCGGAACCGTCGATCGCGGCGACCACCAGGAGACTCCGCCCCTTGGTGATCATGTTCTCCAACTGGGCGACCTGGTTCTCGACCTTGTCGTCGCCGTACTGCAGATCGGTCTCGTAACCGGCCTTCCGGAACTGCTTCGCCATGTTCTCGCCGTCGGCTATCCACCGCTCGGAGGACTTGGTCGGCATGGCGAGGCCGATGGTGGCGCCCTTGCCGGCGTCCGGCTTGTACCGGCTGCCGCCCTTGGCCTCCTGGCCGCACGCGGTGAGCGTGCCGAGCAGGACGGCGGTGGTCACCGCGGCGGCGAGGCGGGTGCGTCTGCGGATGGTCACGGGTCAGCTCCCTTCGGGGAAGCGGTTCAGGTCGCCGGGCAGTCGGGAGCCGAGCGGCGACATGCCGGTGTCGGCACCGTGCCGGGCGAGGAGGTCAAGGGCGAGCCGGCCGCGGCGCACGCGCTCACGGGCGGTGTCGAGGGTGATGTCGCGCAGGTGGGCGCCGTAGGGATAGATGCCGGGCGCCTTCGCGAGCCCGAACTTCAGATACAGGGGAGCGCCGCGCCGGATCAGCTCACCGATCTCGTACATGCGGACGTAGCCGCCGAGGTCGTCCGGCGCCTCGACGTACAGGTCCATCGGAGCGGCCGACACCCGCCGGATCTCGGTGAGGTGAGCGGGCGTCAGATCACTCGGCACGTTCAGCGAGTCCGCGCCGAGCCGCTCGTACACGGCGTACGAGGCCGGATTGACCGGCCCGATCAGCGCCGACACCTTCAGCGTCGTGCCGCCCGGAATGATCCCGGCGGACCTGGCCCGGTGCAGCGTCCACAGCACGCCCTCATCAGCGACGAGCAGACACTTCACGCCCAACTCCGTGGCGCGCACGGCGTCTTCGACGCACCCGGCGACGGCATCGCGACCCCGGGCGCGCAGCCCGGCACCGTGCGAGTCGGTGCGCACGGAGGCCCCGGTGTCCCAGGTGCCGCGGGGCCCGGTGAACAGGCAGAGCTCGATGTCGCGCTCGGCGGCCGTCTCCACCATCTCGGTGATCTCGGCGTCGGACAGCATCCAGACGCCGCTGCCCTGACTGATCCGGTGGATCGGCACGTCGAGCCGCGCGGACTCCTTGAGCACGACGCCGAGCGCTTCCGGCCCCTCGACCGAGGGGATCTCGACCCGCCAGGTACCGCCGTCGGGGAAGGCGTGGGGTGACGTGTCGGCGGGATCGGGGGAGGGGGCGGCAAGCCCGAGGGTGCTGAGGGCGGGTTCGCCGGGTTGGCGGGGGAGGGGGGAGGGCTCGGTCACGGGTGTCCTTTGCAGGGTCATTGTGTTCGGCATATCGAACGAGGTTCGGGTCGTGTGGTGTACGCAGGTGCGGCTGTGTATGACGGGGGCGCCGCGGTGTCGTGCCCAGGGGCGCGGGGAACTGCGCGATCAGCCACACACAGCCCGCACCCGAACGGCTCAGGGCAGCAACAAGACCTTCCCGGTCTTGGGATCACCGCCCCCGACGAGGGCAACCGCCTCCCCGAACCGCTCCAACGGAAACTCATGCGTGATGAGAGGAGCCGGGTCGATCACCCCAAGGCCGAACGCCCGCACCGCATCCGCCCAAGCCGAGGATGACGCCCCGAAAACGGACCGCACCTCCAACTGACTCAAGGACAGATGCACCGGATCGATCCCCACGGCCCCCTCAGTGAACATCCCCGTGAGCACGACCCGCCCGCCCCTGCGCGCAAGCAGACAGGACGACGCGGCCGTGGTCGCCGCCCCCGCCGTCTCGACGACGAGGTCGAAGGAGCCGTACGCCGACGCCGCCTCGTCGGGTGACAGGGCCCGAGACCCCCCGAAGCCCAGCGCCAGCGCCCCGCGGGCCTCGCGCGGATCGACGACGGCCAGCTCGGCGGGGCTGCTCGCCGCGAGCAGCTGCACGGCGAGCAGCCCGAGCGTCCCCGCCCCCACCACCGCGACCCGCTCCCCGGGCCGCGCCCGCCCCGCCCGCACGGCCGCCACGATCACGGCGGCCGGTTCGAGCAGGGCCGCCGCCCGAAGGTCGGCGTCGTCGCGCAACGGATGCAGCAGCCGCGCGGGCACCACGACGTGGTCGGCGAAGGCGCCGGGCTCGGTGAAGCCGGTCTCCGCGTACCCGCCCGTGCACAGGCTCGTCTCGCCGCACCGGCAGCGCTCGCAGACGCCGCACGCCCGGAAGCCCTCGGCGACGGTCCTGCGGCCGACGAGCGCGGGGTCGGCGCCGGGGCCCGCGGCCACCACGGTGCCCGACCACTCGTGGCCCGGGATCACCGGGTAGCGGACGAATGCGGCGTCGCGGTGTCCGTCGTACACCTCGCGGTCGCTCATGCAGATCCCGGCGGCGGCGACCTCGACGAGGACCTCGCCGGGGCCGGGCTCGGGGCGCGGTCCGGTGGTGAGGCGGTGGCTGCCGGGGCGGTCGACGACGATCGCGCGGGACGTCATGCGCCGGCCCCGCCGGGCGCCCGCTTCTCCCAGCCCTCGGCCCACAGGTCGAACCGCGCCTGCTGCTGCGGGAACTCGGCGGCCGCGTCGACGTCCAGCTCGACGCCGAGGCCCGGTTCGTGCGACAGCTCGAAGCAGCCGGTCTCCGGGTCGACCCGCGGGGCGCCCTTGACGACCTTCTTGATGTCGGCGTCCGCGAAGTCGTTGAAGTGTTCCAGGACCTTGAAGTTCGGTGCGGTGAAACCGACTTGGAGGGACGCGGCGGTCAGCACGGGGCCGCCGACGTTGTGCGGGGCGACCAGCATGTAGTGCGTCTCGGCCGTGGCGGCGAGCTTGCGGGTCTCCCAGATGCCGCCGATGTGGCCGACGTCGGGCTGGAGGATGTCCGCGGCCTGGCTCTCGAACAGTTCGCGGAACTCGATCCGGTCGTGGATGCGCTCACCGGTCGCGATCGGCATGTCGACCTTCGCGGCGACCTTCTCCAGGGCCTTCAGGTTCTCCGGCGGCACCGGCTCCTCCAGCCACGCGGGACGGAACGGCGCGAGGTCGCGGGCGAGCCGGATCGCCGTGGCGGGCGAGAACCGGCCGTGCATCTCCAGCATCAGTTCCGCGTCGGGTCCGATCGCGTCGCGGACGGCCTCGATCAACGACACGGCGTACAGGCTCTGTTCGTGGTCCAGTTCGTAGTGCCCGGTCCCGAACGGGTCGATCTTCAGGGCGCGGTAGCCGCGCTCCATGACGCCCTGCGCCGCCTTGTGGTACGCCTCCGGGGTGCGCTCCGTGGTGTACCAGCCGTTCGCGTACGCCTTGACGCGGTCGGTGACCTTCCCGCCGAGCAGCTGCCACACCGGGACGCCGAGGGCCTTGCCCTTGATGTCCCAGCAGGCCATCTCGACGACGGCGATGCCCGACATGACGATCTCACCCGCCCGGCCGTAGTCGCCGTACTTCATCCGGCGCACGACATCCTCGACCGCGAACGGGTCGGACCCCTCGATGTGGTTCGCCGCCGCCTCGCGGAGGTAGCCGATGAGCGCGTCGGTGTGGCCGAGCATGCGGGTCTCGCCGACACCGGTCAGGCCCTCGTCGGTGTGGACCCGGACGTAGGTGAGATTCCGCCAGGGCGTTCCGACGACATGCGTGCTGATTCCCGTGATGCGCAAGGCAGTTGCCCCTTGACTTGTTCGGTATTTCGTCACACGTTCGAAATGTTGGCGTGACGGTATTCAGGGCGGCCTGAAGGTGTCAATGGGTCGCACGCAACCGCTCGGGCGGGGCCCCGGGCGAGCGGGCCGACGGCCATTGCGCGGCGAACTGCGCCGTGCCTAACCTGTGTTCGTCATACCGATCAGCGACCGAGGTTTCGGACGCGCAGGGTGGGAGGCCGAACTCATGGGACGACTGGTGCCCGCGGTGACCAGGTCGCTGGACATACTCGAACTGTTCCTGGAGGGCGACGGCACGTTCTCCGCGCCCGAGGTCACCCGCAGACTTCAGCTGCCGCGCACCACCGTGCACGAGCTCCTGACCACCCTGGCCGCCCGCTCGTATCTCGTCCAGATCCCCGACCAGCCGGGACGCTACCGCCTCGGCGTGCGCACCTACCAGCTCGGCAGCCGGTACGCCGAACAGCTCGACCTCGCCGCCGAGGGCAGGCAGGTGGCCCAGCAGGTCGCCGAGACCTGCGACGAGACCGTCCATGTGGCCATCCTGGAGGACACCGACGTCATCTACATCGCCAAGGTCGACTCCACGCACGCCGTGCGCATGGTCTCCGCGGCGGGCCGCCGCCTCCCCGCGCACTGCACCTCGGTCGGCAAGATGCTGCTCGCCTCCCTGCCGCGGGAGGAGCTCGAAGGCCGCGTCCGGGGAGGGGAGTTCACCGCCATGACCCCGGACAGCATCACCGACCCGGACGAGCTCCTCGCCGCGCTCGCCGACGTCCGCGAGCGGGGCGTCGCGGTCGAGCACCGCGAGTCCAACCCGGACGTCAGCTGCGTGGCCGCGCCGGTGCGCGACAGCGCGGGGCGGGTCGTCGCGGCCCTCTCCATCTCCGTGCCGGTGATCCGCTGGTCCGAGGAGCGGGAGCGCGAACTGGCCGATCTGGCGGCCAAGGGCGCGGGCGACCTGTCGGCCAGGCTAGGCCACCGGGGCGCGTGGTGAGCCGCGTGTTCGACGTCGCCGTGCGCGCGGAGGCATCGCTCGGCGAAGGCCCCACCTGGGACGCGGCGACCGGCCGCCTCATCTGGGTCGACATCCTCGGCTCCCGCGTCCACACGTACGCCCCCGGCGACGGCCGTCGTACGGTCATGGCCACCGAACAGCACGTGGGCGCGGCCAAGCCCCGCGCGGGCGGCGGCCTCGTCGTCAACCTCCGCGACGGCATCGGGCTCTACGGTCCGGGCGGCACGCCCTTCACCTGGCTGGTGCGCGATCCCGTGCCGGGCCGCCGCGGGAACGACGCGGCCGTCGCGCCCGACGGCGCGCTCTGGGCGGGCACGATGCGCTACGACGAGGCACCGGGCGGCGGCGGACTCACCCGGATCGCCCCCAACGGCACGGCCACCGACGTCGCCGACGACGTGGCCGTCAGCAACGGCACGGGCTGGAGCCCCGACGGGCGGCTCATGTACTACGTGGACAGCCCGACGCGCCGCGTCGACGTACTGGACGTCGACGGCCGACACGTCCTGAACCGACGGCCGTTCGCGCGCATCGAGGAACGGGCGGGCTTCCCCGACGGGCTCGCCGTCGACGCCGAGGGCTGCGTGTGGGTGGCGCTCTGGGACGGCGCGGCCGTCCGCCGCTACACGCCGGACGGCCGCCTCGACCGGACCGTCGATCTCCCCGTGCGCCGCCCCACGGCCTGCGCCTTCGGCGGCCCGGACCTGCGCGACCTGTACATCACGACGGCCCGCACCGGCCTCGACCGCCCGCACCCGCTCTCGGGTTCGGTGCTGGTCGTGCCGGACGCGGGCCGGGGCCTGCCGGGAACGGCCTTCGCGGGCTGAGATCAGACCGGGCTCAGCCCTCCAGACCCCTGAGGTACTCGCCGAACTTCTCCAGACCGTCGATGTTCCGCGGCCCGCTGATGCCTTCGTTGTAGTCGAGGACGAAGAAGTTGTTCTTCTTGACGGCGGGCAGCTCCCTCGTGTGCGGGGACTTCTTCAGGAACTCGATCTTCTTCTTCGCGGGCTGGTCGCCGTAGTCGAAGATGATGACGACCTCTGGCTCGGCCTTGGTCACGGCCTCCCAGTTGACCTGCGTCCAGCGTTCGTCGAGGGCGTCGAAGATGTTCCTGCCGCCCGCGCTCCTGATGATGTCGTTCGGAGGCACCTGGCTGCCGGCCGTGAACGGCTGGTCGGTGCCGGAGTCGTAGAGGAAGACGGGGACCCGCTTGCCGTCCGCCGCCTTCGGGGCCCTCGCCTCGACGGCCGCCACCCGCTTCTTCAGATCGCCGACGACCCGGTCCGCCTTCTCCTCGACCCGGAAGATCTTCCCGAGGCGTTCCAGGTCGCTGTAGAGCGCCTTGAACGGGGTGACCTTCTGGGGGTGGCCGGGGTAGTTGAAGCAGCTCTCCGTGTGCATGAAGCTCTGGATGCCGAGCTTGTCCAGGATCTTCGGGGTGATGCCGCGCTGGTCGCTGAAGCCGGAGTTCCAGCCCGCGACCACGAAGTCGGACTTGGCCTCGACGACCAGCTCCTTGTTGAGCAGATCGTCGCTGAGCATCTTGACCTTGGCGTACTCCGACGCCCAGGGCGACTCGTCGACCGGCGGGTTGGCGGGCGGCATCACGTAACCGTAAACGTGGTCGGTCAGGCCGAGGCTGAACAATTTGTCGGCGCTCCCGCCCTCGTACGCGACCGCACGCCGAGGGACCTTGTACGGGACGGGCTCGCCGCAGCGCTTGACGACGGTCTTCTTCCCGGCCGTCCCGGCGCCGTCGGACGAGTCGAGGTCGGCGCCGCAGCCGCTCAGGGCGAGTGTGGCCGTGAGCGCGGAGGCCAGGGCGAGGGATCTGGTGGGACGCATGAGGTGTCGATGCCTTTCGAGGTGACGTTTCAAAGGAAGCTCAGAGCGAGGGGTGCAGCGCGTACAGGAGCTGGGGGTCGCCCGTCAGCGGATGCGGGACGACCGTGGCCTTCACCCCGAACACGTCGGCCACCAGGGACTCGGTGAGCACCTCATCGGGGGTTCCGGACGTCACCAGGCGTCCCTGCGAGAGCACCCCGATGCGGTCGCAGGCGGCCGCCGCGAGGTTCAGGTCGTGCAGCACGACGAGGACGGTGGGACCGGCGCCGCGCAGATGGGAGAGGACCTCGATCTGATGGCGTACGTCGAGGTGGTTGGTCGGTTCGTCGAGTACCAGGACGCGGGGTTCCTGGACGAGGGCGCGGGCGAGCAGCACGCGCTGACGCTCGCCGCCCGACAGGGTGAGGATGCCGCGCCCGGCGAGGTGGGCGACGTCCAGCCGTTCCATCGCCCGGGCGCACAGCTCCCGTTCGCGGGCGGTGAGCGCCTGGTTGCCGCGCTGGTGCGGGGCGCGTCCGAGCGCGACGACCTCCGCGACCGTGAAGTCCAGGTCGACGGCGCCGTCCTGCGTCATGGCGGCCACGAGCTGCGCGCCGCGCCGCATGGTGAGCCCGGCCATGTCGTCACCGCCCACGAGGACGGCGCCCGAGGTCGGGCGCAGCGCCCGGTACACGCAGCGCAGCGCGGTCGACTTCCCGCTGCCGTTGGGGCCGACCAGGCCGACGATCTCGCCGTCCCCCACGTCGAGGGAGAGGTCGTGGACGAGGCGCTCGCCGTCGATGGTCACGCAGAGCCCGTCGATGCGCAGCTCCATCTCAACGACCCCCGAACGTATAGCCCTTGCGGCGCATCAGGCCGATGAACACCGGCACCCCGACGAGCGCCGTGATGACACCGAGCGGCAGCTCGCGCGGAGCGGCCGCCGTCCGCGACAGCAGGTCCACCCAGACCATGAAGAGCGCCCCGGCCAGGGGTGCGACGGCGAGCACGCGGGCGTGGGTGGCGCCGACCACCATCCGCACGAGGTGCGGCATGACGAGCCCCACGAAGCTGATGGCGCCGCTGACGGCGACCATCACGCCGGTCATCAGGGACACCACGACGAGCAGTGACGTGCGGTGCCGGTCGGGGCTGATGCCCAGGCTGGACGCCGTCTCGTCGCCCAGCGCGAGGACGTCGAGCGCCCTGCTGTGGCGGTACAGCACGGCGAGGCCGAGCAGGACCGCTCCGGCGACGACGGGCAGCGCGCCCCAGCTCGCGGCGCCGAAGCCGCCCATGGTCCAGTACAGGACCATCGACGTGGCCTCGCTGTCCGGCGCGAAGTAGATGATCACGCTCATCACGGCCTGGAACCCGAGGGACATCGCGACGCCCGTCAGGACGAGCCGCAGCGGTGAGAGCGCGCCGCCGCTGGAGGAGGCGACGTACACGAGGAACGAGGCGACGAGCGCGCCGACGAACGCCCCCGCGGACACGGCGTACACGCCGAGCGCGGCGAGGCCCCCGGTGACCGTGACGCCGACCGCGCCGACCGACGCGCCCGAGGAGACGCCGAGCACGAACGGGTCGGCGAGGGCGTTGCGCACCATGGCCTGGATGGCCACGCCGACGGCGCTCAGACCGGCGCCCACCAGGGCGGCGAGGAGGACGCGGGGCGCGCGGATCTGCCAGATGATCTGGTACGTCGTCGTCTCGTCGGCGTCGACCCGGCCGCCGGTGAGGGCGGCCCACAGGAGGCGTGCGGTGTCGGCGGGCGTGACCGCGGCGGCGCCGAGCCCGATGGCCACGACGACGGAGGCCAGCAGGACGAGGAAGAGCGCGACGCAGGTCAGCGCGAGCGCCTTCGGGGAGGCGAGCCGGTCCCGGAAGGCGGTCCGCGACCTGGGGGAGCCGTTCCCGGGAGGCGCCTCGACTAGGGTGCTCACGTGTCACCCGCCTTCGAGGCCACGGCCTTCGGAGTGCCGGCCTCCGGGGCGCCGCGCACCACCAGCACCGCCGCCCCGAGTGCCGCGACGACCAGCGCGCCGAAGACCGCGGCCGTGCCGGGGTAGCCCGCGAGGCCGAGGCCGGCGCCGCCGAGCGCGGCGCCGGCGAACACGCCGAGGCTCTGGCCCGCCGCGTTGAGGCTCAGCGCGGAGCCGCGCAGCGTCGTCCCGCAGCGCCGCACGACGAGGCTGACGACGCACGCGGCGACGACGGCGTGGCTCGCCGCGTGCAGCGCTGTCATGGCGAGGGCGAGCGGCAGCCAGTGTGTGAAGTAGAAGCCCACGACCGAGACGAGCGCGGCGACGAGTCCCGCGGCGAGCATGCGTTCCGAGCCGAAGCGCGGTTCGGCGGAGTTGGTGAGCCGCCCGGTGAGCAGGTTGCTGACGAAGAACGACGCGCCGCTCAGCGTCCACACGAACGCGAACAGCCCGGCGTCGACGTCGAACCGCTCCTCGTAGAAGGCCGCGAGATACGACAGGTAGCCCATGAACACGGCGGTGCGCAGGAACCCGATCAGGAGCAGCGGCACCACGCCGCGCACGGCGGCCAGGGCACGGAACGAGGCGAGGTAGCCGAGGCGCGGCCCGTCCTCGACGGCGTCGCCGTCCGGGTCCGCGTACCGTCCGCGCCGCGCCACGAAGACCGCTGCGAGCAGCAGCGACACCACGGTCACCCCGAGCAGGTCGCCCTGCCAGCCCCAGATCAGCGCGGGCAGCGCGATGACCGGCGCGGCGAGCATGGCGGTCATGGAGGTGGTGGCCGTGACGAGGGTGGCCGCGCGCCCGGCGGCCTTGCCGGAGCCGAAGCGGTCGGCGGCCGCGGCGGTGAGCGCCGGGTTGAGGACGGCCGTACCGGCGCCGACGAGCAGACAGAACACGGCGAGCAGGAGGAAGTTCCCGCCGGCGCCGAGCGCGGCCGCCGCGCCGAGCACGACGAGTGCGCCCGCGGCCGCCCACTCCTTGGACACCCGGTCGATGACCGGGGCGAGCGCGGTGCCGACCAGCAGGGCGGCGAGCCCGCCGAGCCCGCGCAGGCCGCCCATCGCGGCGACGCCGCTGCCCGCCTCGTCGGCGATGGGCACGAGGTACGTGCTGAAGACGGTGAACGGCAGCAGGCCGACCGCCGAGGCGAGCAGCACCGGCCAGAGCGTGCGCGCCATGTGCCAATCGCCCGGCAGCACCTCCGCGTCGGCGTCCTTCGCGCGGTCCTTCGTGGCGTCGGTGCTCACGCTGCCGCTCCGTTGGACGCGAGGGCGGCGCGGTAGCGGTACATGGGGGTGGCGTCCGCGCTGAACTGGGAGAACGTGAACGGCTCGGCGTTCAGGCCGGTGACGCCCGCGCCGAGGAAGGCGCGGGCGACGGCGCTGCCGCTCTGCGCGTACACGACGAGCGGCACGTCGTGTTCGACGCAGTGCCGCAGGATCAGGTCGAACGTGCCGTTGCTGAGCGTCATGCCGGTGGCGACCACGGCGTCGGCCCGCGCGAGCACCTCGGTCATGTCGTCGGAGACGGGATCGCCCCATGCGGTCGTGCGCAGGTTCAGGTCGCAGGGCAGGCAGACGCCGCCCCGCTCGCGTATCGCGGCGACGAGCGGGTTGACCACGCCGATGAGGGCGACCCGCGCGCCGGGCTCGATGTCGAGGAGTCCGGCGATGGCGGCGTCGCGGGCCTCCGCGCGGTGCTCGGGCGTGCCGGTCGGGAGCATGACGCGCTCGGCGTCGTCGGCGTCGCGGTGCGGGCGGACCCGGGCGAAGTAGGCGTCGAGCGCGGCGGTACGCACGGGCGCGGACTCGTCGCGCAGGAGCTTGTCCAGACAGTGGCCGGAGGCGTTCTCGCAGAAGCCCGGGGCGAGTTCGCCCGCCTCGAAGGAGCAGGCGCCGAAGGAGTCGCCGACGCGGAGCAGCAGGTAGTGGTTGTGGTACGTGACGTCGCCGTCGGCGAGCCGGGTGGTGTTGTAGAGCCAGAACGCGCTGGTGACGGTGAGCTCGGCCGGGTCGGGGCCGTGGACGCCCGCGAGGACGGCGTCCGTGAGCTCGGCGACGGTCTGGGGTGGGGTGTGCGGCATGTGTGTTCCCTAGGGCGTGTCAGGGGGCTTCAGCGGTGGTTCAGGAGGGGGTGGCGGCTGAGGGGGTGGCGGTGGGCCAGGCCGTCGTGGACCAGGGGTGCCTGAGCTCGTCGAGCGACGTGATCTCGTGCGGCTTCAACGTGTCGATGTCCAGGGCCTGTTCGTGCCGGGCGTAGGCGCTCTCGACGTAGCGGTGGCCGGTGTCCGCCGCGATGAAGACGAACGTGCGTGTGTCGTCCCTGCGCCGTTCCCACAGCGCCGTCAGGTAGGCGGCGCCCGCCGAGAGCCCGGCGAAGATGCCGCTGGTGCGCAGCAGGGAGACGGCGCCCGACACGGCGCTGTCGAAGTTCACCCAGTGCACGCGGTCGTACAGCTCGTGGCGGACGTTGCGGAACTCGATGGCGCTGCCGATCCCCGCGATGATCATGTCGGGGTCCGCGACGTGCTCGGAGCCGAAGGTGACGCTGCCGAAGGGCTGGACGCCGACGAGCGACACGTCGCGCCCCCTCTCGCGCAGGTAGGTGGCGAGGGCTCCGGTGGAGGCGCCCGAGCCCACGCCGCCGACCAGCGCGAGCGGCCCGGCCGGCAGATCCTCGTCCAGCTCGGCGGCGACGTCCCGGTAGCCGAGGTAGTGGATGTCGTCGTGGTACTGCCGCATCCAGTGGTACGACGGGTTGTCCGCCAGGATCTCGGCGATGCGCCGCACCCTCAACTCCTGGTCCAGGCGCAGGTCCTGGGAGGGCGCGACCTGCTCCAGCGTGGCGCCGAGTATCTCCAGCTGCACCCGGGTGGACCGGTCGACGGTGGTGGAGCCGACGATGTGGCACTTCATGCCGTACCGGTGGCAGGCGAGCGCGAGGGCCTGGGCGTAGATGCCGCTGGAGCTGTCGACGAGGGTGTCGCCGGGGCGGACGGCGCCGGAGGCGAGCAGGTGCCGGACGGCGCCGAGGGCCGAGTAGACCTTCATGGTCTCGAAGCGGAGGCAGGCCAGATCCGGTGCGAGGGATATGAGATCGGGCTTCTTCACCGCTTCGGCGATGTGTGGGTGCATGACGGAGATCCCCCGGTAGGGACGGAAGGGCAGGGAGGGGTGCCGGGGGAGTGCGGTCGGCCCCCGGAGCGGTCCGGAGCGGACCCCGGAACGCCGAGAGCATCACACTAGATGAAAATGATTGTCAAGAGCGTCTGGGTTCGGCAGACTGGTCCGTGCGGAGCGCCGTGCCGTGCGCGCCGCGATGTCGAGAGGAGTCGCGTGAAGCTGTACCAGGAGGCCGCACACCGGTCTCGCCCGCCGCATCGGGGCGCGCCCGTGACCGGGGTCGGCACCGCCTTCGGCACCTTCGGCGAGTTGCTCCAGGGGGTGCTGCCCGAGGAGGGCGGCGACTTCCTCGTGACGCTGCCCGTCGCCCGCTGGACGATGGCCACGTTCCGGCGGGGATCCCCGTCGGGCGAGCTCGAAGTCCGGCCGCGGCACAAGACGAAGGCGCTGCGACTGGCGCGCATGATCGCCGAGTCGGCGCCCGCGGGGCCGTCCGCCCATCCGCCCGGCGGAGTGCTCACCGTCAGCAGCGTCATCCCGGAGGGCAAGGGGCTCGCCAGCTCCTCCGCCGACCTCGTCGCCACCGCGCGGGCGGTCGGCCGGGCCCTCGGCGTCCCCATGCCGCCCACCAGGATCGAACGCCTCCTGGCCCGCATCGAACCCACCGACGGCGTGCTCTACCCCGCGATCGTCGCCTACCACCACCGCAGCGTCCGGCTCCACTCCGTCCTCGGCTCGCTGCCCGCCATGGCGGTCGTCGGCATCGACGAGGGCGGCTCGGTGGACACGGTGGACTTCAACCGCATCCCCAAACCGTTCACCACCGCCGACCGGCACGCCTACGCCGGACTGCTCGAACGGCTCACCGTCGCGGTACGCGGCCACGACCTGGCGGAAGTGGGACGCATCGCCACGCGCAGCGCCCGGATGAACCAAGCCCTGCGCCACAAGGCCTCGTTGGAGCCGATGCTGGACATCTGCCGCGAGGTCGGCGGCCTCGGCGTCGCGGTCGGGCACAGCGGTACGACGTCGGGGATCCTGCTCGACGCCACGGACCCCGCGTACACGCGCCGCGTGACGGCGGCGGCGGAGGCGTGCGGGGAGCTGACGGGCGGAGGGCCGGGGGATGGACCGGGCGGGGTGTCGGTCTACCGGACGCTGAGCTTCGGCACGGTGCCGTCGCCGCACGCCCTTCCCGGGCAGCACGCCCTCGCCGCGCGGCCTCTCGTTCCCGGGCGGCCTGCCGCAGCCGCGCGATCTGCCCTTCCTGCGCCGCGTGCCCTTCCTGTGACGCATCCCCTTCCCGAGCCGTCCGCCTTCCCGGTGCCGCCCGGGGCCGACGAGGAGGTCCCGTGACCGGCGGGGCGGAGGGCGTGCGCAGGACCCGGCAGCGCGAAGCCGTCCTCGAAACCCTCGGTCGACGCGCCGAGTTCGTCTCCGCGCAGGAGCTGCACGCCCTGCTCGCGGGAACCGGCAGGCCGGTCGGCCTGACCACCGTCTACCGGGCCCTGCGCGAACTGGACCGCGCCGGTCTCCTCGACGTCGTGCGCGACGAGACCGGCGAACGGCTCTACCTGCGGCGGCCCACCGACGAGCACCGCCACTACCTCATCTGCCGCGACTGCGGCCGGAGTCGCGCGGTGGACGCGGGGACCGTCGAGGCGTGGGTGGACCGCCTGGCGGAATCGACCGGCTTCGCCGAGCTGGAGCACACGCTCGAACTCAACGGGGTCTGCGGCCCCTGCCGCTCCGCTCAACTGTGCACGCCCAGGCCGGACATGCCCGGCGCGAGCTCGGGTCGCAGCACGAGGTCCTCGTCGTAGGCGCCTCCGTTCTCCTCGTGGAAGGGCAGCGGGTCCGTGTCGGGGAGGGCGCGCAGCCGCTCGCGCAGCCGCGCCGCGCTCCGCGCGTACCCCTCATCCGTGAGCCGGTCGGCGCCGTACACGACGAACGGCGGGAGCGCGGCCATCCCCGTGTACCAGAACGTGCCGTGCAGCAGCGGGAACAGCACCTGGTCCAGCTGGCCGTGGATCCCGCGCGGCCCGAAGCCGGACTCGCGGGCGCCGACCGACGTGACGACGAGGGCGCGCTTGCCGGCGAGGCCGCCGTCGCCGTAGCGCAGGGTCCGGCCGTCGGGGCCCTTGATGCCGAAGCCGCAGCCCTGGACGAGTACGCGGTCGAACCACCCCTTGAGGATCGCGGGCGGCCCGAACCACCAGAGCGGGAACTGGAACACGATCGTGTCCGCCCAGGCGATCTTCTCCTGCTCGTGGCGCACGTCCTCGCTCAACGTACGGTCCTTGTACGCGCGTTCCTGCTCGGGCCCCACGAAGAGGCGCCGGTCGTGCGGCGCGTCCCCGAAGTCGTCGGCGTCCACCACGGCCTTCCAGCCCATGCCGTACAGATCCGATGTGCGGTGCTCGTGTCCGAGCGACTCCAGCGTGCGCAGCCCGTCCGTCATCAGGGAGCCGCCCAGCGAGCGCCGGTCCGGATGTGCGAATACCCAGAGAATCTTCATGCTTCGATCTTGTGCCGCCGTCCCGGCCGCATCGAGTGGCCATATGGCCATGGTCCGCAAGGATCTGGCCACGAATTGGCCCAGTGGTGACCGCCCGGGAACTCGGACCCCGTCCCGTCCGACTCCTGGAGAGGTGCGGACCGGCCGGTCCGCACCTCGCGCGACCCGGGAGCGGTGATGGCTGAGGACAGACGGCGGAGATTCGTGCCGCCGCCCGCACTCTGCGGCTTTCTGTTGCTGTTGGTTCTGGTCTTCGCCGCGTCGTACGCCGTGGGCAGGGCGGTCGGACCGGTCGCGCCGGGCATGCACGACTCGCAGACCGGGTCGGGCTCCGGCACCCGGCCCGACAGTGACGGCGACATGGGCGGTACGGGTGACATGGGCGGCATGCACGGCGGAGGCCACTGATGGGCGTCGAGGCGGCGGACGCCGTGGTGAGCACGGACATCACCGTCGGCGGCATGACCTGCGCGGCCTGCGTGAAACGGGTCGAGAAGCGGCTCGGCAGGCTGGACGGGGTGACGGCGACGGTCAACCTCGCGACCGGCCGCGCCCGTGTGAGCCATCCGCCGTCCGTCACCCCGGCCGAACTCGTCACCACCGTCGAGCAGGCCGGGTACACGGCGGAGCTGCCGGAGCCGCCACGACAGGAGCGGGAGCAGGAGCCGGACGAACAGGGACGTCCAGGAGAACAGTCGGCCCTGGAAGACCGGCAACGGCGGCAGCTGCTGATCACCGCGCTGCTCGCTGTCCCCGTGCTGGTCCTCTCCATGGTCCCCGCCCTCCAGTTCCGCAACTGGCAGTGGCTGTGCTTCGCACTCGGCGCACCGGTCGCCACCTGGGGCGCGTGGCCGTTCCACCGTCGCGCGCTGCGCGGGCTGCGGCACGCGACGGCGACCATGGACACGCTGGTCTCGCTGGGTGTCGTGGCGTCCTTCGGGTGGTCGGCGTACGCGCTGTTCCTCGGCGGCGCGGGCACCCCCGGCATGACGATGCCGTTCACCTTGCTGCCCTCCGCCGACGACGGCGTCGCGCACGTCTATCTGGAGGCGGCCGTCGGTGTTCCGCTGTTCGTCCTCGCCGGGCGGTTCCTGGAGGCACGGGCCCGGCACGGCACAGGGCGGGCGCTGCGGTCCCTCGCGGGGCTCGCGGTCAAGGACGTCGCCGTAAGAGAGGACTCAGGGGACGAACATGTCATCCCTGTCGCTCGGTTGAGGGCAGGTCAGGTCTTCGTCGTGCGGCCCGGCGAGCGGGTCGCTACCGACGGTGTCGTGGTCGAGGGCAACTCCGCCGTGGACCTGTCGCTGGTCACCGGGGAGAGCGAACCCGTGGAGGTCGGGCCCGGGTCCGGCCTGACCGGTGGCGCCGTCAACGCGGGCGGGCTGCTCCTCGTCCGCGCCACGGCCGTCGGCGCCGACACCCGACTGGCCCGCATCACCCGCATGGTGACCGACGCCCAGGCGGGCAAGGCGAACGCGCAGCGCCTCGCGGACGAGGTGGCGGGCGTGTTCGTGCCGGTCGTGCTGTCACTCGCCGCGACGGTGCTCGGCTTCTGGCTCGGCGCCGGAGCCGACCCGCAGGCCGCCGTCACCGCCTGCGTGGCCGTGCTCGTCGTCGCCTGCCCGTGCGCTCTGGGCCTGGCCACCCCCACCGCCCTGATGGCCGCGACGGGCCGGGGCGCCCAGCTGGGTGTCCTGGTCACCGGAGCGCAGGCCCTGGAGGCGCTGAAGCACATCGACACCGTCGTCCTCGACAAGACCGGCACCCTGACCTCCGGACACATGAGCGTCACCGTGTGCACGGCGGCACCCGACGGCATCGGCAAGGAGGCGGCGCTGCGGCTCGCCGGAGCCGTGGAGCAGGGCTCGGAACACCCGCTGGGCCGCGCCATCACCGCGTACGCGCAGAAGTCCGCACCCCACGAGAAGCTGCCCGCCGTCCGCGAGTTCGTCGCCGAGGCGGGACGGGGCGTCCGGGGCGAGGTCGACGGACATCCCGTCGAAGTGCGTTCTCCCGGCGACGAGTTGAAGGGCCCGCTCGCCGAGGCGCTGGCGGCGGCCGAGGGCGCCGCGCACACCCCGGTCCTGGTCCTCATGGACGGCAGGCCCGAGGCGCTCGTGGCCGTCGGTGACCTGGTGCGGCCCGGCAGCTACCGTGCCGTGGACCGGCTGCGGCGCCTCGGAGTACGGCCCGTCCTCGCCACCGGCGACCGCGAGGCCACCGCCCGCGCCGTCGCCGAGGACCTCGGCATCGACGAGGTCCACGCGCGCTGCACACCCGAGGGAAAGGTCTCCCTCGTACAGGAGTTGAGGGAGGGCGGCCGCCGCGTCGCGGTCATCGGCGACGGCGTGAACGACGCCGCGGCGCTGGCGGGGGCCGACCTCGGCATCGCCATGGGCGGCGGCACCGATGTGGCGATCGGGGCCGCCGACGTGACGCTCGTCCGCGGCGACATCGAGGCCGTCGCGGACGCGGTCCGCCTCGCCCGCCGCACCCTGCGCACCATCCGCGTCAACCTCCTGTGGGCCTTCGGCTACAACGCCGTCACGGTGCCGCTCGCCGCGGTGGGCCTGCTCAACCCGATGGTCGCCGCCGCGGCGATGTCGGCGAGCTCCCTGCTGGTGGTCGGCAACAGCCTGCGCCTGCGCACCTGGCGCCCGGCCCGCGGTCCGGCCCCGCGCCGCGACCGCCGTCACGACCGTGGAGGTCACCGATGAGCGACACGCACTCCTGGCGGCCCTCCCGCCGCGGCCTGCGCGAGGGGCTGGGCGGCGCGCTCGGACCCGTCGCCGCGTGCGCCGTCGCCCTGGGGCTGCTCACCGCGTGGACCGGTTCCGGCGCGGCGGGCACTCCGGCGCGCGTCGAGGTCGCCGAGGGGACGGTCTTCCTGCCGTACGGCGGTACGAGCGTCAGCGCCGCGTTCTTCCGCATAGCCAACTCCGGCGGCTCCGACGACCGGTTGACCTCCGTGACGTCGCCCGCGTTCGACGACGTGATGCTCAGCCAGTACGCACCCATGGGAAGCGGTGCCGCCGGCATGAGCATGGTGGACTCCGCCGTCGTCCCGGCGGGCGAGGGCCTCACCATGTCGCCGTACGGCCTGGATGTCATGGTGCGCGTCCGGGAGCCGCTGCGTCTCGGCGAACGGGTCCCGTTCGTCCTGACCTTCCGGGAGGGCGGGACCGTCAGGACCGAAGCGGTCGTGATCCGCCCGGCTTACTGAAGCGGGCGAGGTACCCGCTGACTACTCTGTCCGGATGTCCGAGCGAAACGATCAGGTCGTCCGGGTCACCGCCGCATGGCAGCGGCTGACCGACTGGCTGCGGGTGCACGCCCCCACGTCGTACGCCTCTCTCCTGCCGCCCGCCACGGAGGACGAGATCCGTGGGGCCGAGGCCCGGTTGACGGCCGCCCTCGGGTAACGGGCTGCCCGCGGAACTCGTCGCCGTGTGGCGGCTGTGCGGGGGCGTGGCGCACCAGTACATCGAGGCCAACGAGGACGAGGGCGAGGTCGGCTCCGGGGCGTTCCTGCCGGACGGTGTGCTGCTCGGGCCCGCGGACGCGCCGCGACCGCGCCTGCCCGGGGCCGACGGACGCGACTACTGGGACGGGGCGCGGATCGTTCCGTGGCTCACGGGGGACGAGGCCGGTCCCGAGTACGGCCGGTACCTGTCCGAGGACGGCGTCGGCCGGTGGTCGACGATGTCGGGGCCCGACGTGACCGCACCGGACCACCCGTCGGCGGCCGCCTACCTCGAAGCCGTCCACCGCACGCTGGTCGAAGGACCCGGCGACCGGCTGGGCCCCGACGTCCCCGGCATCGTGTGGGGCTGCCTCGTGTGGGACGACCCGCGGGACCCGCGCCTGGACGACGCCCTGCCGCACTGGACACCCCTCCACCGCGATTCCCGGCGTGGTTGCGAGACTGGTGTCGGCACCTGATGCGAGGGAGAGGGTTATGAAGATCCTGATCAGCGCCGACATGGAGGGCGCCACCGGCGTGACCTGGCCGGCCGACGTGCTGCCCGGCACTGGGCAGTGGGAGCGGTGCCGGGCGATGTTCACCTCGGACGTCAACGCCGCCGTGCTCGGGTTCTTCGACGGCGGCGCCGACGAGGTGCTCGTCAACGAGGCGCACTGGACGATGCGCAACCTCCTCCTCGAGCAGTTGGACGACCGGGTGGAGATGCTCACCGGGCGCCACAAGTCGCTCTCCATGGTGGAGGGCGTGCAGCACGACGACGTGGACGGCATCGCGTTCGTCGGCTACCACGCGGGCGCCGGCATGGAGGGCGTCCTCGCGCACACCTATCTCGCCAACCAGATCACCGGCGTGTGGGTGAACGGCGTCCGGGCCAGCGAGGGCCTGCTCAACTCGCACGTCGTGGCCGAGTACGGCGTCCCCGTCGTGCTCGTCACCGGCGACGACCTGGCCTGCGAGGACGCCCTCGGCTACGCGCCGGGCGCGCTGAAGGTCGCCGTCAAGGACCACGTCTCGCGGTACGCCGCGGTCTGCCGCACCCCGGCCCGTACCGCCGCGGACATCCGCGCCGCCGCGAAGGAGGCCGCGTCGCTCGCCGTGCGCCACGAGCCGGTGCACGGCGGTCCGTTCACCGTGGAGGTCGAGTTCGACGCGGAGCACCTCTCCATGGCGTCGACCGTCGTGCCGGGTGTGCGCCGTACGGGGGAGCGCAAGGTCGCGTACGACAGCGAGACGATGTACGAGGGGATCCGTACCTTCAAGGCGGTTACGACGATCGCCTCTGCCGCCGTGGAGGAGCAGTATGGCTAGTCAGCAAGGTCAGGTGCAGGAGCCCGCCGATCACGTGGACGCGCGGGCGCTCGACGAGGTCGTGACGTTCACCTCCGAGCTCATCCGCATCGACACCACCAACCGCGGCGGCGGCGACTGCCGGGAGCGGCCCGCCGCCGAGTACGCGGCCGAGCGCCTCGCCGAAGCGGGGCTCGAACCCACCCTCCTGGAGCGCACCCCGGGCCGCACCAACGTCGTCGCCCGCATCGAGGGCACGGACCCGGGCGCCGACGCCCTGCTCGTCCACGGGCACCTGGACGTCGTGCCCGCCGAGGCCGCCGACTGGAGCGTCGACCCGTTCTCCGGCGAGATCCGCGACGGCGTCGTCTGGGGCCGCGGCGCCATCGACATGAAGAACATGGACGCGATGATCCTGTCCGTGGTCCGCCAGTGGGCCCGCGCGGGGGTGCGGCCGAGGCGCGACCTCGTGATCGCCTTCACCGCCGACGAGGAGGCCAGCGCCGAGGACGGTTCGGGCTTCCTCACCGACAGACACGCCGCGCTCTTCGAGGGCTGCACGGAAGGCGTCAGCGAGTCGGGTGCCTTCACCTTCCACGACGGCCGCGGCAACCAGATCTATCCCATCGCGGCGGGGGAGCGCGGCACCGGCTGGCTCAAGCTCACCGCGCGCGGCAAGGCGGGCCACGGCTCGAAGGTCAACCACGCCAACGCGGTCAGCAGGCTGGCCGGCGCCATCGCCCGCATCGGCGAGCACCGCTGGCCGGTCCGGCTCACCCCGACCGTGCGCGCCTCGCTCGTCGAGCTGGCCGCGCTCTACGGCCTGGAGACCGACCCCGACGCGCCGGGCTACGACGTGGACGCCTTCCTGGAGAAGCTCGGCCCGACCGCCGACCTCGTCGCGCCGACCGTCCGCAACAGCGCGAATCCGACGATGCTGCAGTCGGGTTACAAGGTCAATGTGATCCCTGGGGAGGCAGTGGCGTACGTGGACGGCCGCTTTCTGCCGGGCGGCGAGGAAGAGTTCCGACGAACGCTTGACCGACTCACCGGGCCTGACGTCGACTGGGAGTTCCACCATCGCGAGGTGGCGCTGCAGGCGCCGGTCGACTCGCCGACGTACGC
The DNA here is from genome assembly GCF_008642315.1 of Streptomyces venezuelae. Taxonomy (NCBI): domain Bacteria; kingdom Bacillati; phylum Actinomycetota; class Actinomycetes; order Kitasatosporales; family Streptomycetaceae; genus Streptomyces; species Streptomyces venezuelae. The sequence continues at coordinate 1,500,906 of NZ_CP029192.1, read as the reverse complement.
GCGCATGAGGGCGGCCGTCGAGGAGTTCGCGCCGGAGGGACACGTCGTGCCGTACTGCATGTCGGGCGGTACGGACGCCAAGCAGTTCTCGCGGCTCGGCATCACCGGCTACGGCTTCTCGCCGCTGAGGACACCGGAGGGCTTCGACTACCAGGCGCTCTTCCACGGAGTCGACGAGTGCGTCCCGGTCGACGCGCTCCACTTCGGCGTCCGTGTCCTCGACCGCTTTCTGCGTACGGCCTAGCGAAAATGGGGGAAGAGAAGGACATGATGCAGACCCTGGCGTACGGATCATGGCCGTCGCCGATCGACGCCGAGCTCGCCGCCACCCACGACGGCGCTCCCGGGTTCGTGGGCTTCGTCGGCGCCGAGACCTGGTGGACCGCGCCGCGGCCCACCGAGGCGGGCCGGCGCGCGCTCGTGCGGCGCATGCCCGACGGCGAGGAGCGCACGGTGCTGCCCGCGCCGTGGAACGTGCGCAGCCGCGTCGTCGAGTACGGCGGCCGTCCCTGGGCCGGGGCCGAGCGCCCCGAAGGTCCGCTCGTGGTCTTCGTCGACTTCGCCGACCAGCGCCTGTACGCGTACGAGCCCGACGCCCCCGGCGCCGAACCGAGACCCCTGACCCCGGTCTCCGGCACCGGCGGCGGCCTGCGCTGGGTCGACCCCGTGCTCCGCCTTGACCGGGGCGAAGTCTGGTGCGTCCTGGAGGAGTTCACCGGCGAGGCGCCGACCGACGTGCGCCGCGTCATCGCCGCGGTGCCGCTCGACGGAACGGCGGCCGGGGACCGCGGTGCCGTGCGCGAACTGTCCGACGGCAGGCACCGGTTCGTCACAGGGCCCCGCCTGTCGCCCGACGGCGCCCACGTCGCCTGGATCGGCTGGGACCACCCGCGCATGCCGTGGGACGGCACGGAGCTGACGCTCGCCGACGTGCACCACGACGGCACGTTCGGCCCGGCCCGCACGGTCGCGGGCGGCCCCGAGGAGTCCGTCGCACAGGTCGAATGGGCCCACGACGGGCGGCTGCTGTTCTCCAGCGACCGCACCGGCTGGTGGAACCTGTACCGGGCCGACCCGCGCGACACCGGCGAAGCCGGCGACGCGCAGCCGCTCTGCCCGCGCGAGGAGGAGTTCGCGGGCCCGCTGTGGCAGGTCGGCTGGAACTGGTTCGCGCCGTTGGAGAGCGGACTGATCGCCGTCGTGCACGGCAAGGGCGCCACCTCGCTCGGCATACTCGACCCCGAGACCGGCGAGGTCGTCGACGCCGCGGGCCCCTGGACGGAGTGGGCCTCGACGGTCGCCGCGCACGGCTCGCGTGTCACCGGCGTCGCCGCGAGCCCCCGCAGCGCGTACGAAGTCGTGGAGCTGGACACCTGTACCGGCCGCGCCCGCGTCGTCGGCGCCGCCCACGACGACCCGGTGGACCCCGCGTACTACCCGGAACCGCACATCCGCACCTTCTACGGCCCCGCCGGACGCGAGATCCACGCGCACGTCTACCCGCCGCACAACCCCGGCCACATCGCGCCCGACGACGAACTGCCGCCCTACGTGGTGTGGGCCCACGGCGGCCCCACCGGCCGTGCGCCCCTCGTGCTCGACCTGGCCATCGCCTACTTCACCTCACGCGGCATCGGCGTCGCCGAGGTCAACTACAGCGGCTCCACCGGATACGGCCGCGCCTACCGCAACCGGCTGCGCGAACAGTGGGGCATCGCCGACGTCGACGACTGCGCCGCCGTCGCCCTCGCCCTCGCCGACGAGGGGACCGCCGACCGCGCCCGCCTCGCCGTCCGCGGCGGCAGCGCGGGCGGCTGGACCACCGCAGCCTCCCTCACCTGCACGGACGTCTACGCCTGCGGAACCATCAGCTACCCGGTCCTCGACCTCGCCGCGTTCGCGTCGGGGGAGACCCACGACCTGGAATCCCAGTACCTGGAATCCCTCGTGGGCCCGCTCGACGCCGTCCCCGGCCGGTACGCGGAACGCTCACCCGCCCGCCACGCCGAGCTGATCAGCGCGCCGTTCCTGCTCCTCCAGGGCCTCGACGACGTCATCTGTCCGCCCCCGCAGTCCGAGCGGTTCCTCGCCAGGATGGAGGGGCGCGGCGTGCCGCACGCCTACATCGCCTTCGAGGGCGAAGGGCACGGATTCCGCCGCGCCGACACCATGGTCCGCGCCCTGGAAGCCGAACTCTCCCTGTACGCGCAGGTGTTCAGGATCGACCTCGCGGGACGCGTCCCCACTCTGGAGCTCACCAAGTGATACCCCTCGTACGGCCCGCGCGCCTCACGCCCGGTGCGCGGGTGGCCGTCGTCGCGCCGAGCGGCCCTGTCCCCGACGACTGCCTCGACGCGGGCCTGGACATCCTGCGCGGCTGGGACCTCGACCCCGTCGTCGCGCCCCATGTCCGCGACCGCCACCCGGAGTTCGGCTACCTCGCGGGGGCGGACGCCGACCGCGCCCGCGACCTGGAACAGGCATGGTGCGACCCGTCCGTGGCCGCCGTGTTCTGCGCCCGCGGCGGATACGGCGCCCAGCGCATGGTCGACCTCGTCGACTGGCGGGCCATGCTGCGCGCCACGCGGACGGTGGGGCCCAAGGTGTTTCTCGGCTACAGCGACATCACCGCCCTGCACGAGGCTTTCGCCACCCGCCTCGGCGTCGCCACCCTGCACGGGCCGATGACGGCGACGGTCGGCTTCCTCAAGAACGCCCGCGCCCAGGAACACCTGCGCACCACGCTCTTCGCGCCCGAGGAGGCCCGCGTGATCCGCTCCGGCTCCCCGCGCGCGACCGTCCTCGTCGGCGGCCGGGCCCGCGGCGTCACGCTCGGCGGCTGTGTGTCGCTGCTCGCCGCCGACCTCGGCACGCCCACGGCACGGGCCTCCGCACGCGGCGGCCTGCTCTGCATCGAGGACATCGGCGAGGAGGCGTACCGCATGGACCGGATCCTCACCCAACTCCTGCGTTCCCGCTGGCTCGACGGGGTGGCGGGGGTCGTGCTCGGCTCGTGGGAGGAGTGCGGTGACCGCGACGAACTGCGCGCGCTCTTCGCGGACCGGCTCGGCGGGCTCGGCGTGCCCGTGGCGGAGGAGTTCGGGTTCGGGCACTGCGAGGGAGCGCTGACTGTGCCGTTCGGGGTGGCGGGTGAACTCGACGCGGACGCGGGGACGTTGACGCTGGACGAGCCCGCCCTTGTCTGACCGTCCTCCTTTGGAGGGGTGGTGAAAAAACACGGCACAGCCGTTGACCCCGACATGACACGTGTCACAGCATGACTCCGGCCGGTACTTACCGGCCGGTAGTCGCCGGTCGTCGGCCGTCCTCAGCGTGGAGGTCCCCTTGTCCCGTCGCCGTGCCCTGACCCTCGCCACCGCGGCGGCACTCGCCGCCCCGCTCGCCGTCGCCGCACCCGCCCCGGCCGGCGCGACACCGGACGCGACGACGCCCGGCCAGTACACCGTCACCGCGCTGAAGTTCACCGTCCAGGCGGGCGGCCGGAGCTGCACCGTCGACGCGGACCTGTACCGGCCCGCCGGGGTGGACGCCGCGCACCCCGCACCGGCCGTCGTCACGACGAACGGGTTCGGCGGCAGCAAGTCCGACGGGACCGCCGCGACCGGCAAGGCCTTCGCCGAACGCGGCTACGTCTCGCTCGTCTACTCCGGCCTCGGCTTCGGCAAGTCCGGGTGCCTGATCTCCCTGGACGACCCGGAGATCGACGGCAGGGCGGCCTCCGGCCTCATCGACTTCCTCGGCGGCAAGCGGTCCGCCGACGACGGGACCAGGGCCGACTACGTCACCTCCGACGCCGAAGGCGACCCGCGCGTCGGCATGATCGGCGGATCGTACGGCGGCGCGGTCCAGATGGCGACGGCCGCCGTGGACCACCGTGTGGACGCCCTGGTCCCGATGATCACCTGGAACGACCTGGCGTACTCCCTCGACCCGAACAACGCGGCGGACCGGAGCGTCCCCGGCGCCGCCAAGTGGCAGTGGATGAACGGCTTCTACCTCATCGGCGAGGGCCAGCCCCTGCTCGTCCCCGACCTGGACCCCTCCCGCATCAACCGCCTGGGCTGCCTGCACTTCGTCACCAAGGCCTGCGACACCATCCGCACCCTCAACTCCGGCCGCTACCCGGCCGACAGGACCGAGGCGCTGCAGAAGTTCGCACGCGGCGTCTCCCCGGTCTCCTACCTCGACAAGGTGAAGACGCCGACACTCCTCGTGCAGGGTCAGGCCGACAGCCTCTTCAACCTCAACGAGGCCGAGGCGACGTACAGGACGCTGAAGAAGCAGGGCACCACCGCCAAGATGATCTGGCAGTCCTGGGGCCACAGCGGCGGCATGACCGACCCGGCATCCGGCGAGCTCAACCTCGGCGAGGGCAACCTGGAGACCTCGTACGTCGGCAAGCGCGTCCTCGCCTGGTTCGACCGCTACCTCCACCACAAGAAGGGCGTCGACACCGGGCCCGCCTTCGCCTACTACCGCGACTGGATCGGCGACCCGGACAGCACCTACGCGACCGCCGCCGACGTCCCCGCGCGCAACCGCACGCTCTACCTGTCCGGCGACGGCAAGCTCGTCGACGACCGCGCGAAGGTGGCCCGCGGCAGCCGCGAGTACCGCAACTGGCTCATCCCCACGAGCCACTCCGAGTCCTCGCTCGCCGGGATGATCGGCCTGCCCGACCCGGCGCCGCACGACACCAAGGGCACCTACCTCGACTGGACGACCGACCCCTTCAGCGGCGCGGTGGACGTCGTCGGCGCGCCCGAGGCGACCTTGAAGGTGATCTCGCCGAGGACGGAGCGCGTGCAGCACTCCGGAGACGCCGCCGACAAGCTCGTCCTCTTCGCCAAGCTGTACGACGTCGCGCCCGACGGCAAGAAGACCCTCGTCCACCGTCTCGTCTCCCCGGTGCGGGTGCCCGACGTCACGAAGCCCTTCAAGGTGTCGCTGCCCGGCATCGTGCACCGCTACGAGAAGGGCCACCGGTTGCGGTTCGTGGTGGCGGCGAGCGACGGCGCGTACGGCGGCAACCGGGGCGTCAAGCCCGTCACCGTGACCAGCGCGCCCGAGGACACCGGCGTCCTGAAGCTGCCGGTCGTCCGCCACTGACCCGCGGGGGCCCCGCGCTCACCCGTACGGCCCACCGACCCACCCCGGAGGCACCCCCACCGCGCGCTCCGCCCCCCGGCTGCCCATGCTGGGGAGCGGGGGAGGCCGGAGTACCTCCGACGGAAGGGTCCACAACATGAGCCCCAACACCTCCACGGGCGGCTCCCAGGGCGGCGGCCCGGGCGGCGGGCTGATGACGCCCGGCAGGGTGGCCGTCGCCGCGGTCGTCGTCCTCACCCTCGTGTTCATCTTCGAGAACACCCGCAGCACCAAGATCCGCCTGCTCATCCCCGAAGTGACCGTCCCGCTGTGGATGGCTCTCCTCGGCACGGGCCTCATCGGCGCCCTGTGCGGGGCCTACTTCATGCGGAGGAGGCGGTGAGGGCACGGCTCGCCCGGGCGGGCACGGTCGTGGGCGGCACGGTCGCGGCCGGCCTGATGGCCGTCACCGCGGCCGTCGCGGCAGGGCCGCCGATGCCGGACTTCCGCGGCAGAACGCTGACCGACGTCCACTCCGCCGTCGGCTGGCGCACCCGCGTCGACGCCGCGGATCTCAGCGGCTTCCGGCGGCACGTCCTGTGGCCCGCCAACTGGAAGGTGTGCACTCAGTCCCCGGCGCCCGGCCAACGGCTGGACGGGGAGACGATCACTCTCGGCGTCGTCAAGACCGGCGAGCGGTGCCCCCGCACCTGAGAGCCCGCTAGCGTGGCCGGATGTCCGAACACCGCCCCTTCCTCGTCGAAGGCCCCAGCGTGGGCATACGCCCCCTCACCCTCGCGGACGGTGCCGAGTTCACCGCCCGCGCGAGCCAGAGCCAGGAGCTGCACCGGCCCTGGCTCTTCCCGCCGCGCACCCACGACGCCTTCCGCGCCTACGCGGGGACGGTCATCGAGGACCCCACCAAGGCGGGGTTCGTGGTCTGCGAACGGGACGGCGGCGCCGTCGCCGGGTTCATCAACATCAACAACATCGTCCGCGGCGGCTTCCACTGCGGAGCCCTCGGCTACGGAGCCTTCGCGCACGCCGCCGGGCGCGGCCTGATGAGCGAAGGGCTCGGGCTCGTCCTCACGTACGCCTTCGAGGAACTCGGCCTGCACCGCCTGGAGGCCAACATCCAGCCCGGCAACGCCGCCTCGATCGCACTGGTCCGCCGCGCCGGCTTCCGCCGCGAAGGCTTCTCGCCCGACTTCCTCTTCATCGACGGGGCCTGGCGCGACCACGAGCGCTGGGCGATCACTGCCGACATGCGGCCGTCTGTGCCCCGCTCTTCCGTTCGACGACACCGGCAGTGTTGAAAGGGCCTGTGCACGTCGCACAGGATGGGCGGCATGCGGAATATCGTGCTCGTCGACGCGCCCTCCAATCTGGGCCTGCGCCCGCCCGCCCCCGGCACCGTGCCCGGCTGCTACAAACTGGCCGGGGCCCTGCGGGAACGGGGCATCCTGCGGCGCCTCGGCGCCTTCGAAGGCGGCGTGGTCGTGCCGCCCCGCTACGACCGGGGTGACTGGCAGGAAGGCGACGGCGTCTTCAACGCCGCCGCCATCGCCTCCTACACCCGCAAGCTCGCCGACCGCATCGAACACCACGTGCGCGGCGAGGACTTCGTCGTCGTCCTCGGCGGCGACTGCTCGATCCAGCTGGGGGCCGCGCTCGCCCTGCGCCGCATCGGGCGGTACGGCATCGCGTCCATCGACGGCTCCGCCGACTTCCGGCACCCCGGCAACTCCGACCGGATCGGTGCCGCGGGCGGCGAGGAGCTCGCCCTCGCCACGGGCCGCGGCCAGGAGGACCTCACCGACCTCGAAGGGCTGCGGCCCTACGTCCGCGACGAGGACGTCTGCATCTTCGGCATCAGGGACGGCGACGAGGACCGCGCGGAGTTCACCACCCTGAAGATCGCCAACGCCACCGTCGGCGAACTGCGCAAATGGGGCGAGGAGAACATCGCCCGCGCCGTCGCGCAGACACTGGAGGAGCCCGAACTCGACGGATTCTGGGTGCACCTGGACGCCGACGTCCTCGACCCCTCGGTGATGCCCGCCGTCGACAGCCCCGACCCCGGCGGCCTGTTCGCCGAGGAACTCCTGGCCCTGCTGCGGCCGTTCGTGCGATCCCCGCGCTGCGTCGGCCTCAACGTCACCATCTACGACCCCGATCTCGACCCCGACGGCAAGGCGGGTGACCTGCTCACCGACGTGATCGTGGAGGCCTTTGCACAATCCTGACCTGGGCGGCCCCTGGCCGACGCTCCGCCGACCGTGTTCCATGGTGATCGTGAAGACGACCGTGCGACGCGACGTACTGACCCTGCCGGCGGCCGCGCCGGGGCCCGAGAACCCGCTGCCGCCGCTGCTGCCCCTGCGGAACGTGCACACCCTCGACGAACGCGCCAAGGAAGGGCTGCCGCGCGACATGGCGCGGCAGCTCGGGTACGCGCCGCTGAGCTCCCCGCTGCCCACCCGGGTCCTCGACGGCTACGGACGCGACCGCACCGACACGGACCTCGACGTGATCGTCGTGGAGAACGCCCGGCTGCGCGCCACCGTCCTGCCCGGGTACGGCGGCCGCGTCCACTCCCTCCTGCACAAGCCGACAGGACGCGAACTGCTGTACCGCAACCCGGTGCTGCAGCCCGCCGCCTTCGCGCTCAACGGCGCCTGGACGTCCGGCGGCATCGAGTGGAACATCGGCGCCACCGGTCACACCACCCTGTCCTGCGCCCCCGTGCACGCGGCCCGCGTGCGGGCGCCCGACGGCGGCGAGATGCTCCGCCTGTGGGAGTGGGAGCGGCTGCGCGACCTGCCCTTCCAGGTCGACCTCTGGCTGCCCGAGGACTCCGACTTCCTGCACGTCGGCGTCCGGATACGCAATCCGCACGAGAAGCCCGCCCCCGTCTACTGGTGGTCGAACATCGCGGTGCCCGACGGGCGCAGGGTCCTCGCCCCCGCCGACGAGGCCTGGCACTTCGCGTACACGGGCGCGCTGCGCAAGGTGCCGGTCCCTCGGTTCGAGGGCGCCGACCGGACGTACCCGCGCGACAGCGAGTACCCCGCCGACTACTTCTACGACGTGCCGGGCGGCGCACGCCGCTGGATAGCCGCGCTCGACGACGAGGGACACGGGCTCGTCCAGACCTCCACCGACCTGCCGCGCGGCCGCAAGCTCTTCGTCTGGGGGACGAGCCCCGGCGGCCGCCGCTGGCAGGAGTGGCTCACCGAACCCGGCACGGGCGGCTACGCGGAGATCCAGTCGGGTCTCGCACGCACCCAGCTGGAGCACGTACGCCTGGACGCGGAGACCGAGTTCAGCTGGCTGGAGTCGTACGGGCCGCTGTCCGCGTCCGCCGACCGCGTGCACGGGGAGTGGGCGGGCGCACGGGACGAGGTCGCGGCGCGCCTGGCCGACGCGCTGCCCCGCGAGGCGGTCGACGCGGCCCACGAGGCGTGGCTGGCCTCCGCCGACACCGAACCCGGCGAGACGCTCGCCACCGGGTCGGGCTGGGGTGCCCTCGAAGTCCTGCGCGCAGGCCACAAGTTGCCCGGCACGCCCTTCGCCGAGTCGACGCTCGGCCCCGACCAGGCGCCGTGGCTCGAGCTGCTGCACACGGGCGCCGTGCCCGAGCCGCGCAAGGTCGGGCCACCCGGACCGACCCTCGTCGCGCCGCACTGGCGGGACATGCTGGAGACGGCGCCCGCCCGGCCCCTCGCCGAGTACCACCTGGGGGTCGCCCAGTGGCATGCGGGCGACCGGGCGCAGGCCGTCCGCAGCTGGGAGCGCGGCCTCGGACTCGCCCCGTCCCGCTGGCCGTTGCTGCGCTGCCTCGCCGTCGCCGACCACGCCGAGGGCAACACCGAACGGGCCGCCGACCGGTACGCGGAAGCCTTCGACGACCTGTGCCAGGAGCGCCGCGACGACGGCCCCGTGTGGACCGTGGCCACCGCCGCGCTCGGCCGCGAGGCCATCACCGAGCTGCTCGCCGCGCACCGCACGGAAGCGGCCCGCGCGGTCTGGAACCGCCTGCACGAAGCGACCCGAGCGGAGGGCCGCTTCCGTCTGGTCGAGGCCCAACTCCTCTTCGCGGAGGGTGACATGGACGGCGTGCGCGCTGTCTTCGACGCCGGATTCGAGGCGTCGGACCTCCGCGAGGGCGCGGAGACACTGGGCGACCTGTGGGCGGCGGCGACGGGCGAGGCGGTACCGGAGCGGTACGACTTCCGGATGCGCCCCGCGGAGGGGTGAGACGGGTCAGGCCCTAGACCAGTTCGCCGTCGCGGGCCACCACCCGGCCGCCGTGCACCACCATGTCCCGCTGCGGCATGTCCACGATGGCCTGCGGCACGTTCTCGCCGCGTACGAGGATGAAGTCGGCCGGGGCGCCCGGGGTGAAGTCCGCGTGGCGCAGGCCCATGACGTCCGCGCCGCCGTGGGCGCCCACGCGGTAGCAGTCCGTGAGCTCCTCGTCGAGGCGGACGTCGGTGACCCAGCCGAGTATGTGCGTGCGGTGCAGCATGTCCGCGTTGCCGAACGGGCTCCACGCGTCCCGCACGCCGTCGGAGCCGAGCCCGACGCGCACCCCGTGCTCCCGCAGCTTCGCGATCGGCAGGACCAGCGACTCGTTCGGCGCCACGGTCGTCAGGGAGATGTCGAGGTCGCCCAGGTCGGCGGCGATCTTCCCCAGCTCGCCGTCGGACAGGTTCGGCAGGCAGAACACGTGACTGACCGTCACTTTGCCCCGCAGGGACAGCGCGCGGGTGCGGTCGATGATCGAGCGCAGCACCTTCGTGCCCTTCTCGTCCCGGTCGTGCAGGTGGATGTCGACGCCCACCCCGTGCCGGTCGGCGAGCCCGAAGACGAGGTCGAGCTGCTCGTCCATCGCGTGGTCGAAGCTGATCGGGTCGATGCCGCCGACGAAGTCGACGAGACCGGAGCGTGCGGCCTCCTCCAGGAGCTCCGCCGTGCCGGGCGCGCGCACCACGCCGTGCTGCGGGAACGCCACGATCTGCACGTCGAGGGCGTGCCGCAGCCGGTCCCGCGCGTGCGCGACACCTTCGAGGCCCGCCAGGTCGTAGGCCGGCGCCACGTCGGCGTGGGCCCGCATCGCGCGGGTGCCCCGCGTCACCGCGTGCGCCATCAGGCCGTACGCACGCTCGCCGACCGGGCGCCGCTGGCTCTTGAACAGCTCCACGTCCTGGGCGCAGTAGTCGGCGATGCCGCTCGCGGGCTTCCGCGTCACCCAGGAGCCGCCCCACGTCGTCTTGTCGGGGTGGATGTGCGCGTCCACGAGGGAGGGCAGCGCGACCCGGCCGCCGCCCTCGACGACCTTGGCGCCCTTCGGCGCGGGACGGTCGGAGATCTTCCCGTCGACCACGGTGAGGTCCACGGGGGTGCGTGCGCCGAGCGGGCGCACCTCACGGAAGACGACGGCCTTGCCGCGGCCGTGACCGCCGTGGTCGCCGTGACGGTCGTCGGACCCGCGGGCGCCGGCGGCCGCGTTCGCCGTGCCGGACGACAGGGCGGCTCCGGTGCCGGCCAGGGCGGCGGCGCCCGCGATGATTCCGCGGCGGGACAAGGGTGTCATGAGGACTCCTGGAGTATGGGTGGGAGGGAACGGGTCAGAGAGCGAAGCCCGAACGCACCACGCGTACGGGCTTCTTGAGGACCGTGACGTCCGCCAGCGGGTCACCGTCCACGAGCAGCGCGTCGCCCGCGAACCCGGGTGCCAGCCGACCCACCCGGTCCCGCAGGCCGAGCAGCCGTGCCGCGCCCGTGGTCGCCGTACGGATCGCGTCGAGGGCGGGCAGCCCCGCCTCGCGCATCAGCTCCACCTCGCGCCCGATGGGGTCCACCTCCCCGCCGGACGAGTCCGTGCCGGCCGCGAGCGGCACACCCAGCTCGTGGGCGGCGAGCACCGCGCGTTCGAGCACCGGCAGATACGTGCGGCCGCGCTCGGCCAGCACCGGGTCGGACGACTCGGCGAGCCCGGCGATGGCGGTGAGTGTCGGCGTGAAGTACGTACCCTTGCGCCGCATGGCGCGCAGCGTGCGCTCGCCGACGTACACCCCGTGCTCCAGCGAGCGCACGCCCGCGAGGACGGCGTCGTGGCACCCCTGCTCGCTGTAGCTGTGGCACAGCACGCCCTTGCCGCCCCGCGCGGCGGCCGCGACGACGGTCGACAGCTGATCGCGGTCGTACACCTGGGCCAGCGGATCCTGCTCGGGAAGCCCGGCACGTTCGTTGACGCGCGTCTTGATGACGTCGGCGCCGCGCGCGAGGTTGACCTCGACGACGCGCCGCAGTGCCTCGCGCGAGCGCACCCCGTCGCGCAGCGTGGCGAGGGGGGTGAGGTCGGGGTCGGCGAGGACCGTGTCGCCGAGGTCGGGCGTGACGAAGATGCCGGCGGCGCGCAGCCGGGGCGCCAGGCGCGGGGCCCGGTCCGCCAACTCCCGTACGGCGATGTCCTGGTAGAAGTTGGTCGAGCCGCTGCGGGCGGTGGTGGCGCCCGAGAGCACGGCGTCCCGCGCCTCCGCCGCGGTGTTCAGGTGGATGTGCGCCTCGACGAGCCCCGGCAGGACCCAGCGGCCGTGAGCCGCGAGCACGGGGGTGTTCCCGGGCACGCGCGTCCGGGCCCTGCTGCCCGCCGCGCGCACGATCCCGTCCGCGACGACGACCACCGCGTCCTCGGTGACCTCGCCGGTCGCGGGGTCGAGCAGGGTGCCGCCGTCGATGACGAGGTCGCCGCGGGTGCGGGTGCCGGTCCCGGTGCGGCCGTCGGTACCGGGGGAGGGAGATGCGGCTGCGGGCGGCGCGGAGGCCGAGAGTGCCGCCGCGGTGCCCGCGAGCGCGGCCGCGCCCGCGAGGACCCCGCGCCGGGTCAGGCGGGACGGGGGCGGCGGGGTGTTCTCAACGCACATCGGGCGACTCCTGGGGAGAGGGAGCGGAGGGGGGAGCGGAAGGGAGCGGAGGGGGAGCGTCCGCCAGTTTGTATACCAAGCGCCGACGGGGCGGCAAGGGTGCGAGAGAGGTGCGGCAGTAATTGCGGGTGTATTTCCGAATGGCGCCCCGGTGAGCGTTGTGCTCGGTATACAACCTGGCTCAAGAGGCGGGGCGATCAGGGCCGCTATAGCGTGACTCGCATCCGCCGCAACGGGGACAGCTAGGAGACCGCCATGTCATTGCAGGTGAGCGCCGTCATGCTCGGCGTCGAGGACCTGGACCGCGCCAAGAGGTTCTACGTCGACGGGCTGGGCTGCGAGGTCGACCAGGACTATCCGGGCTTCGTGCGGTGCAGCCTGGGGCCGGGGTCGTCGATGCTCGCGCTGTACGAGTGGGAGGCGGCAGCGCAGGACGCGGGCGTCCCTCCGGAGGGAGCCGGTTTCCGCGGCGTCTCGCTCCACTACCTCACCGACTCCCGCAACGAGGTCGACGAGACCGTGCAGGCCGCGGAGTCCGCGGGCGGCACCGTGGTGAGGGAACCGGCCGCCACCGAGTGGGGCGGCTACTTCGGCTACTTCAGCGACCCGGACGGCCACCTGTGGAAGGTCGCCACCGCCGTGTGACCGCGGCCCGGCAGCACGCGGGGCCGCACACCGACCGGCACGCGGGGCCGCACTCCGGCCATCACGCGGGACCGCTCTCGTCGAACAGTGCCCGCAGCGCCACCGCCTGGCTGTCCCGTACGTGCAGGAGCGTGCTCGCCGCCGCCGTGTCCTCGTCGCCCGCCGCGATCCGCCCGTAGATCAGCCGGTGCTGGGCCCGCATGTGGTCCGGCTCGGCGCGCATTCCGAACAGGAGCTGCAGCTGCCAGCTCAGCTGCTCCATCGTGCGGGCGAGCAGCGGATTGCCGGAGAGGGCGACGATGCCCTCGTGGAACGCCGTGTGGGCGGCGACCTCGCGCGCCCCGTCGTCCGCGTCCGACGCCTGCTCCGCGTGGCCGAGCGCGGCACGGAGCGCGGCGAGACCGGACGGCTCGTCCGGCGCGTGCTGCGCCACCCGTCGCGCGGCGAGCCGGGACGCCTGGACGGCGAGGGGCTCCCACACCTCGTACAGATGCCGTACGTCGTCGGGCTCCAGGCGCCGCACCCGCACACCGCTGTGCGGCAGCAGCTCCAGCAGGCCCTCGGCGACCAGGGAGCGCAGGGCCTCGCGGACGGGGACGCGGGACATCCGCAGCTCCTCGGCGACCTCCCGCTCCACCAGACGCGCGCCGAGGGCGTAACGGCGGTCGACGATGCGCTGCCGTACGGCCTCGCGGGCCTGGGCGCTCAGCGACGTCCGTCCGGCGCCGTCCGTCGCCGCGCCACTCGCCGTCCTGCCCGCCACGTGCACCGTCCTCCGCTCGGTCGGACCGAGGATACGGGTCAGGCCTCGGTGACGCGGCGGTCCACGTACTCGAACACGGAGCCGTCGGGGTGCATCGCGATGAGGTTGCGGCCCGCGGGGGTCGGGACGGGGCCCGCGATGACCCGTGCGCCGGACGCGTTCAGGACCATGTACGCCTCGTCGACGTCCTTGACCGCGATGGTCGCGGAGACCTTGCGGAGCACTTCCAGCTCGTGCTCCGGACCGCTCATCAGCAGGAAGCAGCCGATCGCCGCGACGGAGACGCCGCCGCGCTCGAAACGCATCGCCTTGCCGCCCGCGAGCCGTTCGTAGAACGCGACGGAGGACTCCAGGTCCTCGACGCAGATCCGCAGCGTGGTTCCCAGGATCTCCATGGTCGGAACGATTTCATGATTGACCGCCCGCTCGCCACCGCCTCCGGCGAGAAGATCCGCTGACTCCGTCCGCCGACTCCGTTCGACCGCAAGCACGTCGGAGGGCGGCACCGTTCGGTGCCGCCCTCCGTTCGCCGTGCCGGTCCTGATTCAGGACTGGGGACGGCTGCCGTGGTTCGCGCCGTTCTTGCGGCGGGCCTTCTTCTTGCGACGTCGCTTCGAGGACATGGATACCTCCGTGGTTCCGATGGTGCTTCCCGGGTGCGAATCCGGACGATCACGCGCCGCCTACCCTAGGGGACAACCGGCCATGGTGTGTCCTGCGTCACCCTGTGGGGTCGGCGTCGCACGCGCGGTGTTCTCGTTAAGCCGCCGGTCGGGCGGGTACCCGGGCGCCATGACTGGTCCAGAGAATCCACTGTCCGGCCTCGACAAGGGCCTGACCGACGAACTGGTGCGCACGATCCGCGCCGAACTGCGCGAGGAGTTCCGCGAGCAGACCAGGAAGCAGCGGCGCAAGGCCACGCTGTACGCGGCCTCGGGCGCCGCCGCCCTCTACGCGGGCGCCGCGGTCGTCCTGGCCCTCGGCCTCGTCATCGACCTCGGCCTGCCCGGCTGGGCCGCGGCCCTCATCATGGCCGCGGTGCTCGGCGCGGCGGCGTTCCTGCTGCGCAACGCGGCGCGGTCGGGCCCCGGCCACGACGCCAGGACGTCGGCCGCCGGCCTCCCCGGAGGCGAGGCACTGCCCGAGCCGGGCGGCAGCGGCCTGACGGCCCCCGCCACGGCCGCCACGTCTGCCACGCCTGCTGCCCCTCCCGCCCCCGCCACGGCCCCCACCGTCCCGCCGGGCACGCCCGACACCCCCGACGTGCCGCCGATGCCGCCCACCGCGCCCCCGACGGGCCGCGCGGGCGTCCGGCCGTGGGGCCGCGCCACCGACGGGTCCGGGTCATGATGGCCGTATGGCCGCGAAGGACGCAGACGATGTCGAACGCACGGAGGACGGTCACTTCATCGTCGTCAAGGGGCGACGGTGGCGGGCCACCGATCCGGACCTCGCCGAGGACGTGCGGGAGCGGCTGGTCCATCACCTGATGGCGGCCCGCAGGGCGGTCGGCGCCGCGCGTGACGACGAAGCGGCGCGCAAGACGGCGAGGGCCCGCGTGCAGCTGGCGAAGACGGGGCTCGGGGAGCGCGGCACGGCGTGGTGGGAGCTGCCGCCGGCCGAACGGAAGGAACGCGCCGCCGACAGCCTGCGCCGCCTCGAACAGCACGGCGACACCCCCTGAGTCCCGTCACGGACGGCTCAGTCCAGGCAGAACTCGTTGCCCTCGACGTCCTGCATCGTGATGCACGACTCGTTCTCCTCGTCGGCGAACTGCGTGTACAGGTGGACCGCGCCGAGCGCGACCAGCCGGGCGCATTCCGCCTCCAGGGCGGCCAGGCGCTCCGCTCCCACCAGCCCGGTGCCGGCCCGCACGTCCAGGTGCACCCGGTTCTTGGCGACCTTCCCCTCGGGAACGCGCTGGAAGTACATGCGCGGACCGGCGCCCGACGGGTCCTCGCAGACGGCCCACGCGCCGCTCGGCTCGGGCGGCCGCGGGACGACATAGCCCATCACCTCGCTCCAGAAGCGGGCCACCCGCTCGGGCTCCGCGCAGTCGAAGGTCACCTGGATCTGCCTGATCGTTGACATCGGCGCAACATAACAGGCGCGCAAGGGTGTTGATCACAAGCGTCCACACATCACACGTGCCGTACGCGGCACACGCATCACACGACCCGGAACTCCTCCACGTCCCCCGCGCGCAGTTCGAGGCCGTGCCCGACGCCGCCGTCCGGGCGCAGGACGCCGCCGGTCGGGTCGAGCGCCCCGTCGAAGAACATCGACTCGATGCGCACGTGGTCGTGGAACCACTCGACGTGCCGCAGGTTCGCCACGCACGCGGCGGCCGCGGCGTGCGCATGGGGCGCGCCGTGCGCGGAGACCTCCAGGCCGTGCGCCTGCGCGAGGGCTGCCGCGCGCAGCCACTCGGTGAGGCCTCCGCACCGCGTCGCGTCCACCTGGAGGCAGTCCACGGAGGGGATCATGCGGGCGAAGTACGGGAGGTCGTAGCCGTACTCTCCCGCCGTCACGTCGCACACCAGCGCGTCCCTGACCAGCGCGAGCCCCCGCAGGTCGTCCGACGACACCGGCTCCTCGAACCAGCCCACGCCGTGCTCGGCGAGCACCCGGCCCACCCGTACCGCCTGCTTGCGGGTGTAGCCGCCGTTGGCGTCGACGTACAGCTCGGCCTGCGGACCGATGACGTCCCGCGCGGTGCGGACCCGGGACACATCGCGTGCGGCCGCCCTGCCCCAGCCCTCACCGATCTTGATCTTGACGCGCGGGATGCGCTGGCCGTGCACCCAGCCGTTCAGCTGCGCCGCCAGGTGCGTGTCGTGGTACGTCGTGAAGCCGCCGCTCCCGTACACGGGCACCTCGTCGCGGGCCGCTCCCAGGAGGCGCACGAGAGGCAGTTCAAGGAGGCGTGCCTTCAGGTCCCACAGCGCGATGTCGAGCGCCGATATCGCGCATCCCGCGGCTCCGGCACGGCCGGTGTCGCGGACGGCCTTCGTCATCGCGTCGTGCGCGGCGGGGATGTCGAGCGCGTCGAGGCCCTGGACGACGGGGACGAGCACCTCGTCCATGAGGGCCGCCACGGACGCCGGGGCGTAGGTCCACCCGGTCCCCGTCGCGCCGCCGGCCGTGACCTCGGCGACGACGATGGTCGTGGTGTCCCAGGCGAGGGTGCCGTCGGCCTCAGGCCCGTCCGCGGGCACCGTGTACGCGGAGACGGCGGGTCGTTCAATGGGGACTTCGTGCTTCATCGGACCGTTCCTCAGTCGTACCCGAAGGGCGTCAACGGCGGATGCCGTCACCCGGTGTGGCAGGCGGCGCGCCCTGGACCTGCGGCAGCACCTTCGTGCGGTAGAAGTCGAAGAAGCCCCGCTGCTCCGGGCCGATCTGGCCCACGTACACCCGGTCGAAGCCCGCGTCTGCGTACGCGGTGAGCGCCGCGACGTGCTCGTCGACGTCGTCGCCGCACGTGAAGGACGAGGCGGCCGTCTCTTCGGTGACCAGCGGCTCCAGCTGCTCGAAGTGGCGGGGCGTCGGCAGGATCTGAGCCATCTCGCCGGGCAGCAGTTGGCTGCCCCACAGGTTGAGCGCCCGGCGCACCGCCTCCCGGCGGTCGGGGCCGTAACAGACCTTGATGCCGCCGCTGACCGGTTTTCCGCCGCCCCCGCCCTTGCGGTAGTGCGAGACCAGCGTCTCGTCGGGCGTCATCGTGACGAACCCGTCGCCGATGCGGGCCGCGAGCGCTGTCGCCTTGGGTCCGAAGCCCGAGATGTCGATGGGCACGGGCTCGTCCGGCACGGTGTACAGGCGGGCGTTCTCGACGGTGTAGTGGGTGCCCCGGTGGTTGACCTCCCCACCGGTGAAGAGGTTCCGCATCACCTGGACCGCCTCCTCCAGCATCTCCAGGCGGACGTGGACCGGCGGCCACGGGCCGCCCGTGATGTGCTCGTTGAGCGCCTCGCCGGTGCCGACCCCGAGCCGGAAGCGGCCGCCCGTCAGCACCGCGCTCGTCGCCGCGGCCTGCGCCACGACCGCCGGGTGCATGCGCACGGTCGGACAGGTCACGGCGGTCTGCAGAGGCAGTGACACCGCCTCCGCGAGCGCTCCGATCACCGACCAGACGAACGGGCTCTGTCCCTGGGACGCGTTCCACGGGTGGTAGTGGTCGGAGATCCACAGCGACTCGAACCCGGCCTGCTCGGCCATGCGGGCCTGCTCGACCAGCTCTGCGGGTCCGAACTCCTCGGTCGCCAGGAAGTATCCGTACTCGGGCATGAGGGTGCACCTCCGGTGCGGCGGGCGGAGCGGGGCGGGCGGATACGGCTGCGAGTAACCCCGCCGGGCGGGCGCAAACGGCCCTCGCGCGGCGCCCCTCGGGGGTGTCGACTGGTGAAGTGCCCCGGTACCGCACCGTGTTTGGCGGCCTCCGCGCAGGGGCACGCGTGGGGTCCCGACCCCGCCGGATTCGACCCCTTTCGACCCGCCGGAGGCGCACCGTGAGCCGAACCCGCATCGTCGTCGTCGGAGCCGGCTTCGCCGGATACCGCACGGCCCGCACCCTGTCCCGGCTGACCCGGACCACGGCCGACATCACCCTGCTCAACCCGACCGACTACTTCCTGTACCTGCCGCTGCTCCCGCACGTCGCCACCGGCGTCCTGGAGCCGCGCCGCGTCACCGTCTCCCTCTCCGGCACGCTGCCGCACGTACGCCTCGCGCTCGGCGAGGCCGACGGCGTCGACCTGGAGCGGCGCACGGTGTCGTACACCGACCCGGAGGGCGCGCGCGGCGAACTGCCCTACGACCGGCTCGTCCTCAGTGTCGGCAGCGTCAACAATCTGCTGCCCGTGCCGGGCGTCGCCGAGCACGCGCACGGCTTCCGCGGCATGCCCGAGGCGCTCTACCTGCGCGACCACATCACCCGCCAGATCGAGCTGGCCGCCGCGGCACCGGACGCGGCGACCTGCCGGGCCCGCTGCACGTTCGTGGTCGTCGGCGCGGGCTACACCGGCGTCGAACTCGCCGCGCAGGGACCGCCGTTCACCGACGCGCTGGTGCGCAAGCAGCCGCTCCGGCAGGGCATCCGGCCCCGCTGGCTGCTGCTCGACATCGCGGACCGCGTCCTCCCCGAACTCGACCGGCGCCTGTCGGCCACCGCCGACCGCGTCCTGCGGCGCCGCGGCGTGGACGTCCGCACCCGCACCTCCGTCAAGGAAGCCACCCCGGAAGGGGTGCTCCTGGACGACGGGGACGCCGTCGACACACGTACCCTCGTCTGGTGCGTCGGCGTACGCCCCGATCCGCTCGTCGCCGGACTCGGACGGCCCCTGGAGCGGGGCCGCCTGCGCGTCGACACACACCTCCAAGTGCCGGGCCACCCCGAGGTGTTCGCGTGCGGCGACGCGGCGGCCGTGCCCGACCTGACCGGGCCCGGCGAGTACACCCCGATGACCGCCCAGCACGCGTGGCGCCAGGGCGCGACGGCCGGACGCAACGTCGCCGCGTCCCTCGGCCTCGGCGCGCGCCGCCCCTACCGCCACCGCGACCTCGGCTTCACCGTCGACCTCGGCGGCGCCCAGGCCGCCGCCAACCCGCTCGGCGTACCGCTCTCCGGGCCCCTCGCCGGAGCCGTCACCCGCGGCTACCACCTGGCGGCCATGCCCGGCAACCGCGTCCGCGTCGCCGCGGACTGGCTCCTGGACTCCGTGCTGCCGCGCCAGGCCGTCCAGTTGGGCCTCGTCCGCTCCTGGTCGGTCCCGCTGGAATCGGCCTCACCCGAGGTGGCCCGCCTGCCGCACCCGGACGACCGCCCCTCACGAGCCACCGAGCACCCGCCACCCAAGGAGGCACCCGATGCCCAACAGCAGTGAACAACTCGATTCCATCGCACGGCAGTTGCGCGTCGACTCCGTCCGCGCCGCGGCCGCCGCCGGGTCCGGCCACCCCACCTCGTCGATGTCCGCGGCCGACCTCATGGCGGTCCTCATCGGACGCCATCTGCACTACGACTTCGACCGGCCGGACCACCCCGGCAACGACCGGTTCATCCTCTCCAAGGGGCATGCCTCGCCGCTCCTCTACGCCGCGTACAAGGCGGCCGGTGCGGTCACCGACGACGAGCTGCTGACCTTCCGCGAGCAGGGCAGCCGCCTTCAGGGGCACCCGACACCGCGCGCCCTGCCCTGGGTGGAGGTCGCCACCGGCTCCCTCGGGCAGGGGCTGCCCGTGGGTGTCGGCATGGCCCTGTCCGGCAAGCGGCTCGACCGGATCCCGTTCCGGGTCTGGGTGCTGTGCGGCGACAGTGAACTCGCGGAGGGATCCGTGTGGGAGGCCGCCGAGCACGCCGGGTACGAACACCTCGACAACCTCACCACCATCGTCGACGTCAACCGCCTCGGCCAGCGCGGGCCCACCCGTCACGAGTGGCAACTGAGCGCCTACGCCGACCGGTTCAAGGCCTTCGGCTGGCACGTCGTCGAGGCCGACGGACACGACGTCGACGCCGTCGACCGGGCCTGCCAGGAAGCGGCGTCCACCGTCGGGCAGCCCACCGTCATCCTCGCCCGCACCGTCAAGGGCAAGGGCGTCGCCTCCGTGGAGAACCGCGAGGGACTGCACGGCAAGCCGCTCCCGGACGCCGACGCGGCCGTCGAGGAGCTGGGCGGCGTACACGACGTACGCGTGGAGATGCGCAGGCCCGCCGCCGCCCGCGCCATGCACGCCGTGCGCAGCGGCCACCTCGAACTGCCGCGCCACGCCCTGGGCGACGCCGTCGCCACCCGCACCGCGTACGGCCAGGCGCTGGCCGCGCTCGGCACCGCACGCGGCGACGTGGTGGCCCTGGACGGCGAGGTCGGCGACTCGACGAGGACCGAGTACTTCGCCAAGGAGCACCCCGACCGGTTCTTCGAGTGCTACATCGCCGAGCAGCAACTCGTCGCCGCCGCCGTGGGGTTGGCGGCGCGCGGCTGGGTGCCGTACGCGTCGACGTTCGCCGCGTTCCTCACCCGCGCCCACGATTTCGTGCGGATGGCGGCGGTGAGCGGCGCCGACATCAACCTCGTCGGCTCGCACGCCGGTGTCGCCATCGGCGAGGACGGCCCGTCGCAGATGGGCCTGGAGGATCTGGCGCTGTTCCGCGCCGTGCACGGCTCCACGGTCCTGTACCCGTGCGACGCCCACCAGACGGGACGGCTCGTCGCGGCCATGGCCGGGCTCGACGGAATCAGCTATCTGCGGACGTCACGCGGGGACACGCCCGTCATCTACGGGCCGGACGAGGAGTTCCCCGTCGGCGGCTCCAAGGTGCTGCGCTCCGGTGACGCCGACCGGCTCACCGTCGTCGCCGCGGGCGTGACGGTCCACGAGGCGCTGGCGGCCGCGGAGGCGCTGGACCGCGAGGGCATCGCGGTGCGCGTAGTCGACCTGTACTCCGTCAAGCCCGTCGACGCGAGGACCCTGCGCGAGGCCGCGGAACGCACCGGCTGCCTCATGACCGTCGAGGACCACCGGGAACAGGGCGGTCTCGGTGACGCGGTCCTCGACGCGTTCACCGACGGCCGGCCGGTACCGCGCCTGGTACGCCTCGCGGTGCGGAGCATGCCCGGCTCGGCGTCGCCCGAGGAGCAGCTGCGGGCCGCGGGCATCGACGCGGAGTCGATCGCGGCGGCGGCCCGCCTCCTGGTGGAGGAGGGCGTGGTCCGGTGACACCGACGGCCGCGGTCAGCGGTGCACCGCCCTGAACCAGGCGTTGGCCGCCGGGCGGAACATCAGGACCGTCGCCGTGAGCGCCGAGGCGAGATGCAGCACACACCCGGCGCCCGCCAGGACGTCGGCGAAGCCCGGCGGCCACCCGGGAGAGGCGCCCGCCCACGCGGTGAGCGACAGCGTGCCGGTCGCCCCGAGCACGCAGGCCAGCACCCAGCGGGCCCACCGGTCGCCCCGCCGCATCCGCACCGCCACCAGGACGGCCGCCGAGCACACCGCCATGTGGAGCGGCAGGAACGGCAGGAGCGGGAGCCCGTCGGCGGCCGTCATGAAGACGCCCGCGGCGGCAGCGGTGAGCCAGAGCGCGAAGGCCGCCCTGACCGGGCCGGGAGCGGGCGGCCCGTCGGCGCCCGGCAGCATCCGGGCCAGCGCCGGGGCGAGGAGCCGCTGCTCGTGCGAGCGGGGGCGTGGCCGGGGGCGAGGGGTACTTGGCAGGTCGGTGCCGCGCTCCGCGCGCGAGGGGTTCGTCACTTCGGGGTGCTGCGGCATGGGGCGCCTCTCAGATGCGTACCGGATGCGGTACGTCCGATCCTTCCGGCCCCGCGGCCCAGGGGCACGCCCGTCCGCCCCCGACTTCCCGGTGGTGCCAGCCACCCTCCCGACCAGGGTGAACGCCACCGTGTCGGAACCGTCCCGCACGCGTGCAGGACCTGACGCTGGGTACCCGCCGAGGCACGTCGCACCCGGCGAACCGAGCCGAAGGGATTCCCCATGAACGACGTACGGACGGTACGGGCCGGCCGTCGCACCGTGGAGCTGCACCGGCCGCAGAAGGTCCTCTTCCCGGTCACCGACGCCAAGGGCAGGAGCAAGGACAAGGGCACGAACGGGGACGGCGGCGGCTCGGGCCTGACCAAGGCGGACCTCTTCGACTACTACCGGTCCGTCGCGCCGTTCATGCTGCCCCACCTGCGCGACCGTCCCCTCATGCTGGAGCGGCATCCGGACGGCGTCGAGGGCCCCCGCTTCATGCAGAAGGACACACCGGACCACTATCCGGACTGGATCACCCGCGCCGAGGTGGCCAAGCAGGACGGCACGGTCACCCACACCGTGTGCGACGACACGGCGACGCTCCTCTTCCTGGCCGACCAGGCCTGCGTCACCCTGCACCGCTGGCTCTCCCGGACGGGCCGGATCGACCGCCCCGACCGGCTCGTCTTCGACCTGGACCCCGCCGAGGACGACTTCGCGTCGGTGCGCGACGCCGCCCGTCTCCTCGGCGAGCTCCTCGACCAGATGAACCTGCCGTCCGCCCTCATGACGACGGGCTCGCGCGGCCTGCACGTCATCGTGCCCCTCAACGGCCACCACGACTTCGACGACGCCCGCGCCTTCGCCAAGGACGTCGCCGACACCCTCGCCGAGGCCCACCCCGAGCGGCTCACCACGGCGCCGCGCAAGAAGGACCGCGGCGACCGGCTCTACCTCGACGTGCAGCGCAACGGGTACGCGCAGACGGCCGTCGCCCCGTTCTCCGTGCGGGCGGCGCCCGGGGCACCGGTCGCCGTGCCCATCGCCTGGGAGCAGCTCGACGACCCCGCGGTGCACGCCCGCAGCTGGACCATCGACACCGCCGTGGAGCAGGCCCGCACCGAGCCCTGGGCCGGTGTCCTGCGCTCGGGACGCGCCCTCGGGCCCGCCCGCCGGAAGCTGCGGGCGCTCCGCGGCTGAGCACGTTTGGCCAAGGCTCAACGGGTAACCCGGTGGAGGAGGTGAACATGGCCAATACACCCCGTAAAACCACAGACAGCAAGACAACGGATGAAAAGGCATCGAGCAGCGAGAAGGAATCGCTGCCGGGCCCCATGGCAGTCCTCCGCAACGCGCGTGAGCAGCTCGCCGAGCTGACCGGCATGACCCCCGAATCGGTGTCGTCGTTCGAACGCACCGAGGACGGCTGGCTGCTGGAGATAGAGGTTCTGGAGCTCTCCCGTGTCCCCGACACGATGAGCCTCCTCGCGAGCTACGAGGTGCAGCTCGACCCGCAGGGCGAGCTCACCGGCTACCGACGGCTGCGCCGCTACGAGCGCGGACGTTCGGAGCCCCGCGGAACGGGCGGCTAGAGCCGGCAGCACGACCGGACAAGACACGGCCCGAAAGAGCAGGACAAGACTCAAGGAGGCACCGTCGGTATGACCGTAGTCCCGGCACAACAGTCCGGCGGCGGAGGCGGCACGAGTGGCCTGTACGACGTCGTGGAGCTCATCCTCGACCGAGGACTCGTCATCGACGCCTTCGTACGCGTTTCGCTGGTCGGCATCGAGATCCTGAAGATCGATGTCCGTGTCGTCGTCGCGAGCGTCGACACCTACCTCCGGTTCGCCGAGGCGTGCAACCGTCTCGACCTGGAGACCGGACAGAAGAAGGACCCCGGCCTGCCCGGCCTCGTCGGCGAGATCACGGAGTCCGGCGCCAAGGGCAAGTCGAAGGGCGCGCTCTCCGGAGCCGCCGAGACCATATCGGACGCTTTCAAACAGTCCCGTGAAGAAGGCGAGCGTCAGAGCGAGGAGCGGCCGAGGGCCCGCCGCTCGACCTCCCGCCGGAAGGAGGAGCAGGAATGACCACGTACGTCTACGGCATCGCGAGCAGCTCCCACCCGGCGCTGCCGGACGGCATGGAGGGCATCGGTCGACCGGCGCTCCCCGTGCGCGTCCTGAAGAACGGCGACCTCGCGGCGATCGTGAGCGACGCCCCCGAGGACCTCAAGCCCAAGCGGCGCGACCTGCTCGCGCACCAGAACGTCCTGTCGGAGGCCGGCGCGGCAGGGTCCGTGCTCCCGATGCGCTTCGGCAGCCTCGCCCCGGACGACGAGACGGTCGTCTCCGTACTGGGGGAGCGGGCCGGTCACTACGAGGAGCGGCTGCGCACCCTCGACGGCAAGGTCGAGTACAACGTGAAGGCCACCCACCACGAGGAGGCCGTCCTGCACCAGGTGCTCGCCGAGAACCCGGACCTGCGGGCGATGGTCGAGGCCAACCAGCGTGCGGGCGGCGGCTCCCACGAGCAGAAGCTGCAACTGGGCGAGGCGATCACCAACGGCGTGCGGGCCCGCGAGCAGAGCGACGCCGTCGAGGTGCGGCGCGCACTGGAACCGACGGCCGAGGCGGTCGGCGACGGGCCCGAGGGCACCGGCTGGCTGGCGAACATCTCGTTCCTCGTGGACCGCAAGACGTCCGAGGGATTCCTCTCGGCGGTCGAGGAACTCAAGGCCACGCAGCCGCACTTGGACCTGCGGGTGCACGGCCCGCTGCCCCCTTACAGCTTCGTCGACCCGGGGCCTTCCGAGCCCGCGGAGTGATGACGGCATGGGGCTCATAGGAGAACTGCTCATGCTGCCTCTGGCCCCTGCCCGTGGCTCCCTCTGGGTGCTCAGGCAGGTGGTCGACGAGGCGGAGCGGCAGTACTACGACCCCTCGGCGATCCGTCGTGAACTCTCCCGCCTCGAAGAGCTCCTGGAGGCGGGAGAGATCGACGAAGCCGAGTTCGAGCGGTGCGAGGACCAGCTCCTTGACCGACTGCAGCAGAGCACAGGACAGGACTTCTGATAATGAACCGACTTGCAGTAGGCCTGGCCGTGGGCGCGGGATACGTTCTCGGGCGCACGAAGAAGGCGAAGTTCGCGTTCGCCGTCGGCAGCATGGTGGCGGGCAAGCGGCTCAACCTGAGCCCCAAGGCGCTGGGCCAGATGGTGACCCAGCAGCTGGAGAACAACCCGCAGTTCAAGGAGATCGGCGACCAGCTTCGCCAGGACCTGCGGGGCGTGGGCAAGGCCGCCACCGGATCCCTCCTCAACCGCCAGCTGGAAGGCCTCGCCGACCGGCTGCACGACCGCACCCTCGGTGTCCAGGACCGCATATCCGGCGTCGTGCCGGACGAGGTCAAGGGCGGCGACGACAAGCGGGACCGCGAGGCGGACGACGACGCCGACGACGCCTACGACGACGAAGAACCCGAGAACGAACGGGACGCGGACGCCGACGCGGAATCCGATGACGAGACCCGGTCCGGGGAGCGGCGCAAGAAGGCGCCGGCCAAGAGGAGCGCGCCGAAGACGGGCGCGAAGACCGCGTCGAAGACGGCCGCGAAGAAGGCTCCGGCGAAGAAGACCGCGCAGCAGACGGCCCGCAAGACCGCCCAGAAGAAGACGGCCGCCGCGTCCCGCGGGACCGCCCGCAGGGCCACCTCGTCGGCCCGTTCGGGCGGCGGCAGGACGAAGGGAGGCAGCGACAATGGCTGACTCGCCCCTGAGCAACATCACGAAGAGTCCCGCTGCCGACCGCCTCAAGGAGGAGGCGCAGGCCTACCTCATGGCGCAGGCGGAGCGCATGCTCGTCGGCGTCGGACACAAGCTCGGTGACGCCACCGTCAAGCTCAACGACATCGCGGACGGCAAGAGCCCCGGCTTCGGCAAGCTCGCCGCGCAGGCGGGCAAGAAGGTCGCCGAGGGCAAGGGCCCGGTGCGCAGCGCGCTGGAACTCGGCGGCAGCCACCTGAAGGACAAGGTCACCGACGCCTTCAAGGGCCTCGGCGGCGGCAAGCGCAAGAAGGGCGGCGCGGGCCAGAAGCCGACGGTCATCCTGGAGTACATCGACGTCGGCGTGCCGCTGCGCGACGCATACGACCAGTGGACCCAGTACCAGGAGTTCTCCACCTTCG
Organism: Streptomyces venezuelae; assembly: GCF_008642315.1. Lineage (NCBI taxonomy): Bacteria > Bacillati > Actinomycetota > Actinomycetes > Kitasatosporales > Streptomycetaceae > Streptomyces > Streptomyces venezuelae. The sequence continues at coordinate 1,475,016 of NZ_CP029192.1, read as the reverse complement.
CCAAGGGCGTCAAGGGCGCCACCGTGGCGAGCGACACCGACTCCGACTGGCAGCTCAAGGTCTTCTGGTCCAGCCGCAGCTGGAAGGCGCACACCACCGAGCAGGTGCCGGACCAGCGCATCACCTGGACCTCCGAGGGCGGCAAGGGGACGACGAAGGGTGTCGTCACCTTCCACTCGCTCGCCGAGAACCTCACCCGGGTGCTGCTGATCATCGAGTACTACCCGAAGGGCCTCTTCGAGAAGACCGGCAACATCTGGCGCGCCCAGGGCCGCCGGGCCCGCCTGGACCTCAAGCACTTCGCACGGCACATCACGATGCGCGGCGAGGCGAGCGACGGCTGGCGCGGCGAGATCCGCGACGGCGAGGTCGTCCGCAGCCACGACGACGCGGTGGCCGAGGAAGAGGAGGAGCGCGAGGCGCAGGACCAGGCGCAGGACGACGAGGTGCAGGACGAGCGCGGCGCCGAGTCCGACGAGCAGCCCGAGTCCGAGTACGACGAGCCCGAAGAGGACGAGGCGTACGAAGAGGGCGAGCACGAGGACGAGCCGGCCGACGAGTACGAGGACGAGGAGGACGTCCCCGAGGAGGAGCTCGAGGACGAGCCCGAGGCCGAGTACGAGGACGAGGAGGAGCCGGAGTCCGAGGACGAGCCGGAGTCCGAGTACGAAGAGGACGAGCCCGAGGCCGACGACGAGAAGCAGCGTGAGTACGCCGGGTCGGCCGGCGGCGGGCGGGACCGTCGATGACGGTCTCACCCGGCGGCGGTGGCCTCCCCGGCCCGTACGGCAGCGGCGGTGGCGGGGCCAACCTCGCCGACATCCTTGAACGTGTCCTCGACAAGGGCATCGTCATCGCCGGTGACATCAAGATCAACCTGCTCGACATCGAACTGCTCACCATCAAGCTCCGCCTGATCGTGGCCTCGATCGATAAGGCCAAGGAAATGGGCATCGACTGGTGGGAGGACGACCCGGCGCTCTCCTCCGGAGCGCGCCGTGCCGAACTCTCGCGGGAGAACGCCGAGTTGAGGCAGCGTCTGGCGGAGCTCGAGGAGCGGGACGCCCTTGAGCCGGCCGAGACGAAGGCCGAGGCCGAGACGAAGGCCAAGGCCGGGACGCGGGCCAGGACCAAGGCCAGTGAGGAGACACGTGAACGCCGCGAACGCTGACCCGCACGGCGGCGGACCGCACCACGACGACCTGCGGTACGTCTACGCGGTCTGCCGCCCCCTCGCCGCGCCGCTCGCCGCCGACCTCACCGGGGTCGGCGGCGTGCCGCCCCGGCAGCTCGTCCACGGGGACCTGGTCGCCCTGGTCGGCCCGGTGCCGGAGCGGGACTTCGCGGAAGCGCCCCTGCGCGCCCACCTCGAAGACCTGGACTGGCTCTCCGAGACGGCCCGCGCCCACCAGCGCGTGATCGACGCGCTCACCACGGTGACCTGCCCGCTGCCGCTGCGCCTCGCGACCGTCTTCCGGGACGACAGCGGCGTACGCGCGATGCTGGAGGACGGCGCGGAGCGGTTCCACCGCGTCCTCGACCGCATCGACGGGCGCGTGGAGTGGGGCGTGAAGGTGTACATGGAGAACGCGCAGGACGCCGAGGACACCCCGTCCGAGGCGTCCGACGCGCCCCGCTCCGGGCGTGACTACCTGCGCCGCCGGCGCAGTCAGCGCACGGCGCAGGAGGAGAACTGGCAGCAGGCCGAGGGTTTCGGCCGGGAGCTGCACGAGCGGCTCGCGGAGCGGGCCGACGACTGCCGGCTGCATGCCCCGCAGAACTCGGAGCTGTCCCGCGTGCCGGGCCGCAACGTGCTCAACGCGGCCTATCTGGTGTCCCGCACGCACTCCGAGGAGTTCGTCGAGCTCGTGGACCGCACCAAGGACGAGGGCGCAGGGACGAGCAGGCTCCGGGTGGAGCTGACGGGGCCGTGGGCGGCGTACTCCTTCACGGGTGACGCGAACGACGAGGAGGACGCGACCGCATGACCGTCGTCGAACGCAGGGAAGTCGCCCTGGTCGATCTGCTCGACCGGCTCCTCGCGGGCGGCGTGGTCATCGCGGGCGACGTCACTCTGCGGATCGCGGACGTCGACCTCGTGCGCATCGACCTGAACGCCCTGATCAGCTCGGTCAACGAGCAGGTGCCCTCGCCGTGGCCGGAGTTGGAGTGACCCCATGAGCACAGAACTGGATGCCGCACGCGCGGAAGCGGACCGCCTGCGTGCGGAGGCGGATCGCTTGCGTGCGGAGGCGGATCGCCTGCGTGCGGAAGCGGACCGCATGTGTCCGGAGACGGGAACGGAGACGGGAACGGAGGCGGGAACGGAGGCGGAGCGGAACACCGACCGCCGCAAGCGCGTGGACCTCGCCCCCGACACCGTCGAGCGGGACCTGGTGAAACTGGTCCTGACCATCGTCGAACTGCTGCGTCAGCTGATGGAGAGGCAGGCCGTGCGCCGCTTCGACACCGGCGAGCTCACCGAGGACCAGGAGGAGCGGATCGGCCTCACGCTGATGCTCCTGGAGGACCGGATGGCCGAGCTCCGGGGGCGGTACGGGCTGCGTCCCGAGGACCTCAACCTGGACCTCGGACCGCTGGGCCCGCTGCTCCCCAGGGAGTGACGCACGAGGGGGCCGAGGGGCGGACGCGTCACTTCCGGCAGAGCACCTCCCCGTGCAGCACCGCGAACCAGGCATCCTCCCGCGCGCCCCACTCCCGCCACGCCCCGGAGATCGCGCGCAGCCGCGCCGCGTCCGTGTGACCGCTCTCCACCGCGCGCCCGGCGTAGGAGGAGTCGACCGTACGGTCCGCCCACAGCCCGCTCCACCAGGCGCGCTCGTCCTGCGAGCTGTAGCACCAGGTGTCCGCCGTCGCGGTGATGTCCGTGAAGCCGGCCTCCAGCGCCCAGGACTTGAGGCGGCGTCCCGCGTCGGGCTCGCCGCCGTTGGCGCGGGCCACTTTCCGGTAGAGGTCCAGCCACTCGTCCAGGACGGGCGTCCGCGGATGCCAGGTCATCGCCTCGTAGTCCGCGTCGCGCACCGCGACGATGCCCCCTGGCTTGCAGACGCGCCGCATCTCGCGCAGCGCCCGCACCGGATCGCCGACGTGCTGGAGCACCTGGTGGGCGTGGACGACGCAGAACGAGTCGTCGGGGTAGTCGAGTTCGTGCACGTCGGCGACCGCGAACTCGACGTTGTCCAGGCCGCGTTCGGCCGCGGTGGCACGGGCCCGTTCCAGGATGCCGGGGGCGCGGTCCACGCCGGTCACCCGCCCGTCAGGGACCAGCGCGGCCAGATCCGCGGTGATGGTGCCGGGCCCGCAGCCGATGTCGAGGACGGTCATGTGGGGCTTCAGCGAACCGACCAGATAGGCGGCCGAGTTGGCGGCGGTGCGCCAGGTGTGCGAGCGCAGCACGGACTCGTGGTGCCCGTGCGTGTAGACAGCGGTCTCCTGCGGCATGGCGGAGCTCCTTCGTGTGCGAGTACGAAGACTGCGAGTACGGAGACCGTACGCCGCCATGCCGAATGGTGAGACCCGTGTATCAGTATGTGGTCAGCGGAGGTTGCTCAGCGGGCGGTAGACGGTCAGCGCCTCCGGGAGCTTGTCGATGAGCAACGAGCCCTGCACGTGCGTCACTTCACCGTCGAACGCGACGGCCGTGCCCTCGCTGAGCCCGTCCACCCGCAGCCTCGGCAGCCGTGCGGCCGCCTGCGCGGGGGAGCGCACCTCTGGGCCCGTCAGCGCGGCGGTCAGGAGCCGCGCGCCCGGCCTGCGCCCGCCGTGCACGATGCGCACGTCGAGCAGACCGTCCGCCAGGTCGAGCCTGCGGCCCGGCGTGAGGCCCGGCCGGTGGTACGTGCAGTTGCCGGCGAACAGCAGCCACAGCGCCCGGTCCTTGCCGCGGAACTGAGCGGTCAGCGGGTGCTCGTCGGAGCGCAGGATCTTGAGCGCCGCGAGCACCGACGCCGGCTTGCCGCCGATGCGGGGCGACCAGTGCTCGCGCTGCCGCACCAGCTCCGGGTACACGCCCAGGCTGAACGTGTTGAGGAAGTACCCCTCCTTGGGCTCCCCGGACTTCGCGCCCTCCGCGGTGAACCGGCCGACGTCGACGGCGACCGCGTCACCCGCCTCCACCGCACCCGCCAGATCGCGGGCGTCCTCGACCCCGAGGTCGTACGCGAAGTGGTTGAGGGTGCCGCCGGGCAGCACCGCGAGCGGCATACCGTGGTGGAGCGCGACGCGGGCCGCGGCGTTGACCGTGCCGTCGCCGCCGCACACCCCGAGGACCGTCGCACGGGCCGCCGCCTTCTCCAGCTCGGCGCCCACGTCGGCGGGCTCGGCGACGACGACCTCCGCCTCCGGCAGCGCGTCGCGCAGCGCCTTCACGCGCTGCGGGGTGCCCGCCCCCGTGTTGGTCACCAGGACCAGACCGGCGCCGCCCGGCAGGGCGGGCGCCGTCACCCGGGGCCGTCCCGGCGGCGCCAGCTGCGAGCGCGTCGGCACCAGACCGCGCACCGCGAACGCCGCGCCCGCGCCCAGCGCACCGCCCACCAGGACGTCGCTCGGGAAGTGCGCCCCGGTGTAGACGCGGGAGACCGCCACGGCCGCCGCGAGCGGTGCGACCGCCGCGCCCCAGGCCCGCGACTCCAGCGCCACCCCGGTGGCGAACGCGGCGGCGGACGCCGCGTGGCCCGAGGGGAAGGACGTGGTGACGGGCTGCCGCTTCAGCTGGCGTATCAACGGCACCGAGTCGAGCAGCGGCCGGGCGCGGCGCACCGAACGCTTGCCCAGCGTGTTGATCGTCGCGGAGGCCAGCGCCAGCGAGGCCACGCCGCGCACCGCGGCGCGCCGGGCCCGCGGGGTGCGGGTCGCGGTGATCGCCGCGGCCGTCGCGAACCACAGCACGCCGTGGTTGGCGCTCTGACTGAGCCCGGGAAGGACCCGGTCGGCGCCGGGCCAGTGCCGCGTGGCGACCGCCTCGAAGAGCCGGCTGTCGAAGGAGACCAGACGGGCCTTGACCGGGCGGTGCCCGGCAGCGGGGCGGGACAGGTCGAGACCGGAGACGTCGGGGTTGTCAGCGCACATGGCGCACACGTACCCCCGCCTTCGCCGTTCAGGCCGCCCGCGTCGGGAAACGGTTTGCCCGGGCACCCTCCGGCCACGGAGAATCCCGCTCATGGGACATCTGGAAGCCGCACACCTCGAGTACTACTTGCCGGACGGGCGGGCGCTGCTCGGTGATGTCTCCTTCCGGGTCGGCGAGGGCGCGGTCGTCGCCCTCGTCGGGGCGAACGGCGCGGGCAAGACCACCCTGCTCCGGCTGATCTCCGGCGAGCTCCAGCCGCACGGCGGCAGTGTCACCGTGAGCGGCGGCCTCGGCGTGATGCCCCAGTTCGTCGGCTCCGTGCGCGACGAGTCGACCGTGCGCGACCTGCTCGTCTCCGTCGCCCAGCCGCGGATCAGGGCGGCCGCCGAGGCCGTCGACGCCGCCGAGCACCTGATCATGACGGTGGACGACGAGGCCGCCCAGATGAAGTACGCCCAGGCGCTCTCCGACTGGGCGGAGGTCCAGGGGTACGAGGCCGAGACGCTGTGGGACATCTGCACCACGGCCGCGCTCGGCGTCCCCTACGACAAGGCCCAGTTCCGCGAGGTCCGCACCCTCTCCGGCGGCGAGCAGAAGCGCCTCGTCCTGGAGGCCCTGCTGCGCGGCACCGACGAGGTGCTGCTCCTCGACGAACCGGACAACTACCTCGACGTCCCCGGCAAGCGCTGGCTGGAGGAGCAGCTCAAGGAGACCCGCAAGACCGTCCTGTTCGTCTCCCACGACCGGGAGCTCCTCGCCCGCGCCGCCGAGAAGATCGTCAGCGTCGAGCAGAGCCCCGAGGGCGCCGACGCGTGGGTGCACGGCGGCGGCTTCGCCACGTTCCACGAGGCCCGCAAGGAACGCTTCGCCCGCTTCGAGGAACTGCGCCGCCGCTGGGACGAGAAGCACGAGCAGCTGAAGAAGCTGGTCCGCACCCTGCGCCAGGCCGCCGACGTCAGCCATGAGATGGCGTCGCGCTACCACGCGGCCCAGACCAGGCTCCGCAAGTTCGAGGAGGCCGGACCGCCCCCCGAGCCGCCGCGCGAGCAGGACATCACCATGCGACTGCACGGCGGACGCACCGGCGTACGGGCCGTGACCTGCGAGAACCTCGAACTGACCGGCCTGATGAAACCCTTCGACCTGGAGGTCTTCTACGGCGAGCGGGTCGCCGTCCTCGGCTCGAACGGCTCGGGCAAGTCGCACTTCCTGCGGCTGCTCGCGGGCGACTCCGAGAACCCGGTGGCGCACACGGGGCTCTGGAAGCTCGGCGCGCGCGTCGTGCCGGGACACTTCGCGCAGACCCACTCCCACCCCGAGCTGATGGGCCGCCCGCTCCTGGACATCCTGTGGCGCGAGCACGCGCAGGACCGCGGCGCCGCGATGTCCCGGCTGCGGCGGTACGAGCTGACGCAGCAGGCCGAGCAGAAGTTCGAGCGGCTCTCCGGCGGCCAGCAGGCCCGCTTCCAGATCCTGCTGCTCGAACTGCAGGGCTGCACGGCGCTGCTCCTCGACGAGCCCACCGACAACCTGGACCTGGAGTCCGCGGAGGCGCTCCAGGAAGGTCTGGAGTCGTTCCAGGGCACGGTCCTCGCCGTCACCCACGACCGCTGGTTCGCCCGCTCCTTCGACCGCTATCTGGTCTTCGGCAGCGACGGCCGGGTCCGTGAGACGCCGGAGCCGGTGTGGGACGAGCGGCGGGTCGACCGCGTGCGGTAGACCCGCCGCCCGGCGTCAGCCGAAGGCCGGGGAGGCCGGGGAGAGCGGCTGCGTGGGCTTGACGCCCGGCGCGGCCCGGCACGTCACGTCCTTCGCCGGCAGCCTGCCGGCGACCAGGTAGGCCGTGGCGGTGTCCTCGGCGCACCGGTTGGCGGGGCCCGCCGACATGCCGTAGACGACGCCGTGCCCCTCGCCCTCGTCGACGGTCAGCAGCCGGGATCCCTTGAGCGCGCGGTGCATGCCGCGCGCGGTCGACAGCGGGGTCTGCGAGTCCCACTCGTTCTGCACGATCAGCGAACGCACGTGGTTGTCGACCTTCGTCAGGGGCTCCACCGGACGGTCCCAGAAGGCGCACGGGTTGATGTTGGACGCGAAGTCGCCGAAGAGCGGATGGCGCGCCGCGTCACGGACCGAGTCGCGGCGGTACGTCTCCGGGTCGCGCGGCATGGGCGCGTCGCCGCACACGACGGTCCAGAGCGCCGACACCAGGTTGTCCGGGCTCTCCGGCTCGGCCGGGAAGTCGGGGACCGGCTTGCCCGCGGCGGCGTCCTTCAGCATGCCGACGAGCTCGGCTGCGCTGCGCGGGGTGAAGAACTCGCGGCGCAGGAAGCCGCGGATGTCGGTGCCGGTGAGCTTGGCCGTGCCCACGTCGATCGGGTCGCGGTCCGCCCGCTCCACCAAGTCCCAGAAGGTCCGCGATACTTCGGCCGGCGTCTTCCCCAGGTCGTACGTCGCCGAGTGCGCGGCGGTCCACCGCGTCCAGCGCGCGAACGCCGGCTCGGCCTCCGACGCCCACACCTGGAACATCTTGCGCCACATCAGCTTCGGGTCGACGGCGCTGTCCAGGACGAACCGGTCGGCGCGCCGGGGGAACAGCTGTGTGTAGACGGAGCCGAGCGCGGTCCCGTACGAGACGCCGTAGTACGAGATCTTCTTCTCGCCGAGGACGGCCCGCAGGACGTCCATGTCCCGCGCGGTGTTGCGGGTCGTCATGTGCGCGAGCGCCGGGCCCGTCTCCTTGCGGCACTTGTCCGCGACGCTCTTCGCCCGGGCGACGCTCTCGTCGAACGGCCGGTACGAGCGCGGGAAGCGCTTCTCGTCGTCGGTGAGACCGCAGTTGACCGGTGTGCTCCGCCCGATGCCGCGCGGGTCGAACCCGATCAGGTCGTAGCGGTCGGTCACGGACTCGGGCATGGTCTCCGTGAAGTACAGCGGCAGGTCGAGCCCCGGGCCGCCGGGTCCACCCGGGTTGGAGAGCAGGACGCCGCGGCGCTTGCCGGGGTCGCCCGCCCGGATCCGGGATATCGCGACGTCGATGGCGGTGCCGCCGGGGTCGCGGTAGTCCAGCGGCACCTTGATGGAGGCGCACTGGTAGGCGGCGGGCGTGTCGGGCCCGCACCGCTTCCAGTCCGGCTGCTGGTCGGTGAACCGGCTGAGCGGGCGGCTCCCGGCGTCCTGCCCGGGTGCGGCCGAGGCCGGCAGCGCGGCGAGACCGGGGGTCAGTACGGCGGTGACAGCGAGAGCGACGAGCGATAAGCGGCGGCGTCTCGGTACGGAGTGGGGCACGTGGGCGGTCCTTCCCGTCGGAGTGGTGCGCAATGGTTCTGCCGCTCGTGTGGACGCGGAAACGGCATCCCCTGCCTCCCCGGCAGACGCCTCTGTTTCAGGACAATCCCGGGGTTCCTGTACGCACCGGTCGGCCCGTGCGGGGCGCGCGCGGCCCGTGCGCGGTGCATCCTGGGTAGTACGGGCCCAGCGGGTACCCGGAAGGCAGGGAGCGCCGCGACAGAGCGTTCGGACCGCGATCGGACAGCGGTCGCACGCAGAGCGATCGGAGCGATCCATGAACGGAGTCGATCCGGGCAGGCTGGACGACCAGCAGCTCATCAAGGAGCTGGAGACGATCCACCGCACCCGCCACAGCACCCTGCTGCACGGCTCGAACGACGCCCTGCGGGCCCACAACGACCGCATGGCGCAACTCGAAGGCGAATACCTGCGCCGCCACCCGCGCAGGTCGGTGGCCGGGGGCCGGACCCGCGCGGGCGCGCGGGAGAGGGGAACCACGAACACATGACGGACAACCGGACCCTGCTGGAGCGGCACGGCGAGGCGCTCGACCTGTTCACCGACCGCGTGCACGCCGTCCGCGCCGATCAGTGGGACGCCCCGACGCCCTGCACGGACTGGACCGTGCACGACCTGGTCAACCACCTCGCGTCCGAGCAGCTGTGGGTGCCGCCGCTGCTCCGCGACGGCGCCACCACGGAGTCCGTCGGCGACGCGTTCGACGGCGACATGCTCGGCCCCGACCCGCTCGCGTCCTGGGACACCGCGTCCGCCGCGGCACGCGCCGCCTTCCGCGAGGAGGGCGCCCTCGACCGCACCGTCCACCTGTCGTTCGGTGACGCCTCGGCGCCGTTCTACGCCGGGCAGATGATCACCGACCTCGTGGTGCACGCCTGGGACCTGTCCCGAGCGATCGGCGCCGACGAGGCGCTGCCCGAAGCCCTCGTCGCCTTCGCACTGAGCGAAGTGGAGCCGTACGCGGCCGAGTTGGAGAAGAGCGGCCTCTTCGCCCCCGCGGTGGAGCCGCCCGTGGGCGCCGACGAGCAGACGAAACTCCTGAACCTCCTAGGTCGCGAGGCCTGAGATCACCATCGCCTGTCTTTCGGCTCGCGAACAGAGGGAACCTGATGTTCATGAGAGTCGGAGTGGTGGATGTGGGTTCGAACACGGTGCGGCTCGTCGTCGCGGACGCCGACGGGCAGGTGCCGTTGCCGGTCCACACGGTGAAGAGACGCCTGAGGCTGGGAGAACAACTGGACGACGACGGGCGCCTCGGCGAGGAGCCGGTGCGCGAACTGGTCGACGCGGTGCGCGACGTACGGGAGGAGGCGCAGCGGTGGGGGGTGTACGAGCCCTTCGCCTTCGTCACCTCGGTCGTGCGGGACGCCCCGAACCGGGACGAGGTGCTCGAAGCGGTGGAGGCCGGCACCGGAATCCGGCTGCGTACCCTGTCGGGCGAGGCCGAGGCGGAGCTGACGTTCCTCGCCGCCCGCAGATGGATGGGGTGGCGCGCGGGGCCGCTGGTGCTCTTCGACATCGGCGGCGGCTCCCTCGAAGTGGCCTTCGGGCGCAGCCGCCTGCCCGACTACGCGGCCTCGCTGCCGCTCGGGGCGCGGCTGCTGACGAGGGACCTCTTCGACGGCCAGGACCCGCCCCGCCCCGAGGATTTGAAGGCGGTGCGCCGCCAGGTGCGCCACCAACTGCGGGACGTGGCCGCCCGCATCCGCTGGGAGATGCCGCACACGGCCGTCGCCACGTCCCGCACGTTCCAGCAGCTGGCCAGGTTGTGCGGCGCGGCGCCCGGCCGCTACGGCCCGTTCGTGGAGCGGCAGTTGCGCCGTGTCGAACTCGGCAGGGCGCTCAAGGAGCTGGCGTCGCTGCCCGCCGAGCGACGCGCCCAGCTGCCCGGGATCTCGGCGGCGCGCGCCGGTCAGTGCGTGGCCGGCGCGGTCGTCGCGCACACGGCGATGAAGCTGACCGGCATCGAGGAGGTCACCGTCTGCCCATGGGCCCTGCGCGAAGGCATCCTGCTCCGCTACATCGAGGACGGTGACGCGGACTGGTGGGCCGGTGAGCACGTGCACACGGGTGACACGAGCCGCACCGCCCAGATGCTGCTGCCGTTGCCCGCCGGGACCTGAGGCGCGCCACGGGACGTGACCTGATGCGGCCTGATGCGACCTGAGGGGTCAGCCGGACTGCGACTTGGCCCCCTTGGCGAACTCCGCGAGGAACGCCTCGCAGAACGCCTTCAGGTCGTCCGGCTTGCGGCTCGTGACGAGCGTGTTGGGACCGCCCGTGCAGACCTTGACCTGCTCGTCGACCCAGGTGCCGCCCGCGTTGCGGATGTCGGTCCTGAGGCTCGGCCAGGAGGTCAGGGTGCGGCCGCCCAGCACGTCCGCCTCGACGAGCGTCCAGGGGGCGTGGCAGATGGCCGCGACCGGCAGGCCGCGGTCGAAGAAGTCCTTCACGAACGCCACGGCCTTGGCGTCGGTCCGCAGGTAGTCCGGGTTGGCGACGCCGCCGGGCAGTACGAGTCCGTCGAACGCGTCGGCCCGGGCGTCGGCCACGACCTCCTGGACGGGGAAGGTGTCCGCCTTGTCGAGGTGGTTGAAGCCCTGCACCTCGCCGGGGTCCGTGGACACCAGGACGGCCTCGCCGCCCGCGTCCCGGACGGCCTGCATGGGGTCCGTGAGTTCGATCTGCTCGACGCCCTCGGGCGCCACGAGGAACGCGATGCGCTGCGGCATGGCGGGGTTCGTCCTTCCTGTCGGCTGATGCTGTACGGAGGTGCCTGCGGGTGATGCTCCGTGATGCTCCGTGGCTGCGAATGATCCTCCGTACAAGATCTGATTGTCCGTATGGGTAGGTTTTAAACCCTTCCATCCAGGCCCCCGTCCGGCGCCGCGCGGCTGATGTCGGCCAGCGCCGACGTCGGGTCCTGCGACACCGCGAGGTCGCCGAGGCTCACCATCCCCACCGGGTGGCCGTCCTCGACGACCGGCAGGCGCCGCACCGCGTGGTCGCGCATCAGCCCGATGGCCTCCGACACCGCGTCGTCGGGCGTCACCACGACCGGATTGGGCGTGCAGACCGCCTGGGCGCTGACCGTCAGCGGATCCGCGCCGTCCGCCACGGCGCGCAACGCGATGTCCCGGTCCGTGAGCAGGCCCAGGACCCGGCCCTCCGCCGCCACCAGGACATCGCCGATGTCCTGGGCGCGCATCAACTGTGCCGCTTCGACGAGAGAGGCGTCGGGCCGTACGGCCACGACACCCGGCGTCATGACGTCCCTTACGTAATCGGTCATGGCTGGAACCCTTCCTGCATGCGTCCGTCATACGTTCGGCGTGCTGACTCCGCCCGCAGTACCCCTGAGCCCTGAAGCCATGCCTCCGCGGGAGGGGCCTCCGACCGTTCTCCGCCGTCCTCGCGCGGCGGTCCCGGATCCGACCGTCGGGAAAAGGGCAGTCTCTCCGGGTGTCCTGCCCGACCGACGGGAAACCTGGCCGGTGTGTTTGCTGCCGAAGGCGCGGGGCAGGCGGAAGAAAGTGCTTCGGACCGGAGGCACGTCCGTGGGAGCGTCCCCGACGCTCGCCTCCCCGGGTGTGCCCGTGGCGGCCCGGCGTGCGCGCACTCCCACGGTGACCGTCCATCCCAAGGCACCCATGAGGGAGTTGCGACGCACCATGCGATCCCACACCACCACTGCAGTGGCCACGAGGCCAAGGCGTCACCCGCACGACGACGCCCCCGACACCGCGGAAGCCTTCGACCGCCTCGTCGAACTGGCACCGGGACCCGAGCGGGACACCCTGCGCCAGGAGATCGTCCAGGCCTGGCTCCCCATGGCGGAGCGGCTCGCCGGCCGGTTCCGCAACCGCGGCGAATCCCTCGACGACCTGCGGCAGGTCGCGGCGCTCGGCCTGGTCAAGGCCGTCGACCGCTACGACCCGCGGCGCGGCACCGCGTTCGAGAGCTACGCGGTCCCCACCGTCACGGGTGAGATCAAGCGGCACTTCCGCGACCACATGTGGACCCTGCACGTGCCCCGTCGCGTCCAGGACCTGCGCAACCGCGTGCGGTTCGCCCGCCAGGACCTGGCCCAGACGGTCTCCGGGCGCGCCCCCACCACCGCCGAGATCGCCCGCCACGCGCAGATGAGCGAGGAGGACGCGAAGGCCGGCCTGGAGGCGCTCGACAGCTTCACCGCGCTCTCCCTCGACGCCGAACTCCCCGGCAGCGAGGACGGCTACTCGCTGAGCGACGCCCTCGGCGGCACCGACCCGGCGCTCGACGTCGTCGTCGACCGCGAGGCCGTCAAGCCGCGCATCGCACAGCTCCCCGAACGCGAACGGACCATCCTCTACATGCGGTTCTTCGGCGACATGACGCAGAGCAGCATCGCCGACGAGATGGGCATCTCCCAGATGCACGTCTCACGGCTCATCAGCCGCTGCTGCGACCGGCTGCGCGACCAGGTCATGAAGGACGCGGCCTGACACCCCGCCGCATCGCCAGCGCGACGTGCCGTGACATCACGTCGACCGCCCGCGCCTCGGCCATCGAGAAGGCGAGCCGCGCGCCGCTCCGGAAGAGCGTGAGGACGCCCTCCACCGGACCGTGCGTGCGGGCGGTCAGCGGCACACACAGCAGGGACGTGACCTCGGCGCGGACGAGCACGTGCGCGCCGGACGCGTCCCTGCCGAACGCGTCCGGATCCTCCGGGCGCACCTGAAGCGAGGCCGCCCCGCCGCGTGCCGCCTCCACGACGAGGGGGCACGCGGCGGGGTCCTGCGCGAGGACGTCGGCGGCCGGGGCGTCCGGCGGTCCGAGGACCGTCGTGCGCCGCAGCCGGGCGGCGCCCTCGTCGGCGATCACCCAGTCCGCGAACCGTCCGTGCAGCACCCCGGCGGCCGCCTCCAGGACGGCCGCGCCGTCCGCCGCGGGCGCGGCGAGCAGCGCCGACGTCATGGCGTCCATCAGGTCGAGCTGGGCCGCGTGCCGGGTCGCCTCGCCGAGATCGGGGGCGGGCCACGCGACGCTCGGCCGCTGCTGCTCGTGGTCCTTCGCGGGCTGCAGCACCACGAGGACCGCCGTGCGCGGCTCGGCGCCGGGGCGCAGCGCGGTGAGGGTCGCGCGGACCGGGGTGCCGGGGCTCCGCTGGAGGTGCACGTTCAGGCTGCGGTCGCCCTCGCCGCGGGCGACCGCCGCGGTCTGCGTACGGAACGCGACCCGGTCCGCGTGCATCAGGAAGCCGGTCAGCGGCCGGCCCGTCGCATAGCCCGCGCGGACCCCGGTCAGACCCGTCGCGGCGAAGTTCATGCGCCGCACGACGGTCTCCCTGTCGACCAGCGCGACCGGCAGCGGCATCCGCTGGAACAGGGATCGCAGCAGCCGCTGCTCATCACGGTCCGACGAGGCGTCGTCCCACTGGCCGTTGACGGCCAGCCGTTCGAACGTGGGCCACAACTGGTCCGCCACATGGTCCAGTTCGAAGAGGGCGGCGTCCAGGACGGTGCTGAGGTCGCCGGCCGGGACGGAACGGGCCGACTTCAACTCGGCGACGCGGCGCAGAAAGTCCGCGAGCTCTTCACCGAACTGCTCCATCTGGGACATGTGCCGAACCTATCCGCTGCGGCCGTTTTCCGTGGGCCGTGCCGGGAAGCCGAGAAGGAGAGGAGGAACAGTCATGGCGCCCATGCCCGACCCGGACCTGCTTCGGCCCGAGTCATCCCTGCCCGGCCGCAGGCTGTCCGAACTCGCCGAGCAGGCCGTGCGCTGCACCCCCGCCTGCTGCGGCGCGAGCACGACGGTGTCCGACGGAGGCGACGAGCAGCCCATAGCCGTCACCCACCCCGACCTCGCCGGGCTCGTCTCGGTGCAGCTGCGCTCCGGCGAAGGACCCATCCCCGCCGCCGAGGAGCGGGGCGCGCCCGTCGACGCCGAGGACCTGCTGCGGGACGAGCGGTGGCCCGAGTACCGGGCGATGGCCCTCGACGCGGGCGTACGGTCCTGCGTCACGCTGCCCTTCCAGCGCGGCGGGCTCACCGTCACCCTCACCCTGTTCAGCTTCCGCCCCGGAGCGCTCGACGACCCCGGACACGGCCCCGCCCAGGCGCTCGGGGACCTCGCCACGACCAGCTTCGTGCGCGACCGGCACTACCGCGCCGCGCTGACCGAGCTGGACCAGCTCGGCACGGCCATGCGGACACGGCCCGTCGTGGACCAGGCGTCCGGGATCGTCATGCACGTCCTCGGATGCGACGCGGACACCGCCTTCGGAGTGCTGCGACGCGTCTCCCAGGCCACCAACCGCAAGCTGGCCGACGTCGCCGCCGCACTGGTCGAGACGAAGGGCCGCGGCCTGGAACGCGAACTGGTCTCACTGGCCCGCTGACGCAGGCCCCGAGGGCGGGAGTGGCGGCGCCGGGCCGTCGGGGATACGTATGGATACGTACCGCGGACCGGCGCGGCGGACCAGCACGGCACGGAGGCACGGATGCGGCGCACGGACACGGAGGGCCGCGGACCCGTCCGGTACGGGCCGCCGCAGCCGGAGCCGGGCCTCCCGGTCCTGCCCGAGCTGGCGGCGGCGGCCGCCGCGGCCGCGGGCCGATCCCCGGCCGAGCCCGCGGGCGGCGGCCCCGCGCTCCTCGACGCCGCGAGCGGCTACTGGGCCCGGCGCGGCCTGCCCGTGGAGCGCGACCAGGTCGTCGCCGCCCCCGGCGCCCCGCCGCTGCTGCTCGCCCTCACCGCCGCCCTCGGCGGCGACGTCCTGCTGCCCCGTCCCTGCCCCGCCTGGTGGGCGCCCCAGGCACGGCTGCTCGGCCGCGGCGCCTTCCACGTGCCGACCCCCGCGGAGTGCGGCGGCGTCCCCGACCCGTACGCCCTCCTGGAGACCGTGCGCCGGATCCGTGCCGAGGGCGGGAACCCCCGGCTCCTCGTGCTCTCCGTGGCCGACGACCCGACCGCCACCGTGCCGCCGCCCGAAGTGCTCCACGAGACGGTGGAGGCCGCCGCGGGCGAAGGCCTGCACGTCCTCAGCGACGAGACGTGGCGCGACACCCTGCACCACCCCCGCGACACCGTCCTGATCGGCCCCGCCGAAATGGACCACGAGCGGGTGACCGTCCTCTGCGACCTCGCAGGACCCTTCCTGCCCCCGGCGCTGCCCGCCGCCGTCGCCCGCTTCCCCGCCACCACGGAGGGCGCCGCCCTGCGCGCCCGCACCCTCGACGTCCTCACCGCGCTCGGCGCGACCCTCGCCGCCCCCGCCGCGGCCGCCGCGGCGTACGCACTGGGCGAACCGGACCCGGTCGTCGAACGCCTCGCCGCCGCCGTCCGCCTCCACGCGCGCGTGGCCGACGCCGCACAGCACGCCCTGCTCACCGCGGGCGCCCTCGTCAGACCCCCGCAGGCGGGCCGCCACCTCTACGCCGACCTGGGACCCCTGCGCTCCGCACTCGCCGCACGGAACGTGCATGACGCGCAGGACCTGGAGGACTACCTCGGCGCACGCCTGGGAATGCCCGCACCGGGCGGGCACCGCTTCGGCGACGACTTCGGCGCCCTGCGCGTACGGCTGTCCACGGGACCCCTCCTCGGCTCGACCCCAGCGGAACGCCGGACGTCACTCACCGCGCAGGACCCGCTGGGACTGCCGCACGTGGAACAGGCGCTGGCCGCGTTCGGCGCGGCCTTCGACGACCTGCGCGCGGCCGCGCAGCGAACGACGCCGCCTCACTGACCCCGCTTGCGGTACTCGCGCACCAGCAGACGCACGGCCGTGGGGACGGCGGGCCGCGCCGACGAGACGAGGAGCCCCGCCCCCTTGGCGCGGGCCGCGTCGGCGGTGGCCTCCTCCATCCCGATCAGCGCACGGCCGAAGGCACGGTGGGCGGCGGGCAGGTGCCCGACCAGCGCGTGGGCAGCGCGCAGGGACGCCCGGGCGTCGTCGAGCTGCCGGGCGATCAGCTCGCGGACCCCGGCGGTCGCCCGCCGCTCCACCAGGTCCGCACGCGTCACTCCGTGGCGGTCGAGCACGTCACGAGGGAGGGTGAGACGGCCGGCCCGGAGATCGTCGGCCAGGTCGTTGACGAAGTCCAGACGCTGGCTGCCGTCGATGAACGCGCGGCAGGCGTCGCGGAAACCGGCCGGCTCGCGCGTCGGCGCGAGCACGTCGGCCGGCAGCATGAACGCGGGCAGGGACCAGGCGTCGACGTAGCGCTGGTAGTCCGCCTCCGTGCCGAACCCGGCGAAGTCCAGCTCCACGGCCGCCCCTTCGAGGAACGCCTCGATGCGCTCGGCCAGACGCGGACGGGCCGCACAGGCGTGCAGCACCGGACGCAGCACGTCGTGATCGCTGCGCCCCGAGGCCAGCGCCTCGCGGACCTGCCCGGCCCACCGCTCGTACGCGGTCGAACGCTCGCGCAGCGACCCGTCCCCGTCCAGGAGGTTGTCGGTGTGGTGCATGAACGCCGTCGCGGCCAGCAGGTGGGGGACCGTGGGCCGGGGCAGGAGCAGTCGGACCGCCGCGTACTGGGGGAACCGGTACCGCGCCACTACGCGGCGCTGCCGCGTGAAGTCGGCGCGCAGCCGCTCGTCCCGTACCCCGGCCGCGTCCAGCGCGGCATCCCACGAACCCATTCCCGCGCCCGCCCCTACGTCTCGTTCCGCCGCTCTAGGCCAGCGCGTGCCTGACCTTGCGCCACAGTGCGGGCGCCACGCTGATCACCACGGTCAGTGCGACCGCCACCGCCACGCCCTCCCACGGCTCCTTGAAGAGCGACCCGCCGAGGATACCGATCAGCTGGTACGTCACCGCCCACGCGAGACACGCGGGCACGTCCCCGCGGGCGAACCGGCGCAGCGGCATCTTCGCCATCAGACACGCCAGCATCACCGGGATCCGGCCCGCGGGCACCAGCCGCGACAGGACCAGGACCATCACCCCGTGGTCCGCCAGCTTCGCCTGCGCCTGCGCGAGACGCTCCTCAGGGGCGCGGTCACGGATCGCCTCCAGCCAGCGCGACCCGTTCTTCGACTTCATGCCGCGCCGCCCCAGCCAGTACAGGGCGACGTCCCCGAGGAACGCGGCGAACGCCGCGACACCGAAGACGATGAGCAGCGAGAACGGCGCCGTCTGGTGGAAGGCCACCACCGCCGCCGAACTGACCAGCGCGCCCGTCGGCACCACCGGCACCAGCGCGCCGATCGCCACGAGCACGAACAGCGTCGGGTAGCCGACGGCCTGCTGCGTGCTCTCCGGCGTCACCTGGGCCACTGAGGCAAGCATTACTGGGACACCTCCGGCAGCACGCTCTCCCCGTGCGCGAGCCGGTGCACCGACACCTCAGGGGCGAGCCGGGCCGCATGACGCACGAACTCGTGCCCCGGCGCGTGGAACTCATGCGGACGTACGGCATCCATGCCAAGAGGCCAGTACGTTCCGTAGTGCACCGGAACCGCGCTCCGCGGCCCGATCCGTGCCAACGCCTGCGCCGCGCGTCCCGCGTCCAGGTGGCCGTGGCCCAGATACGGGCCCCAGCCGCCCACCGGCAGCAGCGCCACGTCGACGGCACCGACCTCGTCGGCCATCCCGTCGAACAACCCGGTGTCCCCGGCGAAGTACGTACGCGCCTCGCCCTCCACGACATAGCCGAGCGCGGGCGAACGGTGCGGGCCGACGGGCAGCCGCCGCCCGTCGTGCAGCGCGGACACCACGCGTACGACGACATCGCCGACCGGCACCTCGTCGCCGGGCACGACCTCCGTGAAACGCAGCTGCGGAAGCCGGCGCCGCAGTCCCGGCAGCGACCGTGTCGTGCCGTGCGGGACGAGGGCTCGGGTGCCCGGCGCGAGGCGGGCCAGCGAGGGCACGTGCAGGTGGTCGGCGTGCAGATGCGACAGGAGCACGACGTCGGCGACCGCCGCGTCCGGCGGCGGGAGGGCGCCTCTGCGCCGCCGCAGGTGCGCCAGGCGGCGGGCGAACAGGGGGTCGGTCAGTACGCGGACGCCCGAGTCCTCGACCGTGCATGTGGCGTGACCCCACCATGTGACCTCGACGGGCACCCGGTTCCTCCTTCGTGCGACTGTCTCCGAGCCTACGGCCAGGAGTAGGGTCGGCGGCTGAGACCGAAGGTCAGGGGGACGCCGTGGAGGATGCCGTGGGCACCGCCGTCGTGGGCGCCGTACGTGTGACGGCGATCGCCAGTCTGACCCCCCTGGAGGAGCTGGAGGCCGACCCCTTCCTGGTCGACTCGCGCAGCCAGCACGCGATGTGCGCGCGGTGGGCCGCCGCGCAGGGGTACGTGATCACGCGCGAACTCGTCGTACGGGGGCTGCGCGCCGATCACGCCGTGCTGTGGGGCGACGTCGAGGCCGGCCTCGTCGACCTCTTCGTCGTGCCGAGCCGCCGGGTCCTGGAGCGGGCGCTGCGGTCCGCGGACGAGTTCACCGCGGAGTGTGCGCGGCGGGGGGTGCGGGTCGAGACGGCGGGGCTCGCGGAGCCGGCGTACGACTCTCGCATGAAGGCGAGTGTTCATCGGCGGCTGTCCATGCCGACGGCCGGGTACGACGGCTGCTGACCGGGCCCTCTCCGCCGCTCCGCGGCGTGCCCTTGCACCGCTCCGCGGTGTGGCCTCTTCGGCGCTCCGCGCCGTGCACCCCCGCCGCTCCGCGGCGGTTTCCCACCCGCCCACCCGTACCCTGCGCCTCAGCACCCGGTAAATCTCCGCCGCTCCGCGGCGGTCCTCCCACCCACCCGCCCGTGCTCCGCGACCCAGCACCCGGTAAATCGCCGCCGCTCCGCGGCGGTGTGGCACGCTGGGCATCGCAGCGGGGGTCGGGAAAGGGTCTGACGTGGGGCGATGGCGGAGAGTCGGAAGCGCCCTGTGGCGCAGCGCGGCCGTATGGGCCGTCAGCACGCTGACGATGCTCGTGCTCGCCGGCATCCTCCCGGACTTCAAGCTCCAGTCGTCCGACGGCGACAGCGCCACCCGTATCGCGATCACCGCCGCCCTCGGCGCCGGCGCCTTCGGTCTGCTCTCGGTGCTGGTGTGGCCGCTGCTGGTGCGGGCCCTGCTGCTCGTGCCCGCGCTCGTGCTCGGCGTGCTCGCGTTCTTCCTCAACGGCTCCCTGTTGCTGCTGGCGCTGAGCCTCATCCCCGAGGGCCGCGGCGAGGCCGGTGCCGAGACCGCCGTCGTGGTCGCCGCGGTGATGTCGGCCGTCGCCTCGGCCACCGGCGGCGCGCTCGCCGTGCGGGACGACGACGCGTACCGGCGCCGCCTGTACCGGCTCGCGGACCGGCGACGCCGCCGCCGTCCCGACGGCACCCCCGGCCCCACCACGCCCGGCACTGTCTTCATCCAGCTCGACGGGGTCGGCCATGATGTCCTGACCGGTGCCGTGCAGAGAGGGCTCATGCCCACCGTCGGACGCTGGCTCGGCGACACGGGACCCGCCACCCACCGGCTCACCCCGTGGCGCACCGACTGGTCCAGCCAGACCGGTGCGAGCCAGCTCGGCATCCTGCACGGCTCGAACCACGACGTGCCCGCGTTCCGGTGGTACGAGAAGGACACCGGCGAGGTCATGGTCAGCAACCGGCCCGCCTCCGCCGTGGAGCTGCAGCGCCGGGCCGTCGAGCGGACCGGCGACGGGGGGCTCCTGACCGTGGACGGCGCGAGCCGCGGCAACCTGTTCAGCGGGGGCGCCGAACAGCTGGCCCTCGTGCTCTCCGTGGCGGCTAGGAGGGGGAAGGAGAACCGGTCGCGGGCCGGGTACTTCGCGTACTTCTCCGATCCCGCCAACGCCGTCCGCACCGCGCTCTCCTTCGTCGCGGAGGTCTTCCGCGAGATCGGCGAGTCCACGGGCGCCCGGTTCAAGCGGCGCCGCCCGCGCGTGGGCCGCGGTGGCCTGTACCCGTTCATCCGCGCCTTCGCGACCGTCGTCGAGCGCGACGTCGTGGTCGCCGCCGTCATCGGGGACATGCTCGCCGGGCGCAGCGCGGTCTACGCGGACCTCGTCGCGTACGACGAAGTGGCGCACCACTCCGGCCCTGCCGGGAAGGACGTCGACAAGGTGCTGCGACGGCTGGACCGGTCGCTCGCGTTGCTCGACCAGGTCGCCGACCACGCGCCGCGCGCCTATCGGATCGTGGTGCTCTCCGACCACGGGCAGAGCCCCGGCGAGACGTTCCGCACCCGCTACGGCCTGACGCTCGGCGATCTCGTCCGGGCGGGCTGCGGGCTGCCCGTGCCGCGCAAGGCGCGGCGCACGCACAGCGGCGCCGAGGCACGGGCGGCCGTGCGGGCCGCGCTGCGCAGGCCCGTGGAGGAGGGCGCGGAGCAGCGCAGGCCGGTCCGCCGCGCCGAGCCGATCGTGCTGGCCTCCGGCAATCTCGGGCTCGTGTCGTTCCCGGATGTGCGGCACCGCATGACGCGCGAGGAGATCGACCTCAGGCATCCGGCGCTGCTTCCGACGCTCGCCAACCATCCGGGCGTCGGGTTCCTCCTCGTGCGCAGTGCGGAGCGGGGGGCGCTGGTGCTCGGGGCGCGCGGGGCCGAGGTGTATCTGGACGAGGACCCGGCCGATCTCGGGCCGCTCGCCGACTTCGGGCCCGGCGCGGCGGAGGCCGTGCGGCGCACCGACGGCTTCCCGCACACCGCGGACATCATGGTCAACTCCTGGTACGACCCGGACGACGGTGAGGTGCTCGCCTTCGAGGAGCAGATCGGTTCGCACGGCGGGCTCGGCGGTGCGCAGTCCCGGCCGTTCCTGCTGTCGCCGCTCGTGCTCGGCGATCCGGTGGCGGACGGCGGGGAACTGGTCGGCGCCGAGCGGGTCCACCACGTCCTGCGGGGCTGGCTGGGGGAGGACTCGGGGCCCGAGGTGCCTGTGGTGGCCGACTCCTACTCCGCCTCCGCCGCCTCCGTCGACGTGAACGATTCCCTGTCCGGTGTGCCGGACAGCACAGCTTTTACTGTCCCCGACCGCGCCGCGCCGGACAAAACACTCTGATTTGTGGCAGCGTCCGCCGTGCCCGACCATGTCTTCCGCCCGGCGATCCCGGGCGCCGGGCACGACGAGAGGCGCACCACCCCATGCACGACACCGGAACCGTGGCACCGTCGGATCCGGGCCCTGACCAGGGAGAGTCCGCGCAGGGTACGAGCAGGCACGCCCGGCGCTTCGGGCTTCCGATCGCCACCTGCCTCGTCATGGGGAACATCATCGGCGGCGGCATCTTCCTGCTCCCCGCCTCCGTCGCCCCGTTCGGCACCATCAGTCTCGTCGCGTTCGCCGTCCTGACCGCGGGCGCCATCGCCCTCGCGCTCGTCTTCGGGCGGCTCGCGGAGCGCGATCCGCGGACCGGCGGACCGTACGTCTACGCCCGCGCCGCCTTCGGTGACTTCGCGGGGTTCCTGGCGGCCTGGTCGTACTGGATCACCACCTGGGTGTCCAACGCCGCGCTGGCCGTCGCCGCCGTCGGCTATCTCGACGTCCTGATCCCGGTCAACGACCACAAGTGGTCGGCCATCGTGGCCGCGCTGGTGCTGCAACTGCTGCCCGCGCTCGCGAACTTCGCGGGCACGCGGTACGTGGGCGCCGTCCAGCTCGTCGCCACCGTCCTGAAGTTCGTGCCGCTGCTGCTCGTCGCGGTCGGCGGTCTCTTCTTCTTCGACAGCGCCAACCTCGGTCCTTTCCAGGCGAGCGACGACAGCCCGATGGGCGCCGTCTCGGCCGCCGCCGCGATCCTGCTCTTCTCCTACCTGGGCGTGGAGTCCGCCGCCGTCAGCGCGGGCGAGGTGCGCGACCCGCGCCGCAACGTCGGGCGCGCCACCATCCTCGGCACCCTCGGCGCGGCCGTCGTCTATCTGCTCGGCACGCTCGCCGTCTTCGGGACGGTCGCGCACGACAAGCTGGTGGCGTCCACCGCGCCCTTCTCGGACGCCGTCGACGTCATGTTCGGCGGTTCCTGGGGCGGCACCGCGGTCGCCTGCGCCGCGCTCGTCTCGATGGTCGGCGCGCTGAACGGGTGGACGCTGCTGAGCGCGCAGACGCCGTACGCGGCCGCTCAGGACGGGCTGTTCCCGAGCGCTTTCGGGAAGAAGAAGCGCGGGGTGCCGACGGTCGGCGTCCTGGTCACCGTCGTCCTCGCCTCGCTGCTCACCGTCTACAACTACACGGCCGGCTCGGGCGGTGTCTTCGAGTCCCTCGTCCTGATCACCACGTTCACGGCGACGGTGCCCTACCTCCTCGCCACCGCCGCGCAGATCTACTTCCTGGTGTCCGGGCAGCGCGACCGCGTGCACCGCGGGCGTCTGGTGCGGGACGCGGTCCTCGCGGGCGTCGCGTTCGCGTTCTCCATGTGGCTGGTCGCCGGGTCCGGATACGCGGCCGTCTACCAGGGCGTGCTGTTCCTCTTCGTAGGTGTGCTCGTCTACGCGTGGATGGCGGCCCGCAAGCAGCGGGCCGCCACCGAAGGCCGCTGAAAGCCGGTCGCGCCTACCTCGCCAGAGGTGCGACGACCCAGCGGCGTGTCTTGAACATGCTGTCCCGCGCGCCGATCTCGATCAGCTTGCGGGCCGCCGGATAGGCCTCGTTGCCCTCCAGCTCATAGCCGACCTCGAACGTGCCGGGCACGTCCGTGACCTCGGGCTGCCGCTCGGCCGTCGCCCGCTGTCCGGGCTCGTCCGCCGTGACCGCGGCGATCTCGGCGAGCAGTTTCCGCTGCGCCGCGTCGAGCGCCTTGCGCGGGTCCCGCTCCAGCGGCGCCGCGGTGGCCTTGCCGCCCTTGGGCGGCGGGGGCGACACCTCGGTGCTCGGCTCGCGCGTGACGCCGGTGGCCCGGCGCGTCGCGATCTCCGCCTGGACGGCCGTGCCGTCGTTGTCGAGACCGACACGGATCAGGCCGCGTCCCGGCGTGATGACGGGCACGCCGTCGAAGACCTGCCGGAACGTCACGTGCGTCTGCAGCGACACGGGGCGCCCGACCTCGGAGCCGTCCTTCGTGCCGGAGTTCTGCATCAGGTCGTGCACGCTGTCGACGACGAGGTCGGCGCCGTCGGCGTACCGCTCGGCGAACGCGCGCGCCGCCTCGACCGCACGCTCGGTGGGCAGCTGCTGGGTGTTGCGGTGGTTGGGCTCGGCGAGCCGCACCCAGCGGACGCCCTCGGGGCCGGTGGAGATGGTGCGGTCGCCGGAGGACGCGTTGAGCACGCCGAGCCGGTCGACCTGGACCTCCTGGAGCGCCGCCGACGGGAACTCGGCGAGCTGCCCGAGCGCGCCGAGCTCGGCGCTCGGCTCGCGGGGCGCCAGCTGGATGATCTGCTGCTGCCCGGGGAGCTGGGCGAGCGGCTCCCTGATGCCTTCGCGGGCGTAGTACCAGCGCCACGCGTACCAGTTGTCCGGCACGTGGTCGCGGTAGAAGTTCCGCTCGGTGTTGAGGCGGTTGGTGGCCTCGGCCTGGGTGGCGCCGACGGCGCACACGGAGGGCGCCTGGCCGTGGTAGATGTCCCAGCTGGCGTTGAGCCACGCGTCGCAGTACGTCTGGCCCGACCGCCACTTCTCCCAGAACTTCTTGCCGTAGTCCGGGCTGTCGATGCTGACCGTCTCGAACCCGAAGATCATCCGGAAGCCGATGTTGGGCCCGGCCCAGGTGCGGATCGGGGAGTGCCCGCCGAGGACGCGCAGCGAGGTGCACGTCGACCAGAAGACGTAGTTCGCCTTCTCGTTGCCGAGCGCCATCCGGTTGGAGATGGCGTCGCTGCGGCCGTCCCAGACGGCGCCGAGCGGCGCGAAGAAGACGCCGTTGTTGTCCATGCCGCCGTGGCCGGAGTGGTAGACGGCGACGACGGCGTCCATGCCGTAGCGGTCCTGCCAGTTGTCGTACGTCTCCTCGTACGCCCACACCTGCGCCCCGCCGTCGGCGAACCAGAAGTTCCGGTCGTAGAACTGCTGGAGGTACGCCAGCCAGCCGGTGGCGTCGCCGTGGGTGTGGGAGAGCGGCGACTGGTTGACGAACTTCTGGATGCTGAAGGCACCCCACCAGCCGAAGGTCGAGTCCCGGTCGCCGGCCGCGCCGGGCTTCTCGGGTTCGAGCGGGGACGGACCGTGGTCCGAGTAGTTGATGCGCATGGCCATACCCCCTGAGAGGATCTCCTCGCTGACGTGCGCGAGGGGGCCTCAAAGTGTCACCGCGGGCGCGCCTTGCCCAGTTGCCATTCCGGCCATCGGCTCCCTGCCTCGGACCTGTTCCCGCACCTCAGAGGCCCCTTTGGCGCGGCGGCCCACACAACGTGTTCGTATCGCCCGACGCGTACCTGCGCACCCCGCTCGAACACCCCCGGCGGCCCGCTGCGCCCCGCGCGGCCCGTTTTCATCCGGAGTGTGATCGGATGGAGGCAACGGAACCTCCGTTCACGGATCCGCATTGAAGGGAAACGCATCGTGGCTACCACGCGCTCCGCGCACACGGTCTGGGAAGGCTCTCTGACGGAGGGCTCGGGCACCGTCACGTTCGACTCCTCCGGCATCGGGGAGCAGGCGGTGTCCTGGCCGTCGCGCGCCGAGGAGGCGAACGGCAAGACCAGCCCGGAGGAGCTGATCGCGGCCGCGCACTCCAGCTGCTTCTCCATGGCGCTGTCGCACGGCCTGACGGGCGCGGGCACCCCGCCCAGCCGGCTCACCACCTCCGCCGACGTGACCTTCCAGCCCGGCACCGGCATCACCGGCATCCACCTCACCGTCGAGGGCACCGTTCCCGGGCTCGACGAGGCCGCCTTCGTCTCGGCCGCCGAGGACGCCAAGGCCAACTGCCCGGTGAGCCAGGCCCTGTCCGGCACCACCATCACGCTTTCGGCCAAGCTGGCCTGACCTCGCGCCTGTTGACAGTGCCGTCACCCCTGTCGGGGTGGCGGCATTGTCGTGTGCGGCATTGACATCAGCCCGCTCAAGTTTTGTGATGGAGAACGGAGTAGACCGGGAAACGGGGGACGTGAGCTCGCGGCGGAAGGGACTGGACCATGGCACGTGCGGTCGGGATCGATCTCGGGACGACGAACTCAGTGGTGGCCGTGCTGGAGGGGGGTGAACCCACCGTCGTCACCAACGCGGAGGGCGCGCGCACCACCCCCTCCGTGGTCGCCTTCGCGAAGAACGGCGACGTCCTGGTGGGCGAGGTCGCCAAGCGGCAGGCCGTCACCAACGTGGAGCGCACCGCACGCTCCGTGAAACGCCATATGGGCGACGGGAGTTGGCGCTTCCCGGAGAGCGGCTCCGTGGACGGCACGCGCTACACCGCGCAGGAGCTCTCCGCGCGCGTCCTGCAGAAGCTCAAGCGCGACGCCGAGTCCTATCTGGGCGAGGACGTCACCGACGCGGTGGTCACCGTGCCCGCGTACTTCGACGACACCCAGCGCCAGGCCACCAAGGAGGCCGGCGAGATCGCGGGCCTCAACGTCCTGCGCATCGTCAACGAGCCGACGGCGGCCGCCCTGGCGTACGGCCTGGACAAGGGCGACGACCAGACCGTCCTCGTCTTCGACCTCGGCGGCGGCACCTTCGACGTCTCGCTCCTG
Source organism: Streptomyces venezuelae (assembly GCF_008642315.1). NCBI lineage: Bacteria > Bacillati > Actinomycetota > Actinomycetes > Kitasatosporales > Streptomycetaceae > Streptomyces > Streptomyces venezuelae. Next base: position 1,449,054 of record NZ_CP029192.1, on the reverse strand, counting down.
GAGATGGGCGAGGGCGTCATCGAGGTGAAGGCCACCAACGGCGACACGCAGCTGGGCGGCGACGACTGGGACCAGCGGATCGTCGAGCACCTGGTGCGCCAGTTCAAGAACGGGCACGGCGTGGACCTCGGCAAGGACAAGATGGCGCTGCAACGCCTGCGCGAGGGCGCCGAGAAGGCGAAGATCGAGCTGTCCTCGTCAAGCGAGACGGACATCAACCTGCCCTACATCACGGCGTCCGCGGAAGGGCCGCTGCACCTCGCCGAGAAGCTGACGCGCGCCCAGTTCCAGGAGCTCACCGCGGACCTCCTCGACCGCTGCAAGGCGCCCTTCCACCAGGCGGTGAAGGACGCGGGCGTCAAACTCGCCGCCGTGGACCACGTCATCCTCGTCGGCGGCTCCACCCGCATGCCCGCGGTGACGGACCTGGTCAGGGAGCTCACCGGCAAGGACCCGCACAAGGGCGTCAACCCCGACGAGGTCGTCGCGCTCGGCGCGGCCCTCCAGGCCGGGGTCATCCGCGGCGACGTGAAGGACGTGCTGCTGCTCGACGTCACCCCGCTGTCCCTCGGCATCGAGACCAAGGGCGGCATCATGACCAAGCTCATCGAGCGCAACACCACGATCCCCACCCGGCGTTCGGAGACCTTCTCCACCGCCGAGGACAACCAGCCCTCGGTCGGCATCCAGGTCTTCCAGGGCGAGCGGGAGATCGCCGCGTACAACAAGAAGCTCGGCGTCTTCGACCTGACGGGCCTGCCGCCCGCGCCCCGCGGCGTCCCGAAGATCGAGGTCACCTTCGACATCGACGCCAACGGAATCATGCACGTCTCCGCGAAGGACGAGGCCACGGGACGCGAGCAGCGCATGACGGTGACCGGCGGCTCCGCGCTGCCCAAGGACGACATCAACAGGATGGTGCGGGAGGCCGAGGAGCACGCGGAGGAGGACCGCAGGCGCCGCGAGGCGGCGGAGACCCGCAACCAGGCCGAGCAGCTCGTCTACCAGACGGAGCGCTTCCTGCGGGAGAACGGGGAGCGGGTCCCGGCGGACACGAGGAACGAAGTGGAAGCCGCGACGGCCGAGTTGAAGGACATCCTCGAGAACCGCGCCGACGACACGACGGCCCTGCGCACCGGCGCCGAGAAGCTGGGGACGGTGAGCCAGAAGATGGGGCAGGCGATGTACGCGAACGCCGACGGGGGAGCCCGGCAGGAGACGGCCGCGGAGGCGCCCGCCGAGGAGAGCGTGGTGGACGCCGAGATCGTGGACGAGGACGACCCGAAGAAGGGCGGCGCCCAGTAGGTGCCGCGGGAGCGGGCGGGGTCACGACCCCGTGCGCTCCCAGCCCCGCCGGTCAGGGCGCGCCCCGACCCGCTTCGGGTCCCGGCTGCGGTAGACCACGTACGGCCGGAACAGGTACTGCACCGGCGCGCTGAACATGTGGATCAGCCGGGTGAAAGGCACCAGGGCGAACAGCACCATGCCGACCACCGCGTGGATCTCGTACAGCACGGGGACGCCCGTCATCCGGTCGATGTCGGGCTGGAGCGTGAACAGGCTGCGGGCCCAGGGGGCGATGGACTCACGGTAGTTGTAGCCGTCGCCGGAGGCGTGCGTCAGCTTGGCCACCATGCCGAGCACGATCGCAGCGAACAGGACGAGGTACATCAGCTTGTCGTTGGCCGTCGTCGCGCGGAACACCGGCGCGTTGGTCCGCCGCCGGTAGAGCAGCAGCAGGATGCCGAGGACGAGGAGCACACCGGCGGCCGTACCGCCGTACAGCGAGAACAGGTGGTACGTGTGCTCGGTCAGGCCGACCTTGTCGGTCCACGACTCCGGCAGGAAGAGGCCGACGAGATGGCCGACGAGCACGAACAGGATGCCGTAGTGGAACATCGGCGACGCGATGTTGAGCAGCTTCGACTCGTAGACCTGCGAGGAGCGGGTCGTCCAGCCGAACTTGTCGTAGCGGTAGCGCCAGACGATGCCCGCGACGAGCAGGACGAACGCGACGTAGGGGAGCACGCCCCACAGCAGTGTCTTCATGAGGGGCGCTCCCCGATGAGTGCGAAGGGCTGGAGTCCGACGTCCTCACGCGGCGGCCCGGAGCGGGCCAGGGCCTGCGCCTCGGCGCGGTCCTTCGGCGAGGGTCCCGGCAGGGTCGCGCACACCGCGTCGAGGACCGCCGCGTAGGGCGTGCCGAAGTCGGTGAGTGCGATCCGCAGCAGTTCGAGGCCGCTGCGGTGTTCCTGGAGGAGGGCGGGGCCCGCGTGCGCGGAGAACTCCAGGACGGCGGGCAGGAAGTCCGGCAGTTCCTCGCCGGTGAACTCCATGCCGTGCTCCCGGTAGATCTCCTTGAACCGGACCAGGGCCATGCCGCGCCGCCGTGTGTCGCCGTCGCGCCACCAGCTCAGGTACAGGCTGTGGCGGTTCTTGAAGTCGAAGACGCGGACGTAGTGCGCGGCGAGTTCGCGCGCGTCTGTCGTCTCGGCGTGGGTGAGGAAGCCGTCGAGGCCGGTGGGGGCGGCCGCTCGCAGCAGGGGCAGCCGCTCGTGGAACTCGTCGTCCGGGTAGGCCAGGCAGAGCGCCGCCGCCTGGTACAGGACCGCGTGCCGCGTCACTTGTCGTCCTCCTTGGCCGCGTGTGCCTTGTCGACCGCGCTGGGCTGTTCGTCGGCGGTCTGCCGGTCGCGCAGCGCGTGGAAGTTCTCGATGGTGACCAGCGGCAGCTGTCGGCGGCCGGAGTCCTGGCCGAAGGGTCCGTCGTCGCCCATGCCGGGGCCGCCCTCGTAGTCGAGGCTGCACGAGTCGGGGAGCGCGGACTCCTCCAGGCGCTGGGCGTCGGCGACGGCGGCGGTCGGGATGACGTACCGGTCCTCGTACTTCGCGATGGCGAGCAGCCGGTACATCTCCTCGATCTCCCGACCCGACATGCCGACCGCCTCGGCGGTCGAACCGTCCGGCGTGTCGCCGAGGTTGATGGAGCGCATGTGGGCCCGCATCGCCGCCAGCTTCTCCAGCGAGGCCCGTACGGGACCGACGTCCCCCGCGGTGAAGATCTCCGCGAGGTACTCGAGCGGGATGCGCAGCGTGTCGATGGCGCCGAACAGGTTGCCGAGGTCCTCGCCGTCGTGGCCGGTCTCCGTCAGCGCGTCCACCACGGGGGAGAGCGGCGGGATGTACCAGACCATCGGCATGGTGCGGTACTCCGGGTGCAGCGGGAGCGCCACCTTGTACTTGCTGATCAGCGCGTGCACGGGGGAGCGGCGGGCCGCCTCGATCCAGTCGTACGAGATTCCGTCCCGCTCGGCCGCGCGCCGCACCTCGGGGTCCTCGGGGTCGAGGAACACGTCCAACTGGGCTTCGTACAGCTTGTGTTCGTCGGGCTCGGACGCCGCGGCAGTCACCTTGTCGGCGTCGTACAGGATGACGCCGAGGTAGCGAAGGCGTCCCACGCACGTCTCGGAGCAGACCGTCGGCAGGCCCACCTCGATGCGCGGGTAGCACATCGTGCACTTCTCGGCCTTGCCGGTGCGGTGGTTGAAGTAGACCTTCTTGTACGGGCAGCCCGTCACGCACTTGCGCCAGCCGCGGCAGTGGTCCTGGTCCACGAGGACGATGCCGTCCTCCGACCGCTTGTACATCGCGCCGGACGGGCAGGACGCCACGCACGCAGGGTTGAGGCAGTGCTCGCAGATCCGCGGCAGATAGAACATGAACGTCTGCTCGAAAGCGAACTTGATCTTGTCCGTGACCTGTTGGCGCGTCTTCTCCACCATCGGGTCGAGGTCGCCGTGCTCGGTGGCGCCGCCGAGGTTGTCGTCCCAGTTCGACGACCACTCGATCTTCATGGGCTTGCCGCTGATCAGCGAGCGCGGCTCGGCCACCGGGTAGTCGTCGCCGAGCGGGGCGTCGGTGAGGTTCCGGTACTCGTACGTCCAGGGCTCGTAGTAGTCCTTGATCTCCGGCAGCTTGGGGTTGGAGAAGATCTCCAGGAGCGACTTGACGCGGCCGCCGTTCTTCAGCTTCAGGGCGCCGCGCTTGTTCAGCTCCCAGCCGCCGCGCCACTTCTCCTGGTCCTCGTAGCGGCGCGGATAGCCCTGGCCGGGGCGGGTCTCGACGTTGTTGAACCAGACGTACTCCATGCCGTCGCGGTTGGTCCACGCCTGCTTGCAGGTGACCGAACAGGTGTGACACCCGATGCACTTGTCGAGGTTCATCACCATCGCGATCTGGGCCATACAGCGTCCGATGGTGCCTTCGGCACGGGGCATCTCAGTACTCCACCTTCTGCGAGCGGCGACGGATGACCGTCACCTCGTCGCGCTGGTTGCCCGTCGGGCCCAGATAGTTGAACGCCCATGACAACTGGGCGTAGCCGCCGATGAGATGGGACGGCTTGAGGATCAGTCGGGTCAGCGAGTTGTGGATGCCGCCGCGCCTGCCGGTCGTCTCCGTCTTGGGGACGTTCACGGTGCGTTCCTGCGCGTGGTGCATGAAGACCGTGCCGGCCGGCATGCGGTGCGACACGATCGCCCGCGCCACCACCACGCCGTTCCGGTTGACCGCCTCGATCCAGTCGTTGTCCTTCACGCCGATCGCGTCCGCGTCCTGCGGAGCCATCCAGATGCACTGCCCGCCGCGCGAGAGGGACAGCATGAACAGGTTGTCCTGGTACTCGGAGTGGATCGACCACTTGTTGTGCGGGGTGAGGTAACGGACCGTCACCTCTCGTTCCCCGTCCGGGCCGAGCCGTGGCTCCCCGAACAGCCGGTTCATGTCGAGCGGCGGCCGGTAGACGGGCATCGCCTCGCCCAGCTCGTGCATCCAGTCGTGGTCGATGAAGAAGTGCTGACGCCCGGTGAGCGTGTGCCACGGCTTGAGGTGCTCGGTGTTGAGCGTGAACGCCGTGTACCTGCGGCCGCCGGACTCACTGCCGCTCCACTCCGGCGAGGTGATCACCGGGACGGGGGCGGCCTGCGTGTCGGCGTACGTGATGCGCTTGCCCTCGTGCTCGGAGGCCAGGTGCGCCATCTCCTGCCCGGTGCGCGCCTCCAGGGTGTGGAAGCCCTGGGTGGCGAGGCGGCCGTTGGTCGTGCCGGACAGCGCGAGGATGGTGTTGGCCGCCTTCACCGCCGTGTCCAGGGCGGGCCGCCCGTCCGCGGGGCCGCCGCGCACCACGCCGTTGCGCTCGCGCAGTTCGTCGACCTCCTGGTCGGGATGGAGCGCGATGCCCTTCGCGGGCAGGCCGAGCTGCTCCACGAGCGGGCCGAGCGCGGCGAACTTCGCACCGATCGCGGTGTAGTCGCGCTCCACGACCGCGAGGTTCGGCATCGTCCTGCCCGGCACCGGCTCGCACTCGCCCTTGCGCCAGTCCAGGACGATGCCGCCGGGCTGCGCGATCTCGCCCGGCGTGTCGTGCTGGAGCGCGGTGGCGACGACGTCCTTGCGCACGCCCAGGTGGTCCACGGCCAGCTCGCTGAGCCGGTCCGCGATGGCGCGGAAGGTGTCGAAGTCGGTGCGGGCCTGCCAGGGCGGGTCGACGGCCGGGGTGAAGGAGTGCACGTAGGGGTGCATGTCCGTGGTCGACAGGTCGTGCTTCTCGTACCAGGTGGCGGCGGGCAGCACCACGTCGGACAGGAGCGTCGACGACGTCTGGCGGAAGTCGAGGGAGACGAGCAGGTCGAGCTTGCCCTCGGGTGCCTCGTCGCGCCAGGTGACGGTGGAGGGCCGCTCGTCCGGCGCCGCCTCCTCCGCCCGCAGCGACGAGTGCGTGCCGAGCAGGTGCTTCGTGAAGTACTCGGCGCCCTTCGCGGACGAGCCGAGCAGGTTGGCGCGCCACAGGGTGAGCACGCGCGGCCAGTTCTCCGGCGCGTCGGGATCCTCGCAGGCGAACTTGAGGGAGCCCGCCTTGAGTTCGTCGACGACGTTGGCGACGGGGTCTCCCGGCACCGCCCCCAGATCGAGGGAGCTGCGGTCGAACGTCGGATAGGAGGGCATCCACCCCGTACGGGCCGACAGGGCCAGACAGTCGGCGCCGGTCATCCCGGCGAACCGCCCTTCCCCCAACGGCGAGGCGAGCACGTCCGCCGCGAACTTGTCGTAGCGCCACTGGTCGGTGTTGAGGAACCAGTAGGCGGCCCCGATCATCTGCCGCGGCGGTCTGCTCCAGTCGTTGGCGCTCGCGAGCGTCGCCCAGCCGGTGGCCGGGCGGCACTTCTCCTGGCCCACGTAATGCGCCCAGCCGCCTCCGTTGCGCCCCTGGCAGCCGGTGAGCTGAAGCAGCGCGAGGAAGGACCGGTAGATCGTCTCCGAGTGGAACCAGTGGTTGGTCCCCGCGCCCATCAGGATCATGCAGCGGCCCCGCGACTTCTCGGCCGTCGCGGCGAACTCCCGGGCGATCTTCACGCACTTGGCGGCGGGCACGGAGGTGTGGACCTCCTGCCAGGCGGGCGTGCCGGGCGCCTCCGCGTCGTCGTACGAGGTGGGCCACACGCCCGGCAGCCCCTCGCGCCCCACGCCGTACTGTGCGAGCAGCAGATCGAAGACCGTCGTCACCAGCGGCCCGTCCTGCCCGCCGAGCCGGGTCGCCGGCACCCCGCGCCGCATGACCTCGCCGCGCCCCTGGCCGTGCGTGCCGCCCTCGGTGTCGAAGCGGGGCAGCAACACCTCGACGCCCGCGGCGACACCGGAGCCGTGCAGTGTCAGGGCCGGCTGGATGTCACCGAGCTCCAGATTCCACTTGCCCTTGCCGGAGTCGGTCCAGCGGAAGCCCAGGGAACCGTTCGGGACGGCGGGCCGCCCGGTGTTCTCGTCCAGCACCGCCGTCTTCCAGTCGCCTCCCTCGCCGCCCTCGCCGAGGTCGGAGGCGCGCAGGAACTTGGCGGGCACGTAGGCGCCGTCCCGCTCGGTGAGCGTCACGAGGAAGGGCAGGTCGGTGAACTTGCGCACGTAGTCGTCGAAGAACTCCGTCCGCCGGTCGACGAAGAACTCCTTGAGGATCACGTGCCCCATCGCGAGGGCCAGCGCCCCGTCCGTGCCGGGGTGGGGGTGCAGCCACTCGTCGGCGAACTTGGCGTTGTCGGCGTAGTCGGGCGCCACGACCACGACCTTCTGCCCGCGATAACGCGCCTCCGCCATCCAGTGCGCGTCGGGCGTCCTGGTCACCGGCACATTGGAGCCCCACATCATCAGATACGCGGCGTCCCACCAGTCACCCGACTCCGGTACGTCGGTCTGGTCGCCGAACACCTGCGGAGAGGCGACGGGCAGATCCGCGTACCAGTCGTAGAAGGAGAGCATCGGCGCGCCGATGAGGCTCATGAAGCGGGCGCCCGCGGCGTGCGACACCATGGACATGGCGGGAATGGGGGAGAACCCCGCGACGCGGTCGGGCCCGACGGTCTTGATCGTATGGACGTGCGCGGCCGCGATGATCTCCACGGCCTCGTCCCAGGTGGCCCGCACGAGCCCGCCCTTGCCGCGCGCCTGCTGGTACGTCCTGCGGCGCTCCGGATCCCCCTGGATCTCGGCCCAGGCAAGTACGGGGTCCCTCAGCCGCGCCTTGGCCTCCCGGTACATCTCCAGAAGGACGCCGCGCAGATAGGGGTACCGGACCCGGGTGGGGGAGTACGTGTACCAGGAGAACGCGGCGCCCCGGGGGCACCCGCGCGGCTCGTACTCGGGCCGGTCGGGGCCGACGCTCGGATAGTCCGTCGCCTGCGTCTCCCACGTGATGATGCCGTCCTTGACGTACACCTTCCAGCGGCACGACCCCGTGCAGTTCACGCCGTGCGTGGAGTGCACGACCTTGTCGTGGCTCCAGCGGTCCCGGTAGAACGCGTCGGCGTCCCGCCCCCCGGTCAGCCGGACGCTGTGCAGGTCGGGCGCGGCGGCACCGCGCCGAAAGAACTTCCCCGCCCGCAACAGGGCGGCGCCGGGCTCGGTCGTCTCTGTCACCGTGAAGCTCCCTAGGTCTGCCTCCTGCCGAACCTAGGCGCGAGGAGACGGGGGCACCTTTCGGCTTCGGCCGTACGGGTGCGCGGCATTACCCGGGACGTAATCGACCGGTCCTCGCGGGGTCGGCAGAGTGGTGGCAATGGATCCGGTCCGGCGCACTCCGGGCCGGGTCCGGGGGCGTGCCGGGATCGGTGGCGCTCATCTCGTCGACGCCGCTTGGAGGCAGATCGTCATGGCTACGTCCGCTTACCCGCTCGCCGCTCTGGCCCGTACCACCGACTCCAAGACCATGCTGCGTCGCTTTCTCGGTCTTGACGCCGTCGTGACCGCGGGCAACGGCGTCGCGTACGCCGCCGCCTCGGGGCCCCTCGGGGACTTTCTCGGGGTGGACTCCGGGCTGCTGTTCGGGCTCGGGGTCGGGCTCTTGCTGTACGGGCTCGGGGTCGGGGTTCTCGCCGTGCGCAAGAGCCCGCCGCTGGTCGGCGTGCAGGCCGTCGTCGAAGGGAACGCCGTCTGGGCGGCGCTCAGTGTCGTCGCGCTCGTCGCCTGGCTCTCGCCGAGCACGGCCGGAGCGGTGTGGATCGCGCTCCAGGCCGCGACGGTGGGCGGCTTCGCGGCGGTGCAGTACGCGGCGCTGCGGGCGGTGAGGGCGGGCCGCTAGGACATCTGCTGCTGGAGGTACTTGGACGTCGCCGGGTCGGCCGGGAGCAGTGTCTCGATGGCCAGCTCGGCGACCGTCACGTCCATCGGGGTGTTGAACGTCGAGATCGACGAGATGAAGGACAGCACGTGACCGTCGTGTTCGATCCGCAGGGGCAGGGCGAAATAGGGGACCTCCGTGCCGGGGTCGAAGGCGTCCTCCCCGGGGTTCGTCACCGGGTACGCCGCCACCTCGTCGTACACCTCCCGCAGCGCGTCCGAACGCTGCAGCGCGATCTGCCGTTCCATCTGGTGCAGCAGGTGCCCCCGCCACTCCCGCAGGTTGCGGATGCGGGAGGCGAGGCCCTCCGGGTGGAGGGTGACGCGCATCGCGTTCAGGGGCCCCTCGAAGAGGTGATCGGGGAGGCCCGAAAGGATCATGGTGATGCCTCGGTTCGCCGCGATCACGTCGTACTTCGCGTCCACGACCAGCGCCGGATACGGCTCGTACCCCGCGAGGAGCTGTTCGAGGCCCTCGCGCAGCGTGCCCATCGTGGGGTCGTCCAGCGGCGTCTCGCGGAAGCGCGGCGCGTAACCCGCCGCAAGGAGGAGCGAGTTGCGGTCCCTCACCGGTACGTCGAGGTGGTCGGCGAGACGCAGCAGGAACTCCTCGCTCGGCCGCGACCTGCCCGTCTCGACGAAGCTGATGTGCCGCGCGGAGGAATCGGCCCGCAGCGCGAGCTCCAACTGGCTCACCTTGCGCCGCTCGCGCCAGCCCCGGAGCAGCGGACCCGCACCGGTGGCGTTCGCGTCGGTCTTCCCCTTGGCCTTGTCGGCCTTGGCGGCCTTGCCTCTGGCGCTCCCCTTGGCGGGCACGGCGGTTGTCATACGTAGAAGGTAATCGAAACGATTTGTGGCAGGGTGAGCCGAAGACCGACTCTTCATAAGGAGCGTGGCCCGTGACTCCCGAACCGCTGTCGCAGAAAGAGATCGAGGACCGTCTCGCCGAGCTGCCCGGCTGGTCCCTGTCCCCGGACGGCGAACGGATCACCCGCTCCTACCGGCTCGGCTCGCACTTCGCCGCGACCGGCCTGGTCGTCCACATCGCGCGGACGCAGGAGGAGCTCGGCCACCACAGCGAGCTGACCCTCGGCTACAACACCGTCTCCCTCGCCGTGAACACGCACAGCGCGGGCGGCGCCCTCACCGCCCTCGACTTCGAACTGGCCCACAGCGTCGAGAAGTTGGCCCCCGCGCACGGGGTGGAATGACCGTCGATGCTCGACTACAGCAAGGAAGCCGACCGGTACGACGCCTCACGCGGCGGTGAGCCCCGCGCCGCTGCCGCCGCCGACGCGGTCCTCGGGCTGCTGCCCGCCGACACGACCACGCTCCTCGACGTCGCCTGCGGCACGGGCCTCGTCACCCGGTGTCTCGCCGCGCGCGACGGGCTCCGGGTCACCGGCGTGGACGCCGCGTACCGCATGGCCCGCCTCGCCTCGGAGCGGGTCCCGGGTGCCGTGGTGCTCGGTGACAGCCGTCAACTTCCCTTCCCCGATGCCTCGTTCGACGCGGTCACCACCGTCTGGCTGCTGCATCTGCTCTCCGGCCCCGAGGAGACCTCGTCGGTGGTTGCCGAGTGCGCGCGGGTCCTCAGGCCCGGCGGTGTCTACGTCACCACCGTGGACAAGGCCGCCTCGCACGACGTACGCAGCGACATCGACGCCGTCCTCGCGCCGCGCCCGGTGCGGCTCGCGGTCGACCGGGTGGACGCCGTCGACGCGTACGCCGCCGAGCACGGGCTCGCACCGACGGGCCGCGCCCGGTTCCGCGGCCACGGCCAGGGCCGCTCGCCCCGCTCCACGGTCGACGACCTGCGGCGCGGCTGGTTCACCCAGATCCCGCCCGACGGCCCGCTGGCCGCACGGTTCTCCGAACGGCTCGCCACACTCCCCGACCAGGACGTGGCGCGCCCCGATCCGCTGTTCGGCCTGCGCGCGTACCGCAAGCGAGGCCGTTTTTTGCGGTAGCGGCAACTTGACTCGCCGGAAACCGGGAATCGGGAGCAGTCTGGTCCTGTTCACACGCGACGGCGGACCGGAAGGCGGCACAGGGCGATGGCAGCGATGGGGCATGACCACGGGCAGGGGCAGGGGCAGGGGCACAGTCACGGACATGGGCATGGGCATGGGCACAGTCATGACGGGGACATGGACTGGGCCGCCATGGGCACCATGCTGGAGCGGTACGCCCGTGTCGCCGCTCCGATGTACGGCGAGGTGGCCGACTGGCTCCGCCGCTGGGTCCCGGAGCCCGGCGTCGTCGTCGACGTCGGCAGCGGCCCCGGCGCCGTCTCGTTCTCGCTGGCCGAGTCGTTCCCCAAGGCGCGGATCGTCGCGGCGGACCCCGAGGAGGCCCTCCTGGAGCGCGCCCGGGACCGTGCGGCACGCGAAGGCCTGACCGACCGCTTCGACACGGTGCGCGCGGCCCTCCCCGACGCCATCGACGACGTGCCCGAGGCGGACCTCCTGTGGCTGTGCAAGTCGCTGCACCACGTCGGTGACCAGGGCGCCGCCCTCTCCGCCCTCGCCGGCCGGCTGGCTCCCGGCGGCGCCGTCGCCCTCCTGGAGGGTGGCCTGAGCGCCCGCTACCTGCCCCGCGACATCGGTTTCGGTCGCCCCGCCCTGCTGTCCCGCCTGGAGGCGGCGGACGAGGAGTGGTTCGCCGGGATGCGCGACGGGCTCGAAGGGTCGAAGGGCACGACGGAGGACTGGCCGGCCCTCCTCACCGCCGCCGGCCTGCGCCACGTGGCCACCCGCAGCTTCCTGCTCGACCTGCCCGCGCCGCTGTCGGAGGACGCCCGCGCCCATGTGATCACGGAGTTCACGCGCCGCCGCGAGATGCAGGCCGAGCGCCTCGCCCCGGACGACGCCGCGACCTTCGACCGCCTCCTGGACCCGGACGACCCGCAGGGTCTGCACCACCGCCCGGACCTGTTCGTGCTGACGGCGCAGACGGTGTACGTGGCGGTGAAGGACGCGTAAGGGCGGCGCGGGCGGGGGTGATGTGCCGTCAACCCCGCCCACGGTGAAGGGTGTTGACGTACGTTCGTGACGGGGCCGGGCCGCGAGGTCCGGCCGTCCGGCCGAGCGAGGGGACGTCTGTGAACGAACTGATGCGGTGGGAGTCGGACGAGGGGCCCGTCGTGGTCGAGGTGGACTCCCGTGACCCCGGGTTCAGATCGGTGTCGCGGCGCGGCGAGTCCGGCGGGATCCACGAGGTCGAGGGGCGCTTCGAGTCGGCCCTCGGCAACGTCCGCGGCGCCGCGATGTCCGCGCTGCGGACCTTCCGCGACCGGGCGCTCGACCCCGACACGATCGAGCTGGAGTTCGGCGTCAAGCTCAGCGCGGAGGCGGGGGCAGTGATCGCCAAGACGGCGACGGAGGGGCATCTGACGGTCAAGCTGACGTGGTCGCGGCCGGGGGGTCCGGGTCCGGGCCAGGGCGCGTAAAACGACGAGCCTCCGCCGCCGACCGTTACGGGTCGACGGCGGAGGCTCGGCGCGTGCCGGGTGACCTCGAACGTCAGGCGACGTCGAACGTCGCCGGGTCCGGGCCGAGGCGGCGGTCCTCGTTCAGGGCCGAGATCGCCGCCATGTCCTCGGGGTCGAGCTCGAAGCCGAAGACGTCGATGTTCTCCTGGATCCGGGACGGCGTCACGGACTTCGGGATCACGACGTTGCCGAGCTGGATGTGCCAGCGCAGCACGATCTGCGCGGGGGTGCGCCCGTGCTTCTGGGCGATGGCGATGATCGCGGGGACCTCGAGGAGGCCCTTGCCGGAGCCGAGCGGCGACCACGCCTCCGTGGCGATGCCCTGCTCCGCGTGGTACTCACGCGAGGCGCGCTGCTGGAGCTGGGGGTGCAGCTCGATCTGGTTGACCGCCGGGATGATCGACGTCTCGCCGAGCAGCCGTTCCAGGTGCTCGGGGAGGAAGTTCGAGACGCCGATGGACTTGGCGCGGCCGTCGGCGTGGATCTTCTCGAAGGCCTTGTACGTGTCGACGTACGCATCCTTGGACGGCAGGGGCCAGTGGATCAGGTACAGGTCCACATGGTCGAGACCGAGCTTCTCCAGCGACGTGTCGAAGGCGCGCAGTGTCGCGTCGTAGCCCTGGTCGCTGTTCCAGAGCTTCGTCGTGACGAACAGGTCCTCACGGGCGACGCCGGAAGCGGCGATCGCCTTGCCCGTGCCTTCTTCGTTGCCGTAGATGGCCGCGGTGTCGATGCTGCGGTACCCGGCCTCCAGCGCCGTGGCGACGGCCTTCTCGGCCTCGTCGTCCGGAACCTGCCAGACGCCGAAGCCCAGCTGGGGCATCTCGACGCCGTTGTTGAGGGTGATCGGGGGAACCTTGCTCACGAGCTCTCGATCCTTAAATAGTCGGGTGTCTCTGCCCATGGTCAACGATCAGTGGCCGTGCCGCATTCCTGAATGGCCGGATATCGAAGCCGTGTGGACACCGGATCGGTCCGGACCATTGACGGTGTTCCGTCATGCGGGAACTCTGTTGCACGTCACTGAACGCGGGACATCCATGTGAACGCTACAAGCGCATCGGTTGTCTGGTGTCCCTGTGGTCTGTTCCTGAAACGTGGCACGCAGAGAGGATTCCCCCGATGCCCCAGGCAGCCTCGTCCCCCCACCCCTCCCGCTCCCGTCGCAGAACCGCCCTCGCCCTCACCGCCGTAGGCGCGCTCACCGGCGCCGCCGCGCTGACCCTGGCCGCCGAGCCCGCCGCGCAGGCCGCGCCGGCCCCCACGGCCTCGACCCCCGCCGCACGGGCCTCCGGCACGATCCACGCGGCGCCCTACGAGTACCTCGGCTGGGGCAACCCGCAGAAGCCCACCGACGTGATGGCCGCGACCGGCGTCAAGTGGTTCACGCTCGCCTTCATCCTGTCCGACGGCGGCTGCAACCCGGCCTGGGACGGCAACCGGCCCCTGAAGGGCGGCTCCGACGAAAGCGCCATCAAGTCCATCCGCGGCGCGGGCGGCGACATCGTCGTGTCCGTCGGCGGCTGGAGCGGCGCCAAGCTGGGGGAGAAGTGCCAGAGCGCCGCCGCGCTCGCCGGCGCGTACCAGAAGGTCATCGACGCCTACAAGCTGAAGGCCTTCGACATCGACATCGAGAACACCGAGTTCGGCAATGCGACGGTGCGCCAGCGCGTCGTGGACGCGCTGAAGATCGTCAAGGCCAAGAACCCGGGCATCGTCACGTACGTGACCATGGGCACCACACCGAGCGGCCCCGACGCCACCGGCAAGGACCTCATCAAGCGCGGTGCCGCCGCCGGGCTGGCCAACGACGCCTGGGTGATCATGCCGTTCGACTTCGGCGGACACAGCGGCACCATGGGCGACGCTTCCGTCAGTGCCATGGAGGGCCTGAAGAGCGCGGTCAAGAGTGCGTACGGCTACAGCGACGCCGACGCGTACAAGCACACCGGGATCTCCTCCATGAACGGGAAGACCGACGTCGCCGGCGAGACGGTGACCACCGCCGACTTCCAAAAGATCCTGGCGTACGCCAAGCAGCGGCACATCGCGCGCTTCGCCTTCTGGGCCGTCAACCGCGACCGCGACTGCGGCTCCGGCGGCAACGCCGGCGACTCCTGCAGCGGCATCGGGCAGGCCCCGTACGCCTTCACCAAGATCGTCGCCCAGTACGGCGGCTAGGACGGGGCCGGTCGGGCGCCACGGCCGGGTTCAGACCGGAGGCCGGGCGTCGTCCGGCGGGGTCCCCAGGTAGGCGTCCCGCACCCGCGGATCCGCGCGCACCTCGGCCGGTGTCCCGTGGGCCAGGACCCGGCCGAGGTCGAGGACGACGACGCGGGCACAGAGCTCCATCACGAAGGCGACGTTGTGCTCGACGAGGAGCACCGCGCAGCCCTCGTCGTCCGCGAGGTGACGGACGACGGCCGACAGCCGCTGTCGTTCGTCGGCCGTCATCCCGGAGGCGGGCTCGTCCAGGAGCAGGACCGCGGGCGGGTCCGCGACGGCGCGTGCCAGCTCCACCATGCGGGCCTGCCCGACCGGCAGCGCGCCCGCGTACTGCCCGGCCAGCGCGTCGAGGCCGCACGAACGCAGCACCGACGCGGCCCGCGCGCGCCGCCCCGCCTCGTGCGCGCGCCGGGTCGGCGCGGCCAGCAGGTCCGCCGCGAAGCCGCCGCCACCGCCCCGCCACTCCTGGGCGACGACGAGGTTGTCGGCGACGGTGAGCTGGCCGAAGAGCTGCTGCCGCTGGAACGTGCGCCGCATCCCGTGCCGGGCGCGCCACACGGGGGAGCGGCGCGTGACGTCCCGCCCGTCGAGCAGCACCCGGCCCCGGTCGGGTCCGCGGATGCCGGACAGGACGTCGAACAGGGTCGTCTTGCCCGCGCCGTTGGGCCCGATGAGCCCGCAGACCTCGCCCCGCCGCACGCCGAGCCCCACCCCGTCGAGGGCCCGGACGCCGCCGAAGCGTACGCCGATGTCCTCGGCCACCAGGACGTGTTCCCGCTCCCTCATGGCCGCTCCTTCATGGCCGCGTCACGTCCTTCGCCGTCCGTCGTCCGTCGTTCGCCGCCATGCCCAGGTACGCCTCGGTGAGCCGGTCGGCCCGCACCTCGGAGCGCGGGCCGCACCAGGAGACGCTGCCCTGCGCCAGGTACGCCACCGTGTCCGCGACCCCGAGGATCTCGGCGGCCTTCTCCTCGACGAGCAGCAGGCCGGCGCCCGCGTCCCGCAGCTCGGCAAGAAGACGGAACACGTCGTCGACGACGCGCGGTGCGAGGCCGAGCGACGGCTCGTCCGCGATCAGGACCTTCGGCGGGCGCTGCAACAGCGGTGCGAGCGCGAGCAGTTGCTGCTCGCCGCCGGAGAGGGAGCCCGCCGCGACCTTGCGCCGCGCCGCGAGTCCCGCGAACCGCTCGTACACCGCGTCGCGTTCGTCCCGCCCCCGCAAGTACAGGGCGAGGTTCTCGTCGATGGTGAGCGAGGGGAAGATCCCGCGCCCCTCGGGGGCGAGGACGACACCGCCACGGGAGCGGCGGGCGGCACCTTCGCGGGTGGCGTCGTGCCCGGCGACGTACACGTGCCCCTGCGTGGGGGCGAGGAGGCCCGCCGCCGTGCGGCAGACGGTCGACTTCCCGGCGCCGTTGGGTCCGAGCAGGGCGACGATCTCCCCGGCGTGCACGGCGAGGTCCACGCCGTGGAGCACGGGGGCGCCGTCGTAGCCGGCGCGGAGTCCGTGGAGGGCGAGGACGGGTGGCGCGGCGTCGACGGGTCGCGGCGCCGGTGCCGACACCGACTGCGGGCCACCGCTGGCACGTTGGAGGATGCCGCCCCCACGCGCCGAAACCACCGCCCCCGGCACCGCCTCCGGCCGCACCCTCCCCTTCCTCCGCCGATGCATCCGTACCGGAACCGCCGCGCAATACCCGTCCGGATCGTTCGCCAGGGCCAGGCCCGCCAGGCCGAAGAGGATTACCGGGAGGTGCGCGGACTCGGTGACGTACTCCGTCGCCAGGTGCGGGACGATCGCGAAGACCAGGCCCGCCACCACCGCGAACTGTGGTCTGCGGACCCCGGCCGCGACCGCGACCGCGAGCCAGATCAGGCCCGTCATCGCGGTGAAGTCGGTCGCGGTGACGCGGGTGTTGTAGGACGCGTACATCACGCCGCCGAACCCCGCCAGCCCCGCCGAGAGCGTGAAGAGCAGGAGTTTCGTGCGGACGACCGAGACGCCGGACGCCATGGCCGCCGCGGGAGCGGACCGTACCGCCAGCATGGCCCGGCCCGAGGGGGAGTTCCGCAGTGCGGCGAGCGAGGCCACGGCCGCTGTGGCGAGGACGACCATCGCCACGCCCATCGCGCGGTCGTCCGAGAGGTCGACGGGGCCGAAGACCGGGCGGGGGATCTCCCAGCCCGTGTCGCCGTTGCGCAACCAGCCCATCTGGAAGAGGACCTGGTCGGCGAGGAAGGCGAGCGCCAGCGTGGCGAGGGCCAGGGAGCGGCCGCCGAGCCGCAGCGCGGGCAGCGCCACGAGCGCGCCGAGTGCCGCCGCCGCGCACGTGCCCACGAGCGCCGCCCCGGCGAACGGCCACCCGTGGCTCATCAGGAGCCCCGCCACCAGCGCCGCGCCCGTCACGAACGTGGCCTGCGCGAGCGACACCATCGCGCCGAGCCCCGTCACCACGGTGAAGGAGACGAAGACCAGCGAGATCGCGAGCCCCTGTGCGAGGAGGCCGCTCCAGAAGGGAGTGGTGACCGTGTAGAAGGAGAGGGCGAGGAGGAGTGCTCCTGCTGTCCACGGGCCCCAGCGGCGCAGCCATGAGCGTCCCGCGAGGTAGTCCACGGGCGGCGCGTCCACCACCGCCGTGCCCGCGGTCCGCTGCCGCCGCGTGAGCAGGAGCAGCCCGGCGAACAGGATCAGGAACGGCACGGCCGTACGGAAACCGGTGATCCTCTCGGCGAAGTCGGCGTACCCCGCGACGAGGTTCTGGAGCACGCCGAGTCCGAGGCCGCCCGCGAAGGCGAGGGGGATCGACAGGAAGCGGCCGAGCACGGCGGCCGTCGAGGAGACGAAGAGGAACAGGGTGAAGTCGTGCGAGGAGAGCCCGAGGAGCGGCGTGGCGAGGACGCCCGCGAGGCCCGCGAGACCGGACGACAGCATCCACGCCACCGACGAGAGGCGGTCCGCGCTCATGCCGCGCAGCTCCACGAGGGACCGGTTGTCGACGGCGGCGCGCAGCCTGAGGCCGAGCGGCGTGTGGCGCATCAGGATCCACAGGCCGACGGCCACGACGGCCGTCGTCACCCAGGTGATGAGCTGGTCGGAGTCGATGCCGACGCCGTCCGTCAGCTGCCAGCTGCGGGCCGGGCTCGGCCCGACGCCCGGCAGTCCGAACTGGTTCTCCGCGGGTTTCACCGGCGCCCCCGCGTCGTCGAGGAGCTCCACGATCCACAGGCCGAGCGCGGGCAGCGCGACGAGCAGGCCGATCGTCGCGACGATCTGCGCGGTCTCGCCGACCCGCGCCAGCTTGCGGAACATCAGCCGGTCGAGGCCCCAGCCGAGGGCGGGTGCCGCCACCAGGACCAGGAGCAGCGCCGTCGGTACGGCGGGCCAGCCGAAGCCGGAGTGCAGTTCGTGGAAGGCGAGGGCGCAGAGGTAGGCGGTCGCGCCGTGGGCGAAGTTGAAGAGGCCCGAGGCGGAGTACGACAGGACGAGGCCCGTGGCGAGCAGCGCGTACAGGGCGCCCGAGACGAGGCCGCTCAGCACGAATCCGAGGAGGTCCGACATGGCGGCCCGCCCTTACTTGAAGGGAATCGGTTCGTAGCACTTGAAGGGCGACGACACCGTGTACTTGCCGTCCCGCAGCTGGACGAGCGCGCCGCAGCCGAACGACTCCTTCTGCCCTTCGCGCAGCTTGCGGTCGCCGACCAGGGTGCCGGTGTCTGAGTAGCCGTCCGCCGCGTTCTGGAAGGAGTCGAGGGTGAGGTCCTTGCCCGCCTTCTCGGCGACGGCGAGGAAGAGGTCGGCCGACATGTAGCCGGTCATCATGTGCATATTGAGGGGGACGTCCCTGCCCGCCGCCTCCCTGACGTCCTTCTTGAACTGCCGCATGTCCGCGGTGTCCTGCTCGAACGGCTGGAAGGAGAGGAGCACGTGCACGCCGTCCAGCGCCTTCTTCGTGGCGCTCTTGGCGAGCAGGCCGGGGTCGTAGTCGGTGGGGTCGGTGATGACGCCCTTGAAGCCCGCGCGCTTGACCGCCGTGAACAGACCGATGTTGTACGGGGTCTGCATGACGGAGACGACGGCGTCCGGCGCCCTGCCGCCGTCGGAGCGCAGGATCTCCTTGGTGTACGCCGACCAGTCGCTCGGCACGGAGGTGGCGGGGACGGTCGACTTGGCGTACGTCACCTCGTAACCGGCCGCGGCGAAGGACTGCTTGTAGGTGCGGATGGCGAACGTGCCCGCGTCGTTGTCGTTGGCGAGGATCGCGACCGACTTGCCCTTCGCGCCGCCCATCACCTTCTTGAGCCCCTCGGGCCAGCTCTGCGTGATGGTGCCGCCGGGCATCGGCACCATGCAGCCGCCGAAGCCGTACATGTAGGTCGGGCCGCAGAAGGGCGGGATGGTGCCCCAGCCGAACGTGGGAACCTTCTGCTTCTGCAGGAAGTCCGCGCCGGAGAAGGTGACCGAGCTCATCGGGGAGATCGCGAACACCTTCTCCCGCTGGACCAGTTGACGCGCCGCCGCGAGGTTCTTCCCCGGGTCCTGCCCGTCGTCCTCCGCACCCAGGTAGTCGATCTTCCGGCCGTGCACGCCGCCCTCCGCGTTCGCGCGGTCGAAGCGGGCCTTCGCGCCCAGGTCGGTGTCCTTCTTGCTGTATCCGCTCGCGGTCGTCATGGAGACGATGCCGCCGACCTTGACGGAGTCGTCGGTCACGCCGCGCACGGAGCCGCCGCCCTTGTCGCCGCCGCCCGCTTCGCCGCCGGTGGAGGCGGAGTTGCAGGCGGTGGCGAGCAGCAGGGCCGCGGCGGCTGCGGTGATGGTGCGGATCGGTCGCGACACGGTCGAGCCCCCCTGAAGTCGAACCCGAAGTCGAAGTGGGGCTGATTCTGTGGGGGACCTGATGAACCGTCAATAAGCGGCGCGATGATATTTGATGGCCCGTCAGAAACGTCGGACGGTCCGGCCCCGTCCCGGCTAGCTGCTGTACAGCGCCTCGACCTCCGCCGAGTACACCGTCTCGATCGCCTTCCGCTTCAGCTTCAGGGACGGCGTCAGGAGGCCGTGTTCCTCGGTGAACTGGTGGGCCAGTATGCGGAACGTACGGATCGATTCGGCCTGCGAGACGAGCGTGTTGGCGGCGACCACGGCCCGCCGCACCTCGGTCTCCAGGTCCGGGTCGCGCACCAGCTCGCCGGGCGGCAGCATCGGCTTGCGGCGCATGGTCAGCCAGTGCTCCACGGCCTCCGCGTCCAGGGTGACGAGCGCGGCGATGTACGGGCGGTCGTTGCCGACGAGGATGCACTGGGCGACCAGCGGATGGTCGCGGACCCGCTCCTCCAGCTGGGCGGGCGACACGCTCTTGCCGCCCGACGTCACCAGGATCTCCTTCTTGCGCCCGGTGATGGTCAGGTAGCCGTCCTCGTCGAGGGCGCCGATGTCGCCCGTGGCGAGCCACCCGTCGTGCAGGGTCGCGTCGGTGGCCTTCGGGTTGTTCAGGTAGCCCTGGAAGACGTTGCCGCCGTTCAGCCAGATCTCGCCGTCCTCCGCGATGTGCACGGTGGTGCCGGGGATGGCCTGGCCGACCGTGCCGTAGCGGGTGCGCTCGGGCGGGTTGGCGGTCGCCGCCGCCGTCGACTCGGTGAGTCCGTACCCCTCGTAGATCGTCACGCCGGCGCCCGCGAAGAACAGGCCGAGCCGCCGGTCCATGCCCGAGCCGCCCGACATCGCGTGCCGCACCCGGCCGCCCATCGCCTCCCGCACCTTCGAGAAGACGAGCTTGTCGAAGAGCTGGTGCTGCATGCGCAGCCCGGCCGAGGGTCCGGGGCCCGTGCCGAAGGCCCTGGCCTCCATGGCGTCGGCGTACCGCACCGCGCACTCCACGGCCTTGTCGAAGGCGCCCGCCTTGCCGTCCCGCTCCGCCTTGCGCCGCGCCGCGTTGAAGACCTTCTCGAAGATGTACGGCACGGCCAGGATGAACGTGGGCCGGAACGCCGCGAGGTCGGGCAGGAGCGCGGCCGCGTTCAGGTTCGGCTGGTGGCCCATCTTGACCCGGCCGCGCACGGCGGCGATCTGCACCATGCGGCCGAAGACGTGCGCGAGCGGCAGGAAGAGCAGGGTCGTCGCCTCGTCGCCCCGCTTGGAGTGGAACACCGGCTCCCAGCGTCCGACCATCACGTCCGACTCGAACATGAAGTTGGCGTGGGAGATCAGGCAGCCCTTGGGGCGTCCTGTGGTGCCCGACGTGTAGATGATCGTGGCGATGGAGTCGGGGGTCACCGCGCGGCGGTGGCGGTGCACCACGTCGTCGTCGATGTCGCGCCCCGCCTCGGTCAGCTCGCCCACGGCGTCGGCGTCCAGCTGCCAGAGCCTGCGCAGCTGCGGCAGCCGGTCGACGACGGAGCCGATCGTCATCGCGTGGTCCTCGTGCTCGACCATCGCGGCCGACACCTGCGCGTCGTGCAGCATCCACAGGACCTGCTCGGCGGAGGAGGTCGGATAGATCGGTACGACCTGGGCGCCGATGGCCCACAGGGCGAAGTCGAAGAGCGTCCACTCGTAGCGGGTGCGGGACATGATCGCGACGCGGTCGCCGAAGCGGACGCCCTGCGCGATCAGGCCCTTGGCGAGGGCCAGCACCTCGTCACGGAACTCGCCCGAGGTGACGTCGCGCCACCGCCCGTCCGTCTTGCGGCCGAACGCGATGCGGAGCGGGTCCTCGAGGGCATGGTCGAACACGGCGTCGGCAAGGCCGCCCACCAGCGGCACCGACGCCATCGGAGGATTCGTGAACTCGCGCAATGATGCTCCTTGTGGCGCTCCGCACAGCGCCGTGACGGTACCCCACGGCGTCCGCGTGCGGGAGGGGGTCCATGGGTGGCGGGCACGGAACATCGGCACAGGTCAGCCGGTCAAAATACGGCCACAAGGGGAAGGGCCGGACAACTTACTTACGCTGGAGTAAGTTTCGGTGGCGTAATCTCCACGGAATCTGTACGCGGCCTGCAGAGTGTCGCCGCCGCGTGACCGCGTCCGGCTGCTCGGAACTCGTACCGGTCTCCCGACGTTGTACGAGGCGCCGCGACGCCGAAGGAGTCCCGTGTCCCCGTCCGCCGCCCCGCCCCGCTCCCCCCTGATCTTCCCTGCCACCTCCTTGCCCCCGCGGGCGGCCGTCCTCCTCCTGCACGGTGGCCGGGAGCACGGCACGTCGACGCCCCCTGCGCTGAACCTGCCGGGCCTGCGCATGCGGCCCTTCGCCCGCGCCCTCAGGAAGGCCTTCGGGGCGCGCGGCGTCGCGGTGGGGCAGGTCCGCTACCGCTGCCGGGGCTGGAACGGCGACCGGGAGGACGCCGCCCGTGACGCGAGCCGCGCACTCGCCGACCTGGCACCCCGCATCGGGGACGCGCCCGTGGTCCTGGTCGGCCACTCCATGGGTGCCCGCGCGGCCCTGCACGCCGCGGGCCACGCGTCGGTCCTGGCCGTCGTGGGCCTCGCACCCTGGTGCCCGCCCGGTGACCCGGTCACCCACCTGCGGGACCGCGGAGTGGTGCTCCTGCACGGCGACCGCGACGGTACGACCGATCCGGCGGAGTCCGCGGACTACGCGGCACGGGCGTCGGCCGCGGGCGCGGCAGCGGCCCTGGTGACGATGGACGGCGGCGACCACGCGATGCTGCGCCACGCCCCGGCGTGGCACGCGCTGACGACGGCCACGGTGGGTGCCCTGCTGGGCCTCGGGCCGGTGCCGGGCGAGGTGGCGCGCGTGCTGGGGCCACGGTGCCTCACCCGGCCCACCGGGCTCGGTCAGGAGGCCGAGCGGGACGCGTAGGCGCGGATGTCCGCATCCGGGTCCGTGGTCGCCGCGGTGAGGGCGGCCCGGGACTCGGGGGTCGTGGGGAGGGCGAGTAGGGAGAGGACCGCGGCCTTGCGGACGTCCGCCTCCGGGTCGGCCGCCGCCTTGACCAGGGCGGGGATCGCGGGTTCCGGCGGGGCCGCGCGCAGGGCGGTCGCCGCGCCCGCCCTGACCTGCCAGGCGGGGTCGCCCAGCGCGGTCGAGGCCCGCTCGGCGTACGGGAGCGGGCAGCCCGTGACCGCGAGCGCCGTCAGCGAGGCCGCCCTGACCAGCGCGTCGGGGTCGTCGAGGAGCGGCGCGAGCGAGGACGGCGACGGATCGCGTACCGCCGCGAGGCCTCGGGCCACCGCGACCCGCACCTCGCGGGCCGGGTCGTCCGCGGCGCCCGCGAGGTCGGCCGTCGCGTCCACCGACACCAGCGCCCGCACGGCGTGAATGCGGACGTCGATGTCGGTGTCCGCCAGCGCGGCGGCGTACAGCGGCGCGTCCCCGAGCCGCAGCCCCCGCAGGACGTCCAGCGCGGCACCCCGCACCGTCGGGTCCGTGACGTCGAGCGCGGCGCGCAGACCGGACTCCAACTCCGGTACGGCGGGCAGGACTTCGATGAGTTCGCGCAACGCGCCCGCTGACGCCTCCCGGACCTGACCGTCGGGGTCGCGGAGCGCCGCGGCGAGGGCCGGGCCCGTCCCCGCGGGAACCGTCTCCGCGAGGACGGCGACGGCCGCCGCCCGCACCGCCGGTTCGGAGTCCGTGAGGTAGGGGGAGAGGGCTTCCAGGTCGGCGGCCTCCTCGGCGAGGGCGAGGAGGCCGAGGAGAGTGGGGCTCGCGGCCCGGGTTGCGGTGGGAGAGGGGAGGGGAGCGGGCCGGTCGGTGGGCGTCTCCGGGCGTGCCGCGGGCGCCGCGTTCCGTGGGCCCGCCGTCGCCACCGGTACCAGCGCCACCTCTCCCAGCACCCGCTCCGCCCCCGCCACCGGATCGAACTCCGGCACCGGCACCACGTACGGCTCCACCGCACGCGCCCTGAACTCCATCGCCCCGGTGGGGGACTTGTACACGTCGAGATGGTGCAGCCAGCCCGCATCGTCCCGCTCCGGATGGTCGAGCCGCTCGTGGTACAGGCCCCAGCGGGACTCCGTCCTCGCCAGCGAGGAGCGCGCGGCCATCTCCGCGCAGTCACGGATGAACGACACCTCCGCGCACCGCATCAGCTCATGGGCGGTGCGCGCCCCCATCCCCGCGATCTCGCCCGCCATGCGGTCGAACGCCTCGACGGCCAGGGAGAGCTTCGCCCCGGTCTTCGGCGGCGCCACGTAGTCGTTCACGAACCGGCGCAGCTTGTACTCGACCTGCGGTTGCGGCGGCCCGTCGGGGTGGCGCAGCGGCCGGTACACGAGCTCGTGCGCGGCGGACAGCTGGTCGCCGGGCAACTCGCCCTCGTACACCCGGTACTGCGAGGCGTCCTCCCCGGCGAGGTCGCCGAAGACGAACGCGCCGATCATGTAGTTGTGCGGGACGCAGGCCAGATCGCCCGCCGCGTACAGGCGGGGCACGGTGGTGCGGGCGTGCGCGTCGACCCGCACCCCGGACGCCGAGTGCCCGCCGCACAGTCCGATCTCCGAGATGTGCATCTCCACGTCGTGCGTGCGGTAGTCGTGGCCGCGCCCCTCGTGGAACGTGGCGCGCGTGGGCCGTTCCGTCGTGTGCAGGATCGACTCGACGGTGCTGATCGTCTCCTCCGGCAGATGGCTGAGCTTCAGGTACACCGGCGCCCGGTCGGAGGCGAGTTCGGCCGCGAACTCGGCCATCATCTGCCCCGACCAGTAGTCCGACTCCACGAAGCGTTCGCCGTGCCGGTTCACCTGGTAGCCGCCGAAGGGGTTGGCGACGTACGCGCACGCGGGGCCGTTGTAGTCCTTGATCAGCGGGTTGACCTGGAAGCACTCGATGCCGGTGAGCGCGGCCCCCGCGTGGTACGCCATCGCGTACCCGTCGCCCGCGTTCGTCGGGTTCTCGTACGTCCCGTAGAGGTAACCGGACGCGGGCAGCCCTAGCCGTCCGCACGCCCCGGTGGCGAGGACGACCGCCCCAGCCCGTACGGTGACGAACTCGCCGGTGCGGGTGTTGAAGCCCGCCGCGCCCACCGCACGCCCCTCCACCGTGAGCACGCGCACCGGCATCACCCGGTTCTCGATGCGGATCCGCTCCCGCATCTCGCGGCGCCGCAGCTGCCGGTAGAGGACCTTCTTGACGTCCTTGCCCTCCGGCATCGGCAGCACGTACGAGCCGGAGCGGTGCACCTGCCGGACCGCGTACTCGCCGTGCTCGTCCTTCTCGAACTTCACCCCGTACGACTCCAGGCGCTGCACCATGGCGAACCCGCGGGTGGCGGTCTGGCGGACCGTGGACTGGTCGACGATGCCGTCGTTGGCGCGGGTGATCTCCGCGACGTAGTCGTCCGGCTCGGCCCGGCCCGGGATGACCGCGTTGTTGACGCCGTCCATGCCCATCGCGAGTGCGCCGGAGTGCCGCACGTGCGCCTTCTCCAGGAGCAGGACGTCCGCGCCGCGTTCGGCGGCGGTCAGTGCCGCCATGGTGCCGGCGGTGCCGCCGCCGATGACGAGGACGTCGCAGGAGAGCTCGGTCGCGTCGGCGAGGGCGGGGATGGCCAGGGGGGTGTCCACGGGCGCGCCTTTCACGGAGATACGGGGAGATGGGGGCTCAAGGACAGGCTCTTAGAGGGAAGAGAGGACGCGGCGGCGGAGTTCGGCGGTGCCGGGCGCGTTGCGTGCGTCCCGCTGCCGGGGGTGCGGCACGTCCAGGACCTCGCCGGAGGAGAGCAGGGCGATCCGGTCGCCGAGGTGGAGCGCCTCGTCCACGTCGTGGGTGACGAAGACGACGGTCGCGCCGGTGCCGCGCAGGATCTCCACGAGCAGGTCCTGCATGCCGGCGCGGGTGTGCGGGTCGAGCGCGCCGAACGGCTCGTCCATGAGGACCGCGCGGGGCCGCCCGGCCAGGGCGCGGGCCAGCTGCACGCGCTGCCGTTGCCCTCCGGAGAGCCGCCGCGGCAGCTTGTGGGCGTGCCCGGCGAGGCCCACCCGCTCCAGCCAGTCGTCGGCGGTGCGCCGCCGCTCGGCCCGCGCCACCCGCCGGATGGCGAGGGGGAGTTCGACATTGGCGCGCACGCTGCGCCACGGCAGCAGGGCGTCCTCCTGGAAGACCAGGGCCCGGTCCGCCGCGGGCCCGACGACGGGCGTCCCGTCCTGGGTGACGTGCCCGCCCAGCGGCGGCAGCAGCCCGGCGAGGGTCCGCAGGAGCGTGGACTTGCCGCAGCCGGACGGTCCGAGCACCGCGACGAGCTCGCCCGGCGCGATCCGCAGCCGCACGGTGCCGGGCAGCGCATGGCCCGCACGGTGCCCGAGCCGTACGTCGTCCAGGACGAGTTCGGCACCTTGCCGGGCGGGGACGGCCACGGGTTCTGCGAGGCGGCTCATGCGGCGGGCTCCTTGTCGAGTACCGGGGCGGGCGCGGGCGGCACGGCGGCGGCCGGGGGAGCGGCGCGCAGCGCGCGGCGTGCCGCACGCGCCGGGACCCGCTCGGGCGGGCGGGGCAGCCAGGCGGTGGCGCGGCGGCCGAGGAACTCCACCGCCGTGGAGGTCAGCCAGCCGAGCGCGCCGATGGTGGCCATGCCGACGAAGACGCCCGGGTAGTCGACGACCGTGTAGTCCTGCCAGGTGCGGTAGCCCACCCCGTACTCGCCGGAGATCATCTCGGCGGAGATCACACAGATCCAACCCACGCCGATGCCCACGGAAAGCCCGCCGAAGATGCCCGGCAGCGCACCGGGCAGCACCACCGAGAACAGCACGCGCAGCCGGCCGCCGCCCATGGTGAGCACGGCCTCCTCCCACACCGGCGCGAGCGCGCGCACCGCGTGCCGGGTGGACACCAGGACGGGGAAGAACGCCGCGGTGAACGTGATGAAGACGATGCCCTGTTCGTTGGTGGGCAGGAGCAGGATCGCCACCGGGACCAGCGCGATGGCCGGGACCGGCCTCGCCACCTCCACCAGCGGCCCGAGCAGGTCGGCGGCCCACCGCGACCGGGCGACCGCCGTGCCCGCCGCCACTCCGAGGACCGCGGCGAGCAGGAAGCCGATCACGATGCGACGCAGGCTGTGGATGAGGTCCTGCCAGTACGGGGCGGTGCCGATCCGGTCGCCGAAGGCGTCCGCCACCTCGACGACCGTGGGGAACTGGCCGAAGCGCAGCCAGAGTTCGATGTCCCACGTGGTCAGCAGCTGCCAGAGGCCGAGGGCCGCGGCGAGCGACGCCAACCGGACGAGCCGACGCGCGAGGCGCGCCACGCGCGTGCCGCGCTTGCCGCTCACGTCCTTCACGTCCTTCACGGCGCTCACGATGCTCATGACGCCAGCTCCAGGGCCTCCGCGTAGCCCACGACACGGGCGCCCGCGTGCTGTCCGATGTACGTCTTCGCATGGCCGGGCGTGACGAAGGCCCGCAGCTCGGAGCCGTCGGCGACCCACACCGCCCGGTCGGCGAACCAGAGGGTGCCGGTCAGCGCGTCCGGCACGTACGCGGCACGCACCTCGGACTTCTTCGCCGCCGCGACGGCGGCGAGGAGCTTTTCCGGGGTGTCGTACGTCCGGGTGGCGCCGTGACCCTTGAGCCAGAGCTCGGACTTGGTGTCGCCCGCCGTGACCTCGGGGTAGGCGGGTGCCTTCGCGGCCCGCTCCAGCGGCCTCGGGTCGAGGAAGGCATCCACGTCGACGTCGCGCACGAGCCCGGCGTTCTCCAGGATCGGCACGTCCTTCTTGAGTGCGGCGATCAACTCCGGGCGCAGCGCGGGGTCGAAGGTGGCGATTCCGTGGGCGCCGTTGTACAGGTAGACCGCCTCGGCGGGCAGTCCGGTCTCCTTCGCCACCGACTCGGCGGCGGCGACCGGCCGCTCGCGCAGGTAGTCGGTGGCCCGGCGCTGCGCCGCGAGGAAGTCGTCGAGCACCCCGGAACGCTTCTCGGCGAACTCCTCCCGGACGGTGACGCCGTGGAAGGTCGGCAGGTTCAGGTCGGCCCCGTCGTAGAGCGCCTTCGCCTTCCCCTCGTACGCCAACTGGCCTGGCCAGGCCACGAATTGCGACAGCGCGTCGACGCTTCCGCCGGCCAGTGCGGACGCCCCTACGCTGGGCTGCTGGTTGAGCTTGCGCACCCCCTTGTCGGGGTCGATCCCGGCCTTCGTCAGAGCGCGGATCAAGGTGCCGTCGGCGGCCGAACCGATGCTGGTCGACACCTTCTTGCCGCGCAGATCGGCCAGCGTCCGCAGCTTCGAACCGGGCTTCGTGACCACGGTGTTGAGGCCGCCGCGCAAGTTGTAGCCGGTCACCGAGACGAGCCGCGTCGGCTGTCGCAGCTGCTTGCCGCGGGCCGCGTTGATCAGCAGCGGGAAGTCGCCCATCGACCCGATGTCGATCTTTCCCGTGGTCATCTGGGCGGTGATCGGGGCGCCCGTGGCGTAGTCCTGCCACTTCACCTCGTACGTCTTGCCGTCCTTCTTGCCGCGGGCGGCGAGCTCCTCCTCGAAATAGCCGAGGGAGCGGAGCAGCGTGCCCGCGGTGACGGTGTTGATGGTCTTCGACTGGTATCCGACGGTCACCGTGACGGTGTCCCCGTCGTCGGCCCCTGCGGCGCCGCCGCACCCCGTGGCCAGGGGCGCCAACAGTGCCACGGCGAGGAGGAGTCTGCCTGTCGTGCGAGTCATCGGGGTCGGGCCTTTCACCTGAGCAGGTAGGGCATGTTGACGGTGACCGCGCCGGTGGGGCACCGGGCCGCGCACGGGCCGCAGTACCAGCACTCGTCGACGTGCATGTACGCCTTGCCGTTGTCCTCGCGGATCGCGAGCGAGTCGAGCGGGCACATGTCGACGCAGAGGGTGCAGCCGTCGATACAGCGGGACTCGTCGATGGTCACGGGCACGTCGGCACGCTGCGGGACAACAGGCATGGCTGTCTCCAGGACTCAGAGAAAGGGGGTGGGCGGAAAGGCGTGCGGGTCATGCGGAACGGCGCAGGACCCCGTTCATCGTGATGCGGTCGCCGCGGAAGCGGATGAACTCCAGGTCCACGGGCCGCCCGTCGGGCAGATGGGTCAGCCGCTCCAGCATCAGGACGGCGCTCCCGCGCGGCGCCTCCAGGACGGCGGCGGAGTGCGCGTCGGCGTTCACGGCTTCCAGTGTCATGTCGGCGTGCCCCAGCGGGCCGCCGGTCACCGTCTCCAGGAGACGGAACACGTCCGTGTTCTCCAGGTCGCAGCCGAGCAGTTCGCCGCCCACGTCCATGGGCAGGTACGACAGGTCCAGGGAGAGCGGCAGCCCGTTCAGGCGGCGCAGCCGCTCGATACAGAGCACGTCGGTGTGGTCGGGCAGTCCGAGCCGACGCGCCACCGGCCCGGGTGCGCCGACCGGGCCGACGGTGCGGACCTCGTTGGTGACCGTGCCGTGTTCGTGCAGGGTCTCGGCGAGGCCCTGCAGCCGGTCCAGGGCGTGCGGGTACTTCTCGCACACGACGACGGTGCCGACACCGGACCTCCGGTCCACGAGCTGCTCGCCGCGCAGCAGGTCGAGGGCCTGCCGGACGGTGTTGCGGCTGGCACGGTAGTCGGCGGCGATGACGTCCTCCAACGGCAGGACGCCGCGCGGGAAGCCGCCCGTGAGGATCTGGTGGCGCAGCAGATCGGCGAGTTGCCGTGCCTGGTCCGCGCGCAGCCGCCGACGCCGCGCGGCGGCGACGGGAAGCGAGGCGGGGCTGTGTTCGGCTGGCATGGCAGGGAACGTACCGGCGCCGTGGCCGCGGTGGTGTTGCGGCAGCATTGCGCCACCTGACGGCTCCGGGCGCACCGCTCTGACCTGCCACGATGCCGGATGACGGGCAAGATCCGCCACCGGAGTGCCCACTCCGTGGACAGCTGCGGTGGCGGAACAGGGACGACGTACCGTCAGCGCTTCGCCTCTTCGACGTGCGGTTGCCGTCCCGGAGTTCCGGTGGCGCGGCCCGCTGCCGATGTACCGGGACCCTGCGCGCCGTCCGCCGGACCCTCGACCCCTCGGTTCCCCGGCGCCCGCACCATCACCAGCACCAGGACGCCCGCGACCAGGCCCGCCACGCCCGCGGCCAGCGACGCCCCGTTGAGCCCCGAGGCGAAGGCCGCACGGACCGCGTGCTCCGGCACCGTGCCGTGCAGGGCCGCGGCGCCGCCGCCCGCGACGGTGTGCGCGGCGTCGTGGCCGAGCGAATCCTGCATGCGCGCGGTCAGCACCGTCCCGAACAGGGCGACCCCGATCGCGTACCCGAGCTGGCGGAAGGTGTTGACCGCGCCGCCCGCCATCCCGGCGTTCGCGGCCGGCACCGAGGCGAGCGCCGCCCCCGCGAGCCCCGGCGCGACCAGACCGGCGCCGACACCCGTGAGCGTGAGCCCCGGCGCGAGCGCCCCCCAGGACGACCCGGCGTCAAGTACCGCCATGCACAGCCCGCCCGCACCGATCAGGAGCAGCCCGACACCGATGACCAGCCGCGGCGCCACCCCGTGCAGCAGACGCCCGGCGAGCAGCGCCACCACGAACGACGTCGCGGCGAGCGGCAGCAGCACCAGGCTGCCCCGCACCGGACTCATCCCCAGCACGGTCTGCAGCCAGATGGAGAGGTAGGGGACGACGCCGAACGCGGCCCCGTTGTAGCCGACCGCGCCGATCAGCACCCCCGTGAAGGCGGGCTTGCGCAGCATCCGCAGGTCGAGGAGCGGCTGCGCCACACGCCGCTCGACGAGGACGAAGCAGAGCAGCGCGAGCGCCGCCACCGCGAACGACGTGCCGGCGGCCGCAGACGCCCAGCCGTCCGCCCCGCCCCGCAGCACCCCGTACGTCCCCGCGCCCGCGAAGCACGCGAACGCCGCCGTGCCCGCCCAGTCGACGCGGCGCACCGCGGGTCCGCGCGACTCCGGCACCAGGCGCAGCGTCAGCCAGACCGACGCGACGCTCACCGGCAGGTTCACGAAGAAGATCCAGCGCCAGCCGGGACCCTCCGTGAGCAGTCCGCCCACGATGGGCCCGAGCGCTGCCGACGCGCCGCTCACCGCGCCCCACACCCCGAGCGCGGCCGACCGCTCGCGCCCCTGGTAGGCGGCGCCGAGCAGCGGCAGCGTCGTCGCGAGCATCGCCGCCGCGCCGAGCCCCTGCACGGCGCGGGCCGCCACCAGCACGTTCGCGTCCGACGCGAGTCCGCAGCCCAGCGAGGCGACCGCGAACAGCGCGGTGCCGATGACGTTGAGCCGCCGCCTGCCCCACACGTCGGCCGCCGCGCCGACGCCGAGCAGCAGCGCGGCCAGCGCGAGCGCGTAGCCGTCGATGACCCACTGCAAGTCGCTCAGTGAGGCGTTCAGCGCCGCCGCCATGTCGGGCAGCGCCACAATCACGATGGTCACGTCCAGCAGCAGCATGAACGTCCCCAGAGACACCGCCGCGAGCGGCCCCCATGTACGCATGTCCTTGTTCTCCCGACTCCTCGTCCGATGCCCTCAGGCGTCCTCGTACGATGAGCCGACGGCGGACGAAGCCGGTGCCGGACGACCGTCCAACACACGCATCCGATACACAGGGGTCTTTCCACGATGGAATCCGACACCTTCGACGATCTCGACCTCAAGCTGCTGCACGCCCTGGAGATCGACGGCAGGGCGTCCTTCAGCCGCATCACGGGGGTCCTCGGCGTCTCCGACCAGACGGTCGCCCGCCGGTTCCGCAGACTGCGGGCCGAGGCGGGCCTGCGCGTCGTCGGCGTGCGCGACACCCGCAGGCTCGGTCTCGACGAGTGGATGCTGCGGCTGCGCTGCGCACCCGACGGCGCCGAGGCCATCGCGACCGCCCTGGCCCGCCGCCCCGACACCGCGTGGGTCCATCTCACGTCGGCGGGCACGGAGGTGGTGTGCATGACGGTGCCCCGGACGCAGGACGACTACGACGACCTGCTCTTCGGCAAGCTCCTGCGCACCCGCAAGCTCGTCGACATCACCGCCCACCAGCTGATGCACCGCTTCTTCGGCGGCCGCACGGGATGGATCGGCAAACACCGCCCGCTCACCGACGCGCAGGCCGCGGCGCTTACCCCCGCGGAGGAGCCGGTCGCCGCCCCCGCCCGCATCACCCCCGACGACGCACCCCTGCTCGCCGCCCTCAAGGCCGACGGCCGCGTCACCTACCCCGAACTGCGGCGGCTGACCGGCCGTTCCGAGTCCTCGGTCAAGCGCCGTGTCGCCGCGCTGCTCGGCTCCGGCGCGCTCTACATCGACACCGAGTA
Organism: Streptomyces venezuelae; assembly: GCF_008642315.1. Lineage (NCBI taxonomy): Bacteria > Bacillati > Actinomycetota > Actinomycetes > Kitasatosporales > Streptomycetaceae > Streptomyces > Streptomyces venezuelae. Next base: position 1,417,473 of record NZ_CP029192.1, on the reverse strand, counting down.
CGACACCGCGCGCTTCGGCTTCACCACCGCCGCGATGCTCTGGGTCACCGTCGCCCCCGGCGCGCTGGACGCGGTGGGCCGGGCGATGGCCGGGCATCCGGAGGTCGCGCACGTCTCCGCGATCACGGGCTCCGCCAACCTGATGGCGAGCGTCCTGACCCGCGACACCGCGGAGCTCTACACCTACCTCAGCGGCGGACTCGGCGCCCTGGACGGCGTGCGGCACGTCGAATCGGCCCCCTACGTGCGCCGATTCAAGGAACTCACCTACCCGCGGCCGCTGCGGTAGCCCTCCGGGGTGAGGGCTCGGCGTCCGCTTCGGTGCAGCCGGTCCCCGCCCGCCAGGACCGCCGCCGCCAGCGCGTCCGCCGCGTCCTGGGCCGACGCGCGCCGCTCGCCGTGGAGCAGGACGAAGTCGACCGGACCCAGCTCGGGCAGTCCTGCCCGGTCCGGGACGCGGACCAGGCCGGGCGGGATCAGGCCCCGCGAGTGCGCCATCACACCGAGCCCCGCGCGGGCCGCCGCCACCAGACCGTTGAGGCTGCCGCTCGTGCAGGCCACGCGCCAGGAGCGACCCCGCCGCTCCAACGCCTCGAAGGCGAGGGCGCGGGTGATGCCCGGCGGGGGATAGACGATCAGCGGCACCGGGCGCTCGGGGTCGAGGCGGAGCCGCTCGGCGCCGATCCAGACCAGGTCGTCCTGCCACACCAGCTCGCCGCGCGGATCCTCCGGGCGGCGCTTGGCGAGCACGAGGTCGAGCTTGCCCGCGTCCAGCTGTTTGTGCAGCGTGCCGGAGAGCTCGACCGTCAGCTCCAGGTCGACGTCGGGGTGGTCGTGCCGGAACGACTCCAGGATGTCGGTGAGCCGGGTCAGGACGAAGTCCTCCGACGCCCCGAACCGCAGCCGCCCGCCGAGCCGCTTGCCGGCGAAGAACGCGGCGGCCTGTTCGTGCGCGGCCAGGATCCTGCGGGCGAAGCCGAGCATGGCCTCGCCGTCCTCCGTCAGCTCCACGCTGTGCGTGTCGCGCGTGAACAGCTGCCGCCCGGTGACGTCCTCCAGACGGCGCACGTGCTGGCTGACGGTCGACTGACGCAGGCCGAGCCGACGGGCGGCCCGGGTGAAGCTCAGCGTCTGGGCGACCGCGAGGAACGTACGGAGCTGCGAAGGGTCGTACACGCGCCCCAGCCTAGTACCGCTCATCGCAGAACGTGATGACAGTCAGAACGGTGTACGGGATTCCCGATCACCCCGATCAGGAGGATCATGGAGAGGGCACGCCCGCAGCACAGCGGGAACACCCCGCCGCAGAGCAAGAACACGGCGGGACCGCCCCGCACCGAGAGCATGGAGCACCGTGAAACGCCTGAAGTGGCCGTCGTGGATGCCGGTCGACCCGTACATCGTGGCGTTGCTCGCGACCGTGGGCCTCGCGGCCCTGCTGCCCGCCCGCGGCACGTCCGCCGATGTCGCCTCCGGTGCCTCCACCGCCGCCGTCTCGCTGCTCTTCTTCCTCTACGGCTCCCGGCTCTCCACTCGCGAGGCGCTCGACGGGCTCAAGCACTGGCGGCTCCACGTCACGGTCCTGGCCTGCACGTTCGTCGTGTTCCCGCTGCTCGGGCTCGCCGCGAAGGGCCTCGTTCCGTACGTCCTGACGCCCGCGCTCTTCAGCGGCTTCCTCTTCCTCACCCTCGTGCCCTCGACGATCCAGTCGTCCATCGCCTTCACGTCGATGGCGCGCGGCAACGTGCCCGCGGCGATCTGCGCGGGCTCCTTCTCCTCGCTGGCCGGCATCGTGCTGACGCCGCTGCTCGCGGCCGCGCTGCTCGGCGGGAGCGGGGGCGGGTTCTCCGCGGACTCGCTCCTCAAGATCGTGCTGCAACTGCTGGTGCCGTTCCTCGCCGGGCAGCTCCTGCGCCGGTGGGTGGGCGGCTTCATCGCGCGCCACAAGAAGGTCCTCGGCCACGTGGACCGCGGGTCGATCCTGCTCGTCGTCTACACCGCATTCAGCGAGGGCATGGTGCAGGGCATCTGGGGCCAGGTGCACCCGCTGCGGCTGCTCGCGCTGCTCGGCGTCGAGGCGGTGCTGCTCGCGGTCATGCTGGCGCTGACCTGGTACGGCGCGAAGCGGCTCGGCTTCGGCCGCGCCGACCGCATCGCGATCCAGTTCGCCGGGTCGAAGAAGTCCCTGGCCGCGGGGCTGCCCATGGCGAGCGTCCTGTTCGGCGCGGACGCCTCGCTCGCGGTGCTGCCGCTGATGCTCTTCCACCAGATGCAGCTGATGGTGTGCGCGGTCATCGCCAAGCGCCGCTCGCGGGACCCGGAGGAGTTCGTCAGCGAGCCGCCGCGAGCCGCAGCGACACGAACCGCGGTCGGTACAGGGACACGTTCCGGGTGACGTTCGCCTGTGCGTTGGCGGGCGTCGCGTCCAGCCAGTTGACGTCGTAGCTCAGCACGACACGGCCGTCGCCGTCCCCGCCCCCGGCGAGCGCCGGGTGGGCCTGCGGGTTGTAGGCGGCGGTGTCCTGGCGGGGGGCGCTGTCCTCGGGCAGGGCGGCCTCGAAGGCCTTGGCGGGGCCGTGCCAGGGCCCGGTGGGGGAGCAGGACCAGTACGAGCTGACGGTGGTCAGGCCCTCGGTGCCCGCCGCCATCGTGAACAGCACGTACGTCCCGTCGTCGCGCACCACGGTGAACGCGCTGCCCACCCCCTTGCGCCTGCCGTCCCCGAGCACGGCCCGGGGCGTGACGTCGTGCCCCCACTTCTCGCCGTCCCAGTACTCCCACGCCGACCGGTCACCGAGACCACCGTGCGGGACGCGCGCGACATGGGCGTCGGAGGAGGGGCGCGAGGTCGCCTGGGCGTCCGTGCCGCCGAAGACGTACGTCCAGTCCTCGTCGTCGGCCGTCGTCGTGCCGTACAGGACGCGCTTCTCCGGGTCGCCGACCGACTGCTGGTCGGAGACCTTCGTGATGCCCTCGACCCGCAGGTCGGGCAGGGAGAGCGTGGCGACCTCGGTGGCGAGGGGCACGCCGTAGATCCACGGGCCCTGGCTGGCCATGCGGTTCCACAGCAGGACGCGCACCACCCGCTCGTCGCCGCCGGGGGTGCGGGGCTCCACGCGCGCCGCGACCGGCCAGCGCCACTGCTGGGGTGCGGGGTCGGGGAAGAGCGGTGCGGCGAGGGTGCGTTGGAGACGGCCCGAACGGGACATCACCACGGCCGAGTTGCGGACCATGGGTGTGTTGGTGTCGCGCCAGGTGTGTGGCTGGCCCGCCGGGTTCGGGGGCGCGTGGACCTGGCCGAGGAAGGTGTCGGAGAACAGCCACAGCACGCGTCCGTCGGGCAGGCGCACGGAGTGGGTGCCGTCGCCGCCGGTCCAGTCGTCCGTGCGCGTCATGTCGTCGCCGTAGCGCGCGAACTCGTCGGTCGGCGCGGCCTCGGGGGACGCCGAGGCGACGGTGCGGGGCCTGCACGCTGCCGCATCGCCCTCCCGGTCGTCGTCCGGGAGGGCGATGAGCAGGACGGCCGCGCAGGCCAGGGCCAGCAGCAGGACCGGCCAGATCCTGCGCGGCCCCGACGCGGCACGTTCGCGGGCGGACACGCCGGGGACGTTAGTTGCTGCCGCGCACGCGGTCCATGGGGAGTCGGACGACGGTGTCCCGTGTCACAGCAACCTCACCCGTACGCAGCTCCCCCACCTCGGCGTCGTCCAGAGCCCAGTCGTATACGCGCACTTCGTCGATCGCCCCGGTGAAGTGGGCGCGACTGTCCATGCGTTGCCCGACGTGCACGCCGAACGGCGAGTTGCGGCTGACCGTGCCCGGTACGTCGGCGGCGGAGATCCGCGTACCGTCCAGGAACAGCGTCAGGCGGCCGTCGCCGCGGCGCAGCGCGATGTGGTGCCACGCACCGTCGTTGTACGCGCCCGTCGTGCGGACCGACGCGGACCTCGGTGGCGCCGCACCGTCGCGCGTGGTGATGAGGCCGGTGACGCGGTTGCTCGCGGGCTCGCCGCGCAGCCACACCTGCGGCTGGTTGGTGCCGATGCCGCCCATCCACAGCAGCGGCTGTTCGCCGGTCGTCGCGTCGTAGCGGAACCACAGGGAGGCGGTGAAGTCCTCGGTGCCGAGCGGGAGTCGGCGGCTGAACGGGAGTCGCACGGCGTCGTCCGTGCCGTCGAAGGCGAGCGCGCCGCCGAAGCGGCCCGGGGTCACGCGCGCCCCGCCGAGCACCGCGGCGGGGCGCGCGCCCGGCGCGCGGTCGCTCGTGGTGGGGTCGGGGCCCCGGCGTGGCTTCAGCCAGTCCTCGGTGAAGCGGGCGAAGCGGATCTCGTCGCGCGCGTCGACGGCGCCGCCCTCGTACAGCAGCCCCACGTGCGTGCGGTCGGCCCGCACCAGGTCCGAGTAGCCGGACCAGTCCGTGGTCACCGTGGTGCCGCGGTCGACGCTGTCCCAGGTGCGTCCGCCGTCGTAGGACGAGCGGATCTGCATCGTGCGGCGGCGGTCCGGGTCGGCCGGGCAGGCGAGCAGCATCCGCTTGCCGAACTGGAGCGTGGAGCCCTGCACTTGGGGCGTGTAGAGGTCGGGGATCGCGCGGAAGGGCGCGGTGAAGGTGTTGCCGCCGTCCTTGCTGACGGTGTGCGTGCGGTGGCCCAGGTCCGTGCCGTCCTGTTCGCGGCCGCTGACGTAGACCGCGCCGTCGGGCCGCTCGGTGACGGTCATCTCGGACGGCTTCTGACGGAACGTGCCGTCAGCCGGTATCGGGTACGAGTCCGTCGCGCCGATCTTCCAGTGGTCGCCGCCGTCGTCGCTGACGATCAGCGCGGCGTGGTTGGCGGTGATGCGGCTGCCGTTCCACGTCTCGGTGTTGGCGGTGAAGACGAGGCGCCCCTTGTGGCGGCCGCGGGTCAGCTGGATGCCGTGCACGGGACCGGTCGCGTACCAGGAGTTCCAGTGCGGCGGCAGGATCTCGTTGCTCAGGTCGCGCGGCGCGGACCAGCTGGCGCCGTCGTCGTCGCTGTACTGCAGGTGCGGGGTCCGGTCGCACGGTATGTCGCAGTTCTTGCCGTCGGTGCGTCCCGTGTTGTACGTCTCGGCCAGCAGGATGCGGCCGGTCTCCCGGTCCACGACGGGCGCCGGATTGCCGTGGGTGTCGCCGTCGCCCTCGTTGATCACCTGGAGCGGGCCCCAGGTGCGGCCGCCGTCGTGCGACCGCTTCAGCACCAGGTCTATGTCGCCGGCGTCGCTGCAGTCGTTGACCCTGCCCTCCGCGAAGGCGAGCAGCGTGCCCTTCGTCGTCCGTACCACGGCGGGGATGCGGTAGCAGGCGTAGCCGGGGTCCTGGTCGGCCTTGAACAGCACCTGCTGCTCGAACGGGGCGCGCGGCTCCGGCGCCGCCCGCGCGGCTTGCGCGGCAGGCGCGGGCAGTAAGGCGCCGACGGTGGCGACGGTCAGGGCGGCGGTGGCGGTGCGGAATGATCTGAGACGTACGCGGAGGCTCGATGGCATGGTGCGGTCCGCCTTTCGTGGCGACGACGGCGACTCATGGCGCGTCCTGGACACGGGGCCCTGGCCCCGGCCGGGGCATGGTCATCTGACGTACTGACATCCTGACATCCCATGTCCACGTTTCGACGCAGACGCTACTGCGGGTCACCCACACCCCACAAGGAGTACGTCCTCACGCGATTGCGTGCCCACGAAATCGTGTCCTCACGGGACGAGGACGACCTTGCCGAGGTTGCTCCGCTCCTCGATCACCGCGTGCGCTTTCGCCGCGTCCCGGAGCGGGAACACGTCGTGGACCGCCACGCGCAGGCCGCCGGTCGCGTGCAGCTCCCACAGCTCTCGTCGCCACGCCTCGTACAGCTCCGGCCGCTCGCGCGCGATCAGTCCCATCTGGAAGCCGATGACGGACTTGGCGCCGACGAGCAGGTCGTACGCCGCCACTGTGCCGCCGCCCGAGCTGTAGGCCACCAGCCTGCCGTGCGGCGCCAGGGCCCGGACGGCGGGTGTCAGGAGGTCGCCGCCGACCGCGTCGAGGACGTAGTCGACCGGTTCGCCCCACGTCTCCCGGTCGTACGTGACGACGTCGTCGGCGCCGAGCCCGCGCACGAAGTCCGCCTTACCGGGATCGGAGACGGCGGCCACCACGCGTGCAGCACCCTTCAACCTGGCCAGCTGCACCGCGAGGTGGCCGACGCCGCTCGCCGCCGCCGTGACGAGCGCGGCCTCACCGGGCGCGGGCCGCGCGGCCTCCAGCGCCCCGTACGCGACGAGCCCGGAGCGGACCAGCGCGACCGCGTCGACGGCGCTCGCCCCGGCCGGGACGGGGGAGGCCAGCGCGGTGTGGAGCAGGGCGTGGTCGGCGTAGCCGTGTCCGAAGACCAGGCCGGTGACGCGGTCGCCGGGCGCGAACCCGGTGACTCCCTCGCCGAGCGCCACCACCGCACCGGCGACCTCCCCGCCGAGCGCGATCGGGTCGCGGGGCTCGCGGACCTTGCGCACGACGGGCAGGGTCACGCCGACGGCCTCGACCCGCACCAGGAGCTCACCGGGCCCGGGCTCGGGGACGGGTACCTCCTCCAGGAACAGGACCTCGGGGCCGCCGCTGCGCTCGTACCGGACGCGACGCATCCGCACCACCTCCATGAGCCATAAACCGTTGGGACCTCCAACGACTTGGGCATCACCGTAGGACAGAAACCGTTGGGGAGTCCAATGATTCTTCGGTACGCTTCCCTCATGGCCACGACACCCGCAGCCCCCAGCACCATCCGCACCCTGCCCAGCTGGCTGCTCGGCCGCGCGGCGGCCCGCGGGCGCGCTCTGGTCGCCGACGCGCTGGCCCGCGAGGGGCTCAAGATGTGGCATCACGTGGTGCTCTCCGCCGTCGCGGACCTCGGCCCCGTCGCCCAGGCGGAGCTGGGCCGCAGCGTCTCGCTCGATCCGAAGGACATGGTCGGCGTCATCAACGACCTGCAGGCCGACGGCCTCGTCGAGCGCGCCCCGGACCCCCGCGACCGGCGCAAGAACGCCATCACCATCACGGCACGCGGCAGGCGTACGGTCGCACGCTGCGCGGAAGCGGCCGAACAGGCCAACGCGGAACTGCTCGCGCCGCTTTCGCCCGACGAACGGAAGCGGTTCCTGGACATGCTGAACCGGGTCTCGGGGATCTCGGGTGTCTCCGGGACCTCGGACGTCGAGGGGACGTCCTGAGGGCGGCGCCGCATCGGGCAGGGGCCCGGCCGGCGCAGGGGGCGCTCCCCGCCGGCCGCGGCGCCGCCGCCGTGCGGCGGGGAGCCCGGGTCAGCCCTGGGCGGCCGCGGCCCGCAGGGCGACGCGGTGCTCGCCCGCGTACACGTTCATGGAGGAGCCCCGCAGGAAACCGATCAGCGTGAGGCCCGTCTCGGCGGCCAGGTCGACGGCGAGCGAGGACGGCGCGGAGACCGCCGCGAGCACCGGAATGCCCGCCATCACCGCCTTCTGCGCGAGCTCGAAGGACGCGCGGCCCGAGACGAGCAGGACCGCGCGGGACAGCGGCAGCTCACCGTTCTGCAGGGCGCGTCCGATCAGTTTGTCGACGGCGTTGTGCCGCCCCACGTCCTCCCGTATGTCCAGCAGATCGCCCTCTTCGGAGAAGAGCGCCGCCCCGTGCAGCCCGCCGGTCCTGTCGAAGACCCGCTGCGCGTCGCGCAGCCGGTCGGGGAGGCTCGCGAGGAGCTCGGTCCCGACCCGAACGGGCGGGGTGTCGGCGATCGGGAACCGGGCCGTCGTACGGACGGCGTCCAGGCTCGCCTTGCCGCACAGACCGCAGGACGAGGTGGTGTAGACGTTGCGTTCGAGGGTGATGTCGGGAAGCACGACACCGGGGGCGGTCTTCACGTCCACGACGTTGTAGGTGTTCGAGCCGTCGGCCGTCGCGCCCGCGCAGTACACGATCGACTGCAGCTCGTCGGCGGAGCCGAGCACGCCCTCGCTCACCAGGAAACCGGCCGCCAGCGCGAAGTCGTCACCGGGCGTGCGCATGGTGATGGCGAGCGGCTTGCCGTTCAGCCGGATCTCCAGGGGTTCCTCGGCGACGAGGGTGTCGGGCCGCTCCGAGACGTGCCCGTCCCTGACCCGGATCACCTTGCGTCGCTCCGTGACTCGTCCCATGTCTTGATCAGTCCCGGTTCTGTACGTGCTGGTAGCCGAAGCGGCCCTTGATGCAGAGGTTGCCGTGGGTCACCGGATTGTCGTGCGGGGAGGTGACCTTCACGATCTCATTGTCCTGCACGTGCAGCGTCAGGTTGCAGCCGACTCCGCAGTACGCGCACACAGTCGTCGTCTCGCTCTGCGCGGACTCGTCCCACGTACCGGCGGCGCGCATGTCGAACTCCGACTTGAAGCTGAGGGCGCCCGTCGGGCACACCTCGATGCAGTTGCCGCAGTACACGCAGGCGGAGTCCGTCAGCGGCGCGTCGTGCTCGACGGCGATCCGGGCGTCGAAGCCGCGCCCCGCGACCGCGATGGCGAAGGTGTTCTGCCACTGCTCGCCGCAGGCGTCCACGCATTTGTAGCAGAGGATGCACTTGTCGTAGTCCCGTACGTACAGGTCGTTGTCGACCTTGGGTTCCTCGTTCAGGCGGGCCGCGTCGGCCCCGAACCGACCGGGCTCCGCCCCGTACTCCACGATCCACGCCGCGGCCCTCGGCGTCGTCGACAGATCGACGGAGGAGGCGAGCAGTTCCAGGACGAGCCTGCGGCTGTGCCGGGTGCGCTCGGTGTCCGTGTGCACGCTCATGCCGGGCTCGGCCGCGCGCGAGCAGGCGGGTGCGAGGGTGCGGGCGCCCTCCACCTCCACCACGCACACGCGGCAGGCGTTCTTCGGCGTCAGGGTGTCGCCCTCGCACAGGGTCGGGACGTCCTTGCCCGCGGCACGGCAGGCGTCGAGCAGCGTGGCCCCCTCGGGAACCCTGGTCGCCGCCCCGTCCAGCGTGAACTCGACCAGTCGGCGCGGCGGTTGCAGCGGTATCGCGGTCATTCGTACGCCCCCAAGCGGTCGATGGCGGATTCCACGGCGTTCCACGCGGTCTGGCCGAGACCGCAGATCGAGGCCTCCCGCATGGCCCGCCCCACGTCGCGCAGGAGCGCGATGTCGTCGGCCGCGTCGGCACCGGTCCGCGCGACGATGCGGTGCAGCGCCTCCTCCTGCCGTACGGTTCCGACGCGGCAGGGCACGCACTGTCCGCAGGACTCGTCGCGGAAGAACCCGGCGATGCGCAGGAGGACGCGGGGGAGCGGCACGGTGTCGTCGAACGCGAGCACGACGCCGGAGCCGAGCGTCGTCCCGGCGGCCCTGGTCCCCTCGAACGTGAGCGGGATGTCCGTCTCGTCGGCCCGTACGAAGCCGCCCGCCGCACCGCCGAGCAGCACCGCGCGCAGATTGTCGGGCTTCCCGGCGAGCGAGAGGAGCTCACCCAGGGTGGCGCCGAAGGGCAGTTCGTAGACGCCGGGCCGCGCCACGCTCCCGGACACGCAGAAGAGCTTGGGCCCCGTGGACTCCTCCGTGCCGATGGCCGCGTACGCCGCCGCGCCCATGGTGAGGATCGGCAGGACGTTGACGAGGGTCTCGACGTTGTTCTCGGCAGTGGGTCCGCCGAACAAACCCTTCTCCACAGGGAAGGGCGGTTTGGAACGGGGCTCTCCTCTGTACCCCTCTATGGAGTTGAAGAGCGCTGTCTCCTCACCACAGATGTACGCGCCGGCGCCGCGCCGGATCTCGATGTCGAAGGCGTACCCCTGACCGAGGACGTCGTCTCCGAGCAGGCCACGCGCGCGTGCCTGCGCGATGGCGTGTTCCAGGCGTTGGAGCGCGAGCGGGTACTCGCCGCGCAGATACAGGTAGCCCCGGTGGGCGCCGACCGCGTACCCCGCCACGGTCATCGCCTCGACCAGCGCGTACGGGTCGCCCTCCATCAGGACGCGGTCCTTGAACGTGCCCGGCTCGGATTCGTCGGCGTTGCAGACCACGTAGTGCGGTTGCTCGGGCCGGGCGGCGGTGGCCTGCCACTTCCTTCCCGTGGGGAAGGCGGCGCCGCCCCGGCCCAGCAGCCCGGAGTCGGTGACCTCGCGGATGACCTCGGCGGGGCCGATGGCGAAGGCGCGGCGGAGCGCGGTGTAGCCGCCGTGGGCGCGGTAGTCGTCGAGGGAGGCCGGGTCGACGCTCCCTATGCGCCGCAGCAGGATCAGGGTGTCCTGGCCTGCCTGAGGGAGTGGAGCGGGCGGGGCTTCGGAGGAGAACGTCTCCGGGTCGAGGGCGGCGAGGGTGAGGGTGTCGGGGGTGGCGGGGGCGAGGGTGAGGGTGGCGTGTGTCTTCTCCCCAGCCCCGCCCCTTCCCGAACCGGGGCTCCGCCCCGGGCCCCGCTCCCCAATCGCCGGAGGAGCTGGGATTGCCAGCCCGTCCGGCGATTGAGGACGAGCGCGCAGCACGACAGGCGGGGGCCCAGGGGGCGGAGCCCCATGGTTTCGGGGAGGGGCGGGATCGGGGAATGCAACCGCCGGAGGCCCCGCCCGCACCACCACCGCCCCCGGCCCCCGCTCGCACAGCCCCAGGCAGGGACTCGCCTCCACACCGACCCCCGGCACGGAGGCGAGCCGCGCCTCCACCTCTCCGCACAACCCCGCACCCCCGCAGACCAGATCCGTGCACACCCGCACCACCGTCGCAGGTCTCGGCCGCACCGAGAACATGGAGTAGAACGTGGCCACCCCATAGCCCTCCGCAGGAGGAACCGTCAGCCGACGGCACAGGTAGTCGAGGCCCCCCTCGCTCACCCACCCCACCCGGTCGTTGAGCGCGTGCAGCCCCGGCAGCAGCAGATCCCGCCGCCCCCGCGCCGCCCGCCCGCCCCGCGCCCACCGCAGATCCGCGGCGTCCCGGTCCTCGGCCCCTTCCCACGCGGACCCCGGCGGCCCGAGCACCGCGTCGACGGCCGCCCGCTCCTCGTCCGTCGGCTTGCTGTCACCGAAGCGCAGATCCATACGCCACCTCACCTCACCCCGATCGGTCGGTCAGCTTGTCGATGCGGATCGCGGAGGCCTTGAACTCCGCCGTGCCCGCGATGGGACAGTTCGCCTCGATCGTCAGCCGGTTGGTGTCCACCTCGTCGGGAAAGTGCATGGTCATGAAGGCGAGGCCGGGCCTGAGCCCCGGGTCCACCCACACCGGCGCCACCACCGACCCGCGCCGCGAGGCGACCCGCACCTCCTCGCCCGCCACGACGCCGTACCGTTCCGCGTCCTCCGGGCACAGCTCGACGTACTCGCCGCGGCGCAGCGGAGACGCGAAACCTCCGCTCTGCACACCGGTGTTGTAGGAGTCGAGCCGTCGGCCCGTCGTCAGTCGTATCGGGTATGCCTCGTCGGTCGCGTCGACCGGCGGATCGTGTGCGACCAGCCCGAACGGCGCGCGCCTTCCGCGCCGTTGCGGATCCGCCTCCCACAATCTGCCGTGCAGATAGGAGGGTTCGAGACCGTCCTCGTCGGGGCAGGGCCACTGGATGCCCTGCAGCGCCTCCAGGCGGTCGTACGTCATGCCCCGGTGATCCGGCGAGACGGACCGCAGCTCGTCCCAGACGGCCCGCGCGTCCGCGTACTTCCACTCGTGCCCGAGGAGCCCGGCGAGCTCGCAGAGGATGTCGATGTCCTCGCGAGCCTCCCCGGGCGGCGCGACCGCCTTGCGGACCCGCTGCACGCGCCGTTCGCTGTTGGTGGTGGTGCCGTCGGTCTCCGCCCAGGCGGCGGTCGCGGGAAGCACGACGTCCGCCAGCTCGGCCGTCTTCGTGAGGAAGATGTCCTGGACCACGAGGAAGTCGAGGGCGCGCAGCCGCCGCGCCGCCTGCTCGCTGTCCGCCTCGGACTGGGCGGGGTTCTCGCCGATGCAGTAGACGGCCTTGAGGGTGCCTTCCTCCATGGCTTCGAACATCTCGGTGAGGTTCAGACCGTAGCGGGGCGGGATGGTCGTGTCCCAGGCCGACTCGAACGTGTGGCGTGTGTCCGGGTCGAGGATGTCCTGGAAGCCGGGGAGCCGGTTGGGGATGGCACCCATGTCGCCGCCGCCCTGCACGTTGTTCTGACCGCGCAGAGGCTGGAGCCCGGAGCCGAAGCGGCCCACGTGGCCGGTGAGGAGCGACAGGTTGATCAGTGCGCGCACGTTGTCCGTGCCGTTGTGGTGCTCGGTGATGCCGAGCGTCCAGCACAGCTGGGCCCGCTCGGCGCGTGCGTAGGCGTGCGCCAACTCCTGTATGGCGGCGGCCGGTACGCCCGTCACCTGTTCGGCGAGCGACAGCGTCCACGGCTCGACCAGGGCCGCGTACTCCTCGTGGTCCGTCGTCGCCCGCTCCATGAAGGCCCGGTTGGCGAGGCCCGCGTGGATGATCTCGCGGCCGATCGCGTGCGCCATCGGGATGTCCGTGCCGACGTTCAGACCGAGCCAGCTCTCCGCCCACTCCGCCGTCTTCGTGCGGCGCGGGTCGACCGCGTACATGCGGGCCCCGTTCCTGATGCCCTTCAGGACGTGCTGGAAGAAGATCGGGTGCGCGAAGCGGGCGTTGGAGCCCCACATGACGATCAGATCGGTGTGCTCGACCTCCTCGTACGAGGAGGTGCCGCCGCCCGAACCGAAGGCGGCCGACAGGCCCGCGACGCTCGGCGCGTGACAGGTGCGGTTGCAGGAGTCGACGTTGTTCGTGCCCATGACGACGCGCGCGAACTTCTGCGCCACGTAGTTCATCTCGTTGGTGGCGCGGGCGCACGAGAACATGCCGAAGGCGCCACGGGCCCGCCCGAACCCGGCGGCGGTGCGGGTCAGCGCCTCCTCCCAGGTGGCGCGGCGGAACGGTTCGGCACGGGAGTCGCGGACGAGGGGGTGGGTGAGGCGGGTGTACGTCTTGGGTGTGCGGTCGCGTTTGCTCATGCGGCGGTCCTCGATGCGAGCAGGTCCGAGATGGCGTGGACGGTGCGCAGCGTCGGCACCGGAACCCCGGTGATGTCCGCCAGTTCGACGACGGCCGCGAGCAGCACGTCCAGTTCAAGCGGTTTGCCGCGCTCCAGGTCCTGGAGTGTGGAGGTGCGGTGGTCGCCGACGCGCTCGGCGCCGGCGAGGCGCCGCTCCACCGAGATGTCGGGCTCGCAGCCGAGCGCCGAGGCGACGGCCAGCGTCTCGGTCATCATGATCTCGATGACGCGCCGGGTGCCGCCGTGCCGGCACATCTCGCCCATCGTGGCGCGGGCCAGCGCACTGATCGGGTTGAAGGAGATGTTGCCGAGCAGCTTGATCCAGATGTCGCCGCGCAGCTCCGGTTCGACCGGGCACTTCAGACCGCCCGCCACCATGGCCTCGCTGAAGGCGGCACAGCGGGCCGAGCGGGTCCGGTCCGGCTCGCCGATGGAGAAGCGGGTGCCCTCCAAGTGGCGGACGACGCCCGGTCCTTCGAGTTCGGTCGCCGCGTAGACGACGCAGCCGACGGCCCGTTCGGGCGCCAGCACCGCGCTGACGGCGCCGCCCGGGTCGACGCTCTCGACGCGGTGACCGTCGTGCGGTCCTCCGTGCCGGTGGAAGTACCACCAGGGGATGCCGTTCTGCGCGGCGACCACCGCGGTCGTGCCGTGCAGGAGCGGTGCGATGAGCGGCCCGCACGCCGCGTACGAGGTGGCCTTCAGGCCCAGGAAGACGAAGTCGACCGGCCCTATCTCGGCGGGGTCTCCGGTGGCGCGGACCCGTGCGGTGAAGTCTCCGCGCGGGCTCAGGACCCTTGCTCCGTGCTGCCTCATGGCCGCCAGATGCGGTCCACGGGCGACGAGATGGACGTCGGCGCCCGCGCGGTGCAGCGCGGCTCCGACGTAGGCGCCGATCGCACCGGCACCCAGGACTGCGACTTTCACGGTGGGACACTCCATTCGGTCGAGGAACGTATGGAGAATCAGGTCGACAGAATATTGTCTACAGTATGGAGGTTGGGTCGACAAGGGTCCGCGCATGCCCGTGCACGCTTCCCAACCTCCGGCCCAGTTCCTATGGTTCGGGATCATGAGGCAAACATGAGGCCCCCCGTCGCTCCCCCCGGCTGGAGCCGCTGGCTCGTACCGCCCGCCGCTCTGTCGGTGCACCTCTCCATCGGCCAGGCCTACGCCTGGAGCGTCTTCAAACCGCCCCTCGAATCCGCCCTCGACCTCTCCGGCACGCAGAGCGCGCTCCCCTTCCAGCTGGGCATCGTCATGCTCGGCCTCTCCGCAGCGTTCGGCGGCACACTCGTGGAACGCAACGGCCCGCGCTGGGCGATGGCCGTCGCACTGACCTGCTTCTCCTCCGGCTTCCTGATCGCCGCGCTCGGCGCGGCCCTCGGCCAGTACTGGCTGATCGTCTTCGGCTACGGCTTCGTCGGCGGGATCGGCCTCGGCATCGGCTACATCTCACCCGTCTCCACCCTGATCAAGTGGTTTCCGGACCGGCCGGGCATGGCCACCGGCATCGCGATCATGGGCTTCGGCGGCGGCGCGCTCATCGCCTCGCCGTGGAGCGCGCAGATGCTGGACTCCTTCGGTACGGACGCGGACGGCATCGCCCTCGCGTTCCTCGTGCACGGCCTGACATACGCCGTCTTCATGGCGCTCGGCGTGCTCCTGGTGCGCGTGCCGAGGACGGAGGGTGCGCACCGACCGGGCGGCCCCGGCGCGCTCGACGGGCCGCAGGTCTCGGCCGCGCGGGCCGTCCGCACCCCGCAGTTCTGGTGCCTGTGGGTCGTCCTGTGCATGAACGTGACCGCGGGAATCGGCATCCTGGAGAAGGCCGCCCCGATGATCACGGACTTCTTCGCCGGCACCGGGACGCCCGTGTCCGTCTCCGCCGCGGCCGGCTTCGTCGCCCTGCTCTCGGCGGCGAACATGGCGGGCCGCATCGGCTGGTCGTCGGCCTCCGACCTGATCGGCCGCAAGAACGTCTACCGCGTCTACCTCGGCGCGGGCGCGCTGATGTATCTGCTGATCGCACGCTTCGGCGACACCTCGAAACCGCTCTTCGTCTGCTGCGCGCTGGTGATCCTCTCCTTCTACGGAGGCGGCTTCGCGACAATCCCCGCGTATCTGAAGGACCTCTTCGGCACGTACCAGGTGGGCGCCATCCACGGCAGGCTGCTCACCGCGTGGTCGACGGCGGGCGTCCTCGGACCGCTGATCGTGAACCGGGTCGCCGACCACCAGGAGGAGGCGGGCAAGCACGGCCCGGGCCTCTACGGCCTCTCCTTCTCGATCATGATCGGGCTGCTGATCGTCGGCTTCGTCGCGAACGAGCTGGTCAGGCCCGTCCACCCCCGCCACCACATCCCCGCACCGAGGGAGGCCGCCGATGACGACGCCACAGCCGCCGACGACCACGCCACCGAGCGCACCGCCCAGTGACCGCGCGCGCGGCCGCCGCGCCCTGACCGTGTTCGCCTGGCTCTGGGTGGGCCTTCCACTCGGATATGGCGTCTACGAACTCGTACACAAGGTCACACAGCTCTTCAGAGGGTGACCAGATCATGAGAAACGTCCAAACCCTGCGCTCCTTTCCTGTCGCATCACGTGCACCGTTACTCATGAGTCGCTGACCACACTGGAGGGTCCCGTATCTCCGGCCCAAGGGGGACCCGTACATGCACGGCTCACGCATCGCCGCCGTCGGCCACTACCAGCCCGCCAGGATCCTCACCAACGAGGACCTGACGGCCAGGGTCGACACCAGCGACGAGTGGATCCGGTCCCGGGTGGGCATCCGCACCCGCCACATCGCGGGCCCGGAGGAGCCGGTCGACGAGCTGGCCGCGCACGCGGGCGGCAAGGCCCTCGCCGCCGCCGGGCTCACCCCCGAGGCGATCGACCTCGTCCTGGTGGCCACGTCCACGGCGATCGACCGCTCGCCGAACATGGCCGCGCGGGTCGCCGCGCGGCTCGGCGTCCCCGGCCCGGCCGCCCTGGACCTCAACGTGGTCTGCGCCGGTTTCACCCACGCCCTCGCCACCGCCGACCACACCCTGCGGGCCGGCGCCGCGACCCGTGCCCTGGTCATCGGTGCCGACAAGATGTCCGAGGTCACCGACTGGACGGACCGCACCACCTGCGTCCTGACCGGCGACGGCGCGGGCGCGGTCGTCCTGGAGGCGTGCGGGCCCGGCGAGGAGCCCGGCGTCGGCCCCGTGCTCTGGGGCTCGGTGCCCGAGATGGGCAACGCCGTCCGCATCGAGGGCACACCGCCCCGCTTCGCACAGGAGGGCCAGAGCGTCTACCGCTGGGCGACGACCCAGCTTCCCCCGCTCGCCCGAGCGGCCTGCGAGCGCGCCGGGCTCGCCCCCGCCGACCTCGCCGGAGTCGTCCTGCACCAGGCCAACCTCCGCATCATCGAGCCGCTCGCCGAGCGCATCGGCGCGGTGAACGCCGTCGTCGCGCGCGATGTCGTCGACTCCGGCAACACCTCGGCGGGCAGCATCCCGATGGCCCTGTCCAAGCTGGTCGAGCGCGGGGAGCTCCGCTCCGGGGACCCGGTCCTGCTGTTCGGCTTCGGCGGCAACCTGTCGTACGCGGGGCAGGTCGTGCGCTGCCCGTGAGGTGGTGCGCTGCCCGTGAGGTGGTGTGCCGCCCGTGAGGTGGTGTGCCGCCCGTGAGGTGGTGTGCCGCCCGTAACCGGACAGGCGATGTCCGTGTGATGGGCTCAACTCCCCCTGGTACTGGCCCCTGTAGCTCGTAGACTGTAGACAAAAGGCAATCTTCGAGGAGGGGACCGCGATGTTGTCCACAGGACTGCCGGCGGGGGCGGTGCCCAAGCTCGAACGGCCCGGGCCCCTCAGGGAGCGGGTCTACGAAGCCCTGCTCGAACTGATCACGACCCGTTCCCTGCAACCGGGCCAGCACCTCGTCGAGAGCGAACTGGCCGGGCACCTGGGCGTCTCGCGGCAGCCGGTGCGCGAGGCGTTGCAGCGGCTCAACACCGAGGGATGGGTGGACCTGCGGCCCGCCCAGGGCGCGTTCGTGCACGAGCCGACCGAGGAGGAGGCGGACCAACTCCTCACGGTCCGGACCCTGCTGGAGGCGGAAGCCGCCCGGCTCGCCGCCGCGAACACCGGCCTCGCCGGCATCACGGAGCTCGACGAGCTCTGCACCCGCGGCGAACAGGCCGTGTCCGACGGCGACGTGGACCAGGTGGTCGCCCTCAACGCCGCCTTCCACGCCAAGGTGATGGAGCTCGCGGGCAACGTGGTCCTCGCCGAGCTCGCCGGACAGGTGGACCGCAGGGTCCGCTGGTACTACACGCCGGTGGCCAGGCAGCGCGGCAGGCAGTCCTGGATGGAGCACCGCGAGCTGATCGCGGCGATCGCCGAGCGCGACGAGCGGCGGGCCACGGACGTCATGCGCGCTCACACGGAACACACCAGGCAGACGTACCACCAGCGCGACCGGGAGCAGTGAATTGAGTGCACCTCACGGTGTCCCCGGCCCCACGCCCCACCGCATACGCCCCCTGATCGACGAAGACGTTCCGGCGGCGGTGAACACCCTCGCCAGAGCCTTCGCCGACTACCCCTTCACCCGGCACGTCGTCGCCGCCGACGACCACCACCAGCGGGTGCGCCGGTTCCAGGAACTCTTCCTGACGCGCATCGGGATGGTCTACGGACGGGTCTGGGTCGCGGGCGCGGGCCGCGCCGTCGCCGTATGGACGACTCCGGCCCGGGACCCGGGCCCCGGCTTCGCCGCGGTCGGTCCGCTGATCGCGGAGCTCGCGGGGGACCGGGCGCCCTGGTTCGAGTCGGCGGACCGCGCGCTGCGGCCGCACCGGCCGCACTTCCCCGCCTGGTTCCTCGCGACGGTCGGGGTGGACCCGGACGAGCAGGGCAAGGGGCTCGGCGGTGCGGTGATCAGACCCGGCCTCGAAGCCGCCGACCGTGCCGGACTGCCCTGTTTCCTGGAGACCTCGACGGAGCAGAACGTGGCGTTCTACGAGCGGCTCGGCTTCACCGTCACGGCGGACGTCCCGCTTCCGGACAACGGGCCGCGTACCTGGTGCATGCTCAGGAAACCCGCCTAGACACACACCCCACCCCGTCCCCTCACCCCCCTTTGTCCTGTGACTGGAGAAAGTCATGGGTAATTCGCGCTCAACTTCTTCCCAGCCCCGGCAGGCACTGCTACGTTCCCCTCGAAAGCTCGAACCGGGAAGCCCGAAGAGGCGGGGAGGGGCGCGTGAGACGTATGACGGCTCGACCCGCCAACACGCACCAGGCACGGCTGCTGCGCCTGTTGCGTGACGGAGGACCCAACTCCCGCGCCCAGCTGGGCGATCAGGTCGACCTCTCGCGGTCCAAGCTCGCCGTCGAGGTCGACCGGCTCCTGGAGACCGGACTCGTGGTCGCCGACGGACTCGCCGCCTCGCGCGGCGGCCGCCGCTCCCACAACATCCGCCTGGCCCCGGCCCTCCGCTTCCTCGGCGTGGACATCGGCGCGACCTCGGTCGACGTCGCGGTCACCAACGCCGAGCTGGAGGTACTCGGCCACATCAACCAGCCCATGGACGTGCGCGAGGGCCCGGTCGCGGTCTTCGAACAGGTCCTCGCCATGGCGGCCAAGCTCAAGGCCTCCGGGCTCGCGGAAGGGTTCGACGGCGCCGGCATCGGCGTCCCGGGCCCCGTCCGCTTCCCCGAGGGCGTGCCGGTCGCCCCGCCGATCATGCCGGGGTGGGACGGCTTTCCCGTCAGGGAGGCCCTCAGCCAGGACCTGGGCTGCCCCGTCATGGTCGACAACGACGTGAACCTCATGGCGATGGGGGAGCAGCACGCGGGCGTCGCACGTTCCGTGGCCGACTTCCTCTGCGTCAAGATCGGCACGGGCATCGGCTGCGGCATCGTCGTCGGCGGTGAGGTCTACCGCGGTACGACGGGCAGCGCCGGCGACATCGGCCACATCCAGTCCGAACCGGACGGACGTCCCTGCGCCTGCGGCAACAAGGGCTGCCTGGAAGCCTATTTCAGCGGCGCGGCGCTCGCCCGCGACGCCGAGGAGGCGGCCAGGGAGGGACGTTCGGCGGAGCTCGCCATGCGGCTCGACGAGGCGGGACGGCTCAGCGCCGTCGACGTCGCGGCGGCGGCCGCAGCGGGTGACGCCACCGCACTCGACCTCATCCGCGAGGGCGGCAACCGCACCGGCCAGGTCATCGCGGGCCTCGTCAGCTTCTTCAACCCCGGACTCGTGGTGATCGGCGGCGGTGTGACCGGCCTCGGCCACACGCTGCTCGCCGCGATCCGCACCCAGGTCTACCGTCAGTCGCTCCCCCTGGCGACCGGCAACCTCCCCATCGTCCTCGGTGAGTTGGGCCCCACCGCCGGAGTCATCGGCGGCGCCCGCCTCATCAGCGACCACCTCTTCTCCCCGGCCTGACGGCCGGCCTCACCCCGAGCACCGTCCACGTGCCGGTCGGCCCGACCGGCACGTGAGGAACACCCGGCACGTAACCCGGCACGTGAGGAACACCGCCTCACCTCACCCGGCACCGCGCTCTGCTCCGCCCTGCGCCGGTGCCGCCACCCAGGCAACTCCGCCCTGCCCTGAATCCGCCCTGCCCTGCTGCGATCGCCGCCGAGGGGAACCGTCATGGCACAAGAACCACCACTGCTCACCATGTCCGGCATCACCAAGTCGTTCCCCGGAGTCCGTGCCCTCGACGGCGTCGACCTCCAGGTCCAGGCCGGGGAAGTGCACTGTCTCCTCGGCCAGAACGGCGCCGGGAAGTCCACCCTCATCAAGGTCCTCGCCGGCGCCCACCAGCCCGACGGCGGAGAGATCACCTGGCGCGGTGAGCGCACCACGCTCCGCTCCCCGATCGCCGCCATGCGGCTCGGCATCGCCACCATCTACCAGGAACTCGACCTGGTGGAAGGGCTGTCCGTGGCTGAGAACGTCCACCTCGGACACGAACCGACCGCCGCCGGATTCGTGGTGCGCGGCCGCGAGGCGAAAGCCTCAACTGCCGCACTGCTCAAGCGACTCGGGCACAGCGAGATCGATCCGGGGCGGCTCGTCGGCGACCTCTCCGCCGCCCAGCAGCAGATCGTGTCGATGGCCCGCGCGCTCTCGCACGAGGTGCGCCTCATCGTCATGGACGAGCCGTCCGCCGCCCTGGACCCCGACGAGGTCGACAACCTGTTCCGCATCGTCGGCGACCTGACGGCGGACGGAGTCGCCGTCGTCTACATCTCCCACCGGCTCGAGGAGATCCGCCGCATCGGCGACCGCGTCACCGTCCTCAAGGACGGGCGGGCCGTCGCGGGCGGACTGCCCGCCGAGTCCACGCCGACCAAGGACGTCGTGGCGCTGATGACCGGCCGCAACGTCGAGTACGTCTTCCCGGACCGGCCCACGGAACCTCCCACCGCCGAACCGGTGTTGACCGTGCGCGGCCTCTCCCGCCACGGCGAGTTCGAACCCTTCGACCTCGATCTGCGGCCGGGCGAGATCGTGGGCCTCGCCGGACTCGTCGGCTCGGGACGCTCCGAGATCCTGGAGACGATCTACGGCGCCCGAAAGCCCGGCTCCGGGCAAGTGGCCGTGAACGGACAGCCGTTGCGCTCCGGCAGCGTCCGTGCCGCCGTCCGTGCGGGGCTCGGGCTCGCCCCCGAGGAACGCAAGGCGCAGGCCCTCCTCATGCTGGAGTCCGTCACCCGCAACGTCTCGGTCACCTCCATGTCCCGTTTCTCGCGCGGTGGTTGGGTCGACCGGGGCGCCGAACGCGCCGCCGCACGCGCGGCGACCCGCGAACTCTCGCTGCGGCCCGACGATCCCTCGGTCCCCGTGCGCACTCTCTCCGGCGGCAACCAGCAGAAGGCCGTGCTGGCCCGCTGGCTGCTGCGCGGCTGCCGGGTCCTGCTGCTCGACGAGCCGACCCGGGGTGTCGACGTCGGCGCCCGCGCCGAGCTGTACGCGGTGATCCGCCGTCTCGCCGACGAAGGCCTCGCCGTACTCCTCGTATCCAGCGAAGTACCCGAAGTGCTCGGCCTCGCCGACCGCGTCCTGGTGCTGCGCGAAGGCCGCGTCGTCCATGCCGCGCCCGCCCGTGAACTCGATGAACACCGCGTACTCGACCTCGTCCTTGAAGGGAGCCCGGCGGCATGACCCAGCCAGCCCCGGCGGCCGAGGCCGCCACCCACAAGAGCACCCCCGCAGACGGCGGCAGCCCGTGGCGCGCCGCCGTGGCCCGCGCCGACGTGCGGACGCTCTCCCTGCTCGGCGTGCTCGCCGCGCTGATCGTGATCGGCGGCATCACTCAGCCCGACTCGTTCCTGGACTCCGACAACGTCCAGCTGATCCTCACCCAGGCCTCCGTCATCGGCGTGGTCACCGTCGGCATGACGTTCGTGATCATCTCCGGCGGCATCGACCTGTCGGTCGGCGCGATCGTCGCGCTCGCCTCGGTGTGGGCGACGACGGTCGCGACCCAGGATTTCGGTTTCGCCGGCATCCTCTTCACCGCCGTCATCGTCGGCATGGGGTGCGGCCTGGTGAACGGCGTGCTCATCGCGTACGGCGCGATCGTGCCGTTCATCGCCACCCTCGCCATGCTGGCGGCGGGCCGCGGTCTGGCCCTGCAGATCACCGACGGCAAGACCCAAATGGTCACGGTCGACGGGGTGTTGAAGCTCGGTGAGCGCGACTCGTACATCCTCGGCATTCCGCCGCTGGTCCTGGTCTTCGCCGCCGTCACCGTCGTCGGCTGGCTGATCCTGAACCGCACCACCTTCGGCCGCCGCTCGGTCGCCGTCGGCGGCAACGCGGAAGCGGCCCGGCTCGCCGGCATCGACGTCCGCAGGCAGCGGCTCTACCTGTACCTGCTTTCGGGGCTGTGCTGCGGCATCGCGGCCTTCCTGCTGATCATCCTCTCCGGCTCCGGCCAGAACACCAACGGCAACCTGTACGAACTCGACGCGATCGCGGCGGTGATCATCGGCGGCACCCTGCTCAGCGGCGGCCGCGGCACCATCACCGGCTCCGTGCTCGGCGTGCTGATCTTCACCACGATCCAGAACATCTTCGCGCTCAACAACCTGGAGACCGCGACCCAGCAGATCGCCAAGGGCGCGATCATCGTCGCCGCGGTGCTCGTCCAACGACGTTCGGCCACCACTTCCTGACCCGAGAGGCTCACCCATGCCATCCCACACGAGCCGCAGAGGACTCCTCTTCGGAGCCGCCGCGCTGTCCACCGGAGCCCTCATCACGGGCTGCACCAGCAACGAGTCCAAGGACGACGACTCCGACGACAAGTCGCAGCAGGTCGCCGACGACAAGCCGGGCAAGAAGGTCACCATCGGCTTCGCCGGCCCCCAGGCCGACCACGGCTGGCTCAACGCCATCAACGACAACGCCAAGAAGCGCGCCGAGAAGTACTCGGACGTCACTCTGGAGGCCACCGAGGGCTCCAACGACACCGCCGCGCAGATCGGCCAGGTCGAGACGCTGATCAACAAGAAGGTCGACGTCCTCGTCGTGCTGCCCGCCGACGGCAAGGCGCTCACCCAGGT
Organism: Streptomyces venezuelae; assembly: GCF_008642315.1. Classification (NCBI taxonomy): domain Bacteria; kingdom Bacillati; phylum Actinomycetota; class Actinomycetes; order Kitasatosporales; family Streptomycetaceae; genus Streptomyces; species Streptomyces venezuelae. The sequence goes on along the minus strand of NZ_CP029192.1, from coordinate 1,394,890 downwards.
CGGCCTGAAGGCCATGAAGGCCGGCATCCCCGTCGTCAACCTCGACCGCGTCTTCGCGTCCCCGCAGGCCTACCGCTGCTGGATCGGCGGCGACAACTACGGCATGGGCCTGAGCGCCGGGCACTACATCGGCGAGAAGCTCAAGGACAAGAAGAACGCACGCGTCGTGGAACTCGCGGGACTCGACAACCTGGAGCTCACCAAGCAGCGCTCCAAGGGCTTCGACGACGCACTGAAGAACTACCCGAACATCAAGAAGGTCGCCCGGCAGGCGGCCGACTTCACAGTCGAGTCCGGACAGTCAAAGATGTCCCAACTCCTGCAGGCGCAGAAGAACTTCGACGCCCTGTGGAACCACGACGACGACCAGGGCGTGGGCGCCCTGCGTGCCATCAAGCAGGCGGGCCGCGACGACTTCCTGATGGTCGGCGGCGCGGGCGCGCTCTCCGCCATGCAGGCCATCGAGGCGGACAACAGCGTCCTGAAGGCCACCGTCCTCTACCCGCCGACGATGGCAGCCTCCGCGATCGACCTCGCGCGCGCCCTCGGCCAGGGCAAGGGCGTCAACGGCATGGCGGAGTTCGAGATCCCCTCCTTCGTGACCTGCTACTCGGCCGTGGTCGACAAGGAGAACGTCGGCCAGTACATGTCCACCGGTTTCAAGTGATGCGCACGCCCGCACCCCCCACCGAGCGTCGACGAGGAGGATTACCGCATGCGTGAGACGGAAACCGAGGCCGGTGCCGATTCCGGGTCCGGTGCCGATTCCGGGTCCACCGGGAAGCGCCCCCTGGGCGTGGGCATGGTCGGCTACGCCTTCATGGGCGCCGCCCACTCGCAGGGCTGGCGCACCGTGGGGCGCGTCTTCGACCTGCCGGTGCGGCCGGTGCTCTCGGCCGTCTGCGGCCGCGACGGCGGCGCCGTGCGCGCCGCCGCCGACCGGCTCGGCTGGGCCGCCGCCGAGACCGACTGGCGCGCCCTGATCGCCCGGGACGACGTCGACCTCGTCGACATCTGCACGCCCGGCGACAGCCATGCGGAGATCGCCCTCGCCGCTCTGGAGGCGGGCAAGCACGTGCTGTGCGAGAAGCCACTCGCCAACACCGTCGAGGAGGCCGAGGCGATGGCCGAGGCCGCCGAGCGGGCCCGCGCACGCGGCCAGGTGGCCATGGTCGGCTTCAACTACCGCCGGGTGCCCGCGCTCGCGCTCGCCCGGCGGATGGTCGCCGAGGGGCGGCTCGGGGCGCTGCGCCACGTACGGCTGACGTACCTTCAGGACTGGCTCGTCGACGCTTCGTTCCCGCTCACGTGGCGGCTGCGCAAGGACCGGGCGGGGTCCGGGGCGCTCGGCGACCTCGGCGCGCACATCGTGGACCTCGCGCAGTACCTGGTGGGGGAGCCGGTGGCCGGAGTGTCGGCGCTCACGGAGACGTTCGTCCGCGAACGGCCGCTGCTGGAAGGCGCGCCGAGTGGTCTCACCGCGGAGGGTGGCAGCAGGCTCGGGACGGTCACCGTCGACGACGCGGCCGTCTTCACGGCACGGTTCCCGTCCGGCGCCCTCGCCTCCTTCGAGGCGACCCGCTTCGCCGCTGGCCGCAAGAACGCGCTGAGACTCGAACTCAACGGCTCTGAAGGGTCGTTGGCGTTCGACCTGGAGCGTCTGAACGAGCTCTCCTTCCACGACCACACCGAGCCCGCCGCGTCGTCCGGCTTCCGCCGCATCCTGGTGACGGAGCCCGACCACCCGTACGTGGAGGCCTGGTGGCCGCCGGGCCACGGTCTCGGCTACGAGCACACCTTCGTGCACCAGGCCCGCGACCTGCTGCACGCCATCGCGACCGGGGCACGGCCCGAACCGTCCTTCGCCGACGGTCTCTCCGTGCAGCGGGTGCTCGCCGCGGTGGAGGAGAGCGCGGCGAAGAACTCCGTGTACACGCCCGTCCTCGGCTGAGGTCCCGCCCGTTCCCGCCTGAATGCACACCCGTTCCCGCCCGAAGTTCGTCTCGTCCCCCTCCGAGGAGGCCTGGTCATGCCACGGCAGTTCACGCTCTTCACCGGCCAGTGGGCCGACCTTCCGCTCGAAGAGGTCTGCTCCCTCGCCCGCGACTTCGGTTACGACGGCCTCGAACTCGCCTGTTGGGGCGATCACTTCGAGGTCGACAAGGCGCTCGCCGACCCGACGTACCTGGACGGGCGGCACGCGCTGCTCGACAAGTACGGACTCAAGTGCTGGGCGATCTCCAACCACCTGGTCGGCCAGGCCGTCTGCGACGCGATCATCGACGAGCGGCACCAGGCGATCCTGCCCGCCCGCATCTGGGGCGACGGCGAGGGGGAGGGCGTGCGGCAGCGTGCCGCCGCCGAGATCAAGGACACCGCGCGGGCGGCCGCCGCCTTCGGGGTCGACACGGTCGTCGGCTTCACGGGGTCCTCGATCTGGCATCTGGTCGCGATGTTCCCGCCGGCTCCCGAGTCGATGATCGAGCGGGGGTACGAGGACTTCGCCGAGCGCTGGAACCCGATCCTCGACGTCTTCGACGCGGAGGGCGTCCGGTTCGCCCACGAGGTGCACCCCTCGGAGATCGCGTACGACTACTGGACCACGCACAAGGCCCTGGACGCCGTCGGCCACCGCCCCGCCTTCGGGCTGAACTTCGACCCGTCGCACTTCGTGTGGCAGGACCTCGACCCGGTCGGCTTCCTCTACGACTTCCGCGACCGCATCTACCACGTCGACTGCAAGGAGGCCCGGCGCCGCCTGGACGGTCGCAACGGCCGCCTCGGCTCGCACCTCCCGTGGGGCGACCCGCGCCGCGGCTGGGACTTCGTGTCGGCGGGCCATGGGGAAGTCCCCTGGGAGGACGTCTTCCGGATGCTGCGTTCCATCGCGTACGACGGACCCATCTCCGTCGAGTGGGAGGACGCGGGCATGGACCGCCTGCAAGGCGCGCCGGAGGCGCTGACGCGACTGAAGGCGTTCGATTTCGAGGCTCCGAGCGCGTCCTTCGACGCGGCGTTCGGCGGCCCGGACCGGGCCGAATGATCCGTACTGAGCAGTAGAGCCCATCCGGCCCCGTGCCACGTTTGTCCATTGACAGGAAAAAGTTCAACTTCCGTCGTGCACAAGGGCTTTCCGCCCGGGACAAACGTGGCTACCGTCCTTGAGGTGTTCAGGACATGAATGGTCCGGGGTGACGGCGCACCCCGGCGCACGGCGCACACACCCCGTACGACCGTCCCCCCATCCGGAGGAACCCCCGTGCACAGGAAACGCCCGAGACTCCGCAGCACCCTCGCCCTGCTCACCGGCACGGTACTCACCGGTGCCACCCTGACCCTCGCCGTGCCGAACGCCGGTGCCGTCCCCGCCGACCCGCCCGCGAAGGCAGCCCCCGCAGCCCCCGCCGCTCCTGTCGCCGAGGACTTCCAGCAGGTCACCCTCGCCAAGGGCGCCCCGGAGACGGGCGAGCCGATGACGCTGGCCGTGCTCCCCGACCGCTCGGTCCTGCACACCTCACGCGACGGCACGCTCCGCCTCACGGACGCGGCGGGCAACACCAGGATCGCCGGGAAGATCCCGGTCTACACGCACGACGAAGAGGGCCTCCAGGGCGTCGGCATCGACCCGAAGTTCAAGGACAACCGGGCGATCTACCTCTACTACGCGCCGCCGCTCGACACCCCCGCGGGTGACGCCCCGGAGAACGGCACGGCCGAGGACTTCAAGAAGTTCGACGGCGTGAACCGCCTCTCCCGCTTCGTCCTGAAGGCGGACGGCACCCTCGACAACGCCAGCGAGAAGAAGGTCCTCGACGTCCCCGCGAGCCGCGGCACCTGCTGCCACGTCGGCGGTGACATCGACTTCGACAAGGAGGGCAACCTCTACCTGTCGACCGGCGACGACTCGAACCCCTTCGCCTCGGACGGCTTCACGCCCATCGACGAGCGAGCGAACCGCAACCCCGCCTTCGACGCGCGGCGCAGCGCGGGCAACACTAACGACCTGCGCGGCAAGATCCTGCGCGTCAAGGTCGCCGACGACGGCTCGTACACCGTCCCGGACGGCAACCTCTTCGCCAAGGGCACCGAGAAGACCCGCCCCGAGATCTACGCGATGGGATTCCGCAACCCCTTCCGCATGAGCGTCGACAAACCGACGGGCATCGTCTACGTCGGTGACTACGGGCCCGACGCCGGCGCGGCCGACCCCAAGCGCGGCCCCGCGGGACAGGTCGAGTTCGCCAGGGTCACCGAGGCCGGCAACTTCGGCTGGCCGTTCTGCACCGGCAAGAACGACGCCTACGTCGACTACGACTTCGCGACCGGCACCTCCGGCTCCGCCTTCGACTGCAAGGCACCCAAGAACGATTCGCCGCACAACACCGGCCTGACCGACCTGCCGCCCGCGCAGGAAGCCTGGATTCCGTACGACGGCGGCTCCGTGCCCGAGTTCGGCAGCGGCTCCGAGTCCCCGATGGGCGGACCCGTCTACCGCTACGACGCGGCGAACACCTCCCCGGTGAAGTTCCCCGAGGCGTATGACGGCGACTTCTTCGCCGGCGAGTTCGGCCGCCGCTGGATCAAGCGCATCGAGCAGGGTGCGGACGGCACGGTCTCGAAGATCAACCCGTTCCCGTGGACCGGCACCCAGGTCATGGACATGGAGTTCGGCCCCGACGGCGCCCTCTACGTCCTCGACTACGGCACCGCCTGGTTCGGCGGCGACGAGAACTCGGGCCTCTACCGCATCGAGAACGCCACCGACGGACACTCCCCGGTCGCCGAGGCCACCGCCTCCAGGACGAGCGGGCAGGCGCCCCTGCGCACCAAGTTCACCGCCAAGGCCACGGACGCCGACGGCGGGACGCTCACCTACGCCTGGGACTTCGGCGACGGCGGCAAGTCCACGCAGCAGAACCCCACGTACACGTACAAGAAGAACGGCGTCTACACGGCCACCGTGACCGTGAAGGACTCCACCGGACGCACCGGGTCGGCCAGCGCGCACATCACCGTCGGCAACACCGCGCCCAAGGTGACCCTGGAACTCCCCGGCGACGGTCAGATGTTCACCTTCGGCGACAAGGTGCCCTTCAAGGTGAAGGTGACCGACCCGGAGGACGGCCCGATCGACTGCACCAAGGTCAAGGTCACGCACATCCTCGGCCACGACAGCCACGGCCATCCCGTCACCTCGGCCAACGGCTGCGAGGGAACCATCCAGACCTCCGCCGACGGTGAGCACGACCCGAACGCCAACATCTTCGGGGTGTTCGACGCCGAGTACACCGACAAGGGCGCCAACGGCCAGCCCGCGCTGACCACCCACGACCAGAACGTCGTCCAGCCGAAGCACCGTCAGGGCGAGCACTTCAACGACTCCAAGGGCGTCTCCGTCGTCAACCACACCCCCGCGCACGGCGGCAAGACCGTCGGCGACATCCACAACGGCGACTGGGTCTCCTTCAAGCCGTACATCCTCGGCAACGCCACCAAGCTGACCGCGCGCGTCGCGTCGGCCGGATCCGGGGGCACGCTCGAGGTGCGCAGCGGATCCGCCGGCGGCAGGCTCCTCGGCACCGTGAAGGTGGCGCCGACGGGTGGCTGGGAGACGTACGCCGACGTCAGCACGGCCATCAGCAAGCCGCCCACGAAGACCACGACGCTCTACCTGGTCTTCAAGGGCAAGGGTTCGGGAGCGCTGTACGACGTGGACGACTTCACGTTCACGACGAGCTCCACGACGCGCTCCTCGACGAGCTGAGAGGGGTCAGCACATGCGCTCATCCGTACGGCTGGCCACCGCGACCGCCGCAGCCGCCCTGCTCATCGGCTGTGTGTCGGGTCCCGCGGCCTCCGAGCCCGAGCCGTCGAAGAAGGCGGGGGAGAAGGTCCTGGTTTTCTCCAAGACCGCCGGCTTCCGCCACGACTCGATCCCCACCGGCGTCGCCACCGTCAAGGAACTCGGCGCCGCGAACGGCTTCGCCGTCGACGCGACCGAGGACGCGGGGGCCTTCACCGCCGCCAACCTGGCCCAGTACGACGCCGTGGTCTGGCTCTCGACGACCGGTGACGTCCTGAACGCCGCCCAGCAGACGGCGTTCGAGCAGTACATCCGCGGCGGCGGCGCCTACGTCGGCGTGCACGCCGCGGCCGACACCGAGTACGACTGGCCCTTCTACGGCGGGCTCGCGGGCGCCTACTTCCAGTCCCACCCCGCGATTCAGCCCGCGAAGGTGCACGTCGAGGACCACGCGCACCCGGCCACCGCCCACCTCGGCACAGGCAGCTGGGACCGCACCGACGAGTGGTACAACTACCGCGTCAACCCCCGCGACCGGGCCCGCGTACTCGCCACCCTCGACGAGTCGTCGTACACGGGCGGCACGATGTCCGGCGACCACCCCATCGCCTGGTGCCAGAACTACGAGGGCGGCCGCTCCTTCTACACCGGCGGCGGCCACACCAAGGAGTCCTACGCCGAACCCGCCTTCCGGCAGCACCTGCTCGGCGGCATCCGCTGGGCCGTCGGCGCGGCCCAGGCCGACTGCCGACCGGAGAAGGGCTACACCCCGATCTTCGACGGCACCGCCTCCTCGCTGCAGGGCTGGAAACAGGCGGGCCCCGGCTCGCTCCAGCTCAACGAGGGCGACGGAACGCTCAAGACCGTCGGCGGCATGGGCATGCTCTGGTACGACCGGCGCGAACTCGGCTCCTACTCCCTCAAGCTCGACTGGCGGATGCGGGGCGACGACAACTCGGGGATCTTCGTGGGCTTCCCGCCCTCCGACGACCCCTGGTCGGCCGTGAACAACGGTTACGAGATCCAGATCGACGCCACGGACGTCCCCGAGAAGACCACGGGCTCCGTCTACGGCTTCCGCTCCGCCGACCTGAAGAAGCGCGACCAGGCGCTGAACCCGCCGGGGCAGTGGAACACGTACGAGATTCGCGTCGAGGGCGAACGCCTTCGCGTCTACCTCAACGGAGTCAAGGTCAACGACTTCACCAACACGGACCCGGCGCGCAGCCTGCGCCAAGGCCACATCGGCATCCAGAACCACGGCGACGCCGACGAGGTCACCTTCCGGAACATCCGGCTGAAGGACCTGCCCGCCAAGGGCCGGCCGACTCGGCCGGGCCGACCGGGCAAGGACCACGCGGGGACAGCACATTCAGGACAGGACGGCCTGGACGGCCTGGGGAAGGTCCGCCCGGGGAAGGCTGTGCCGATGAGTGATGTGACGGCACACCACTCCGACCCACCCGCCCCGACGACCGGTTCGGGCGCGGGTCGCTAGACGGCGGCGGGCGGAGGACGCCGGACCTCCGCCCGCCGTCTTGCACCGCACTCACGTTCAGCGAGCTCCCGAACCGTGTCCCGAGCTCTTGAGTCATGCAGGAGGCAGCCGTGTCCACATCCGCGACCTCACCATCTACGCCCTCCACTCCTCCCCTCGGGACGCCGCCCCTCGGTCCCGTCGGCGTATGGCTGATCGGGGCACGCGGCTCGGTCGCGACCACGGCCGTCGCGGGCTGCGCGGCGATGACCGCCGGCCTCCACGCCCCCACCGGCATGGTGACCGAAACCGCGCCCTTCATGGACCGCGGCCTGCCAACGTTGTCGTCACTCGTCTTCGGCGGCCACGACACCACCAGCTGCCCCCTGCCCAAACGCGCCGAGGAACTCGCCGCGGGCGGCGTCCTGCCGCACGGCCTCCCCTCCGCGGTGCACGCCGAACTCGCGGCGGCAGACGCCGAGATACGTCCCGGCGGCCCCCAACCGGGCGACACCCGCACCGACGAGCAACTGATCGAGGCCTTCGCCGCCGACATCCGCGACTTCGTACGTCGCCGGGGCCTGGCCCGTGCCGTGGTGGTGAACGTCGCCTCGACCGAACCCCTCCCCGCCGACGACGCCGAACGGCTCCCCGCCAGCTCCCTCTACGCGGCCGCCGCCCTGCGCGCCGACTGCCCCTACGTCAACTTCACCCCCTCCACGGGCCTGCACCACCCGCGTCTCGCCGACGCGGCACGCACCTCCGGCCTCCCCTACGCGGGCCGCGACGGCAAGACCGGCCAGACCCTGCTCCGCTCCGTACTCGGCCCGATGTTCGCGCAACGCGCCCTCGCCGTACGCGCCTGGTCCGGCACGAACCTCCTCGGTGGCGGTGACGGCGCCGCCCTGGCCGACCCCGCGGCCGCCGCGGCGAAGAACGCGGGCAAGGAACGCGTCCTCGCCGACACGCTGGGCTCCGCCCCCGAGGGCGAGGTCCACATCGACGACGTCCCCTCCCTCGGTGACTGGAAGACGGCCTGGGACCACATCGCCTTCGACGGCTTCCTCGGCACACGCATGGTCCTCCAGACCACCTGGCAGGGCTGCGACTCGGCACTCGCGGCCCCCTTGATCCTGGACCTCGCCCGCCTGACCTCCCGCGCCCACGAACGCGGCCTCTCCGGCCCCCTGCCCGCCCTCGCCTTCTACTTCAAGGATCCGGACGCCGACGCCCCGGCGGCCCTGGGCGAGCAGTACGCCGCACTCATGGACTTCGCGGCGCAGCTGGGAGAAACCGGAGGGGCCCTGGGGGACCCGGGGGACCTGGGGGACCGAGGCGTCCCAAGGGACCGAGGCGTCCCAAGGGACCGAGGGGTTTTCGTCGAAGCCACTGGTCGCGTTTCCGGACGGGCCGATCGCGGTCCCGCCGACGGATCGCCGTCCGGTGAGGCCTCATGAGCGCCGTGGCCACGCGACGCGCCTGGGCCGAACTCCTGCGCCTCCCCGCCCTGTTCACCGTCCCCGGCGACGCCCTCGCCGGAGCGGCGGCGACCGGCCTGCGTCCCAACCATCGCACCCTCCTCGCCATCGGTTCCTCCCTCTGCCTGTACGAGGCCGGCATGGCCCTCAACGACTGGGCCGACCGCGCCGAAGACGCCGTCGAACGCCCCGAGCGCCCCCTGCCCTCCGGCCGCATCGCCCCACCCGCGGCCCTCACCGCGGCCACCGCCCTCACCGCCGCGGGCCTCGCCCTCGCCTCCCGCGCGGGCCGCCCGTCCCTCGCCGTCGCGGGCGCGCTGGCCGGGACGGTGTGGGCGTACGACCTCGCCCTGAAGCACACCCCCGCCGGTCCGGCAGCCATGGCCACCGCACGCGGCCTCGACCTGCTCCTCGGCGCGACCGCCACGGCAGGCCCCGACCACGATCACGATCCGCGGTCCCGGGCCACCGCGGCCGCCCCCTCGGCGGCGGCCCTCGCCGCCCACACCCTGGCCGTCACCGTCGTCTCCCGCCGCGAAGCGCAGGGCGGCTCCTCGACCGCGCCCTTGGCCGCACTGGCGACGACGGCCGCCCTGACCCGCCTGGTCGGCGCCGGCACCACACGCCGCCCCTCGGTGGGCGGGGACGGAGACGTGGACGACGGCGGGTTCGGATGGCGGCGACGAGGCCGGAGCGCCCCGGGGGAAAGCGCCTCAAGGGGAAGTGCCTCAAGGGGAAGCGCCTCAAGGGGAAGCGCCTCGACGGGGAGCGCCTCAAGGGGGAGTGCCAGTGGACTCGCTCCCGAGAGCGGCCCCGCCCTCCGGACCGCGACTCCCGAGAGAGGCCCGGCCCCCCGGACCGCGACTCCCGACACCGCCCACCGGGCCCTACGTGGCGCCCTCGCCCTCGCCTACGCCGGAACCGCCGCCAGACCCCTCTTCCACGCCGCCCTCAACCCGTCGCCTCCCCTCACCCAGCGCGCCGTCGGCGGCGGCATCCGCGCCATGATCCCGCTCCAGGCCGCCCTGGCCGCCCGTACCGGCGCCCCCGTCACAGCCCTCCTGACCGCAGCGCTCGCCCCCGCGGCCCGACGGTTCGCACGAAAGGTGAGCGTCACATGAGCGGACCAGTCCCACGGAAGCGCCACCCGCACGACGCGAGCCAGAGTGGTCACGATGGCCACGACAGCCATGACAGCCAAGACAGCCACGGCACCGGGCTCCGCTTCGGCTATGGGACCAACGGGCTGACCGACCTGCGTCTCGACGACGCCCTCGGTCTCCTCGCCGACCTCGGCTATGCCGGTGTCGGCCTGACGCTCGATCACATGCACCTCGACCCCCTCGCCCCCGATCTCGCCGCCCGCACCCGCCATGTGGCCCGCCGTCTCGACCGCCTCGGCCTGGGCGTCGCCATCGAGACCGGCGCCCGCTACGTCCTCGACCCGCGCCAAAAGCACGGTCCCTCCCTCCTCGATCCCGACCCGGAACGGCGCGCCGAACGCGGCCGTCTGCTGATCCGCGCCGTTCAGGTCGCCGTCGACCTGGGCGCCCACGCCGTGCACTGTTTCAGCGGCATCACCCCGGCAGACACCCCGGCCGACATCGCCTGGCGGCGCCTCACCGACGCGCTCGAACCCGTACTCGACGCCGCCTCGGGCGCCGGTGTCCCGCTCGCGATCGAGCCCGAACCCGGCCACCTCCTTTCGTCCCTCGCTGACTTCCATCACCTGCGCCGGCATCTAGGGGACCCCGACCCCGAACTCCTCGGCCTCACCCTCGACATCGGCCACTGCCAGTGCCTCGAACCCCTCCCTCCCGCGGACTGCGTGCGTGCCGCCGCCCCCTATTTGCGGCACGTCCAGATCGAGGACATGCGCCGCGGAGTCCACGAGCACCTGCCCTTCGGCGACGGAGAGATCGACTTCCCGCCCGTCCTCGAAGCGCTGGCCAGCGTCGGATACCGAGGGCTGACCGTCGTCGAACTACCCCGCCACTCCCACGCGGGCCCCGACCTCGCCGCCCGCTCCATCGACTTCCTGCGCCGCGCGGAAGCCGCCGTTCCGGCCCCCGTCCTCGCCGCCACCCCCGCCGAAGGAGGTACCCCATGACCGACGCCTCCGAGATCACCGCCCTCCGCGCCCACCTCGAGAACGACCTCGGCGGAGCCGCCCGCGCCTGGCTCGACCAGGCCACCGCCGAAGCCGCCGCCCACGGAGAGCGACCCGAACGGGAGGGGCCGGGACCCACCCCCATGTGGGAGCTTCGGTTCGCCGAGGCCGGACGCCGCTGCGGTCCCGACCACGCCGACGCCGCCCGCATCCTGCTCCTGCAAGCCGCGAACGCCACCCCGGTCACCCTCGCCCGCCTCTACGCCCAGGGCACCGCAGCCGAACGCCGGGCCGTCCTGCGGTCACTGCCCCACCTGGTGCCGGGCCCCGACGCGCTGCCCCTGGTCGAGGACGCCCTGCGCACCAACGACACGAGCCTCGTCGCCGCGGCCGTCGGCCCCTACGCCGCCGCACACCTGCCTCCGCACGACTGGCGGCACGCCGTCCTCAAGTGCCTGTTCACCGGTGTCCCGCTGGACGCCGTCGCCGACCTGCCGAGGCGTGCCCACTCAGACGCGGAACTCGCCCGGATGCTCGGCGACTACGCCACGGAGCGGTCCGCGGCCGGCCGCCCTGTCCCCGGCGACCTGCACCGAGCCATGGAGCTGACCGTCCTCGAGTCCCCCTCGGCCCCCACGGGCCCCCTCACCGGCGAGGAGCAGGAGTCCTGATGCGCATCTTCGACCCCCACATCCACATGACGTCCCGCACCACCGACGACTACCAGGCGATGTATGCCGCCGGCGTCCGCGCCGTCGTGGAACCCGCGTTCTGGCTCGGCCAGCCACGCACGTCGCCCGCCTCCTTCTTCGACTACTTCGACTCCCTTCTCGGGTGGGAACCCTTCCGCGCGGCCCAATACGGCATCGCCCACCACTGCACGATCGCCCTTAACCCGAAGGAGGCGAACGACCCCCGCTGCACGCCCGTCCTCGACGAACTGCCCCGCTATCTCGTCAAGGACAACGTCGTCGCCGTCGGAGAGATCGGCTACGACTCCATGACGCCGGCCGAGGACACCGCGCTCGCCGCCCAGCTGCAGCTCGCCGCCGACCACGAGCTGCCCGCTCTCGTGCACACCCCGCACCGCGACAAGCTCGCGGGTCTGCGCCGCACCATCGACGTGATCAGCGAGTCCGCCCTGCCCCTCGACCGCGTCCTGATCGACCACCTCAACGAGACCACCGTCAAGGAAGCCAAGGACAGCGGCTGCTGGCTGGGCTTCTCCGTCTATCCCGACACCAAGATGGACGAGCAGCGGATGGTCGCGATCCTGCGCGACTTCGGCCCCGACCGGGTGCTCGTCAACTCCGCCGCCGACTGGGGAAAGAGCGACCCCCTCAAGACCCGCAAGGTCGCCGACGCCATGCTGGCCACCGGGTACGACGAGGACGACGTCGACCTCGTGCTGTGGCGCAACCCCGTGGAGTTCTACGGACTCAGCGGCCGGCTCCAGCTCGACGTGCGCGAACCGGACACCGCCACCCACGAAGGCAACTCCATCCTGCGCGGCGGGGCGTGACCCATGCGCTTCCGGCACCCCGACGGCTCCACCGTCCACCTCGCCTACTGCACCAACGTCCATCCGGCCGAAACCCTCGACGGTGTGCTCGCCCAGCTCCGCGACCACTGCGAGCCCGTGCGCAAGAAGCTCGGCAGGGATCGCATCGGCATCGGCCTGTGGCTCGCCAAGGACGCCGCCCGCGCCCTCGTCACCGACCCCGCGGCCCTGCGCGGCCTGCGCACCGAACTCGACCGGCGCGGACTCGAAGTCGTCACCCTTAACGGCTTCCCCTATGAGGGGTTCGGCGCGGAGCAGGTCAAATACCGTGTGTACAAGCCGGACTGGACCGACCCGGAACGCCTCAGCCACACCACCGAACTGGCCAGGCTGCTCGCCGCCCTCCTGCCCGACGACGTCACCGAAGGCACCATCTCCACCCTTCCGCTCGCTTGGCGCACCCCCTTCGACCCCCAGCACGCCGAGGCCGCCCGCACGGCCCTCACCGTGCTCGCCCAGCGCCTCGACGCCCTCACCGAGCTGACCGGCCGCTCCATCCGCATCGGCCTCGAACCAGAGCCCGGCTGCACCGTCGAGACGACCGCCGACGCCATCGCCCCGCTCACCGCGGTCGGCCACGACCGCATCGGCGTCTGTGTCGACACCTGTCACCTCGCCACCTCCTTCGAAGATCCCCGGACCGCCCTCGACGCCCTCACCGCCGCAGGCGTCCCTGTCGTCAAATCGCAGCTGTCCGCCGCACTGCACGCCGAACACCCTCACCTCCCCGCCGTACGCGAAGCCCTCGCCGCCTTCGACGAACCCCGCTTCCTCCACCAGACCCGGACCCTGACCGGCGCCGGCCTGCGCGGCACCGACGACCTGGGCGAAGCCCTCGCCACCGACGTGCTGCCCGACACAGCACCCTGGCGCGCCCACTTCCACGTCCCCCTCCACGCGGCCCCCGCCGCGCCCCTCACCTCCACGCTCCCCGTCCTTCAGGACGTCCTGACCCGACTCGTCGGCGGGCCCGTCCCCCTCACCCGCCATCTGGAGGTCGAGACCTACACCTGGCAGGCCCTCCCGTCCGCACTGCGCCCCCGCGGCCGCCCCCAGCTCGCCGAAGGCATCGCCGCAGAGCTCTCCCTCGCCCGCGACCTCCTGACCGACCTCGGCCTCAAGGAACTCCCATGACCCCGACCCCCTTGCTGGTTCTTGACGTCGTCGGCCTCACCCCGCGCCTCCTCGACCACATGCCGCGCCTCAAAGCGCTCGGCCAGTCCGGGTCCAGAGCACCGCTCGGCACCGTGCTGCCCGCCGTCACCTGCGCCGCCCAGTCGACCTTCCTCACCGGCACCACCCCGGCCGAGCACGGCATCGTCGGGAACGGCTGGTACTTCCGCGAGCTCGGCGACGTACTCCTGTGGCGTCAGCACAACGGCCTCGTGGCCGGCGACAAACTGTGGGACGCCGCCCGCCGCGCGCACCCCGGCTACACCGTCGCCAACATCTGCTGGTGGTACGCCATGGGCGCCGACACCGAATTCACCATCACCCCCCGCCCCGTCTACTACGCCGACGGCCGCAAAGAACCCGACTGCTACACCCGGCCCCCGGCCCTCCACGACGAACTCACCGACAAACTCGGCACGTTCCCCCTCTTCCACTTCTGGGGGCCCGGCGCCGACATCGTGTCCAGCCACTGGATCGTGGACGCCACCCGGCACATCATCGACACCCGTCACCCCGACCTCGCCCTGTGCTACCTCCCTCACCTCGACTACGACCTGCAGCGCTTCGGCCCCGACGATCCACGTTCCTTCCGCGCCGCAGCCGAGCTCGATGCGACCATGGCGCCACTCCTGGACGACGCGAAGGCGGAGGGCAGGACCGTCGTCGCGCTGTCCGAGTACGGCATCACCCGGGTGAACCGCCCCGTCGACATCAACCGGGTGCTGCGCCGCGCGGGTCTGCTCGAAGTGCACACCCAGGACGGCATGGAGTACCTCGACCCGATGGCCTCCCGGGCCTTCGCCGTCGCCGACCACCAGATCGCCCACGTCTACGTCCGCCGTCCGGAAGACCTCGACGCCACCCGGGCGGCCCTGGAAGGCGTCCCCGGCATCGAGCAACTCCTCGACGACGAGGGCAAGAAGGACCACCACCTGGATCATCCGCGCTCCGGTGAACTCGTCGCCGTCGCGGAGCCGGACGCCTGGTTCACGTACTACTACTGGCTCGACGACGCCCGCGCGCCCGACTTCGCGCAGCTCGTCGAGATCCACCGCAAACCCGGCTACGACCCCGTCGAGCTCTTCATGGACCCCAAGGACCCGTACGTCCGCCTCAAGGCCGCGGGCGCGGTGGCCCGCAAGAAGCTCGGCATGCGCTACCGCATGGCGGTCGTGCCCCTGGACCCGTCACCTATTCGCGGCAGCCATGGCCGCCTCCCCACGAGCGAGGACGAAAGTCCGCTCATTCTGTGCTCCACCCCCCGCGCCGTCAGCGGCCGCGTCGCGGCCACCGATGTGAAATCGCTCCTGCTCGACCTCGCGGGTCTGCGGTGATGTCCACCGGCCCGCGTCGCTGAATCTGCTTGATCTCCACTGAACCAGACAGCTCGGACCCTGCCATCAGGGCCCGACCCTCAGCGATCCCTGATCCGTTCTTCGAACCCATCCCTGACACGCCCCTGAGGCCACCGAGGAGAACCGCATGAGCCGCAAGCCGACCACCACCGACCCCGAACTCGCGCAGAGACTCAGCCGACGCGGCATGCTCGGTGTGGCCGCGGGAGCCACCGCCGCGGCGCTCGTCGGGGCGGCCGCCCCCACCGCCGCGGCGGCCCCCGCCGACTCCGCGGCCGCGGGCAAGGGCCGCGGGCGTCCCGTCCTGCCGCCCGGCCGGCTCGGCATCCAGCTCTACAGCCTGCGTGACAAGGTTTCCTCTGTCGGATTCGCGCCCGTCTTCGCGGAGTTGGAGAAGTACGGATACGACGAGATCGAATTCGCCGGATACACCCAGGGCGCCGCGGGCGCCATCACCCTGGCCCAGCTCAAGAGGTTGGCCCGCGATCACGGCCTGAACCCCATCGGGTCCCACGTCGGCTACTACGACGACAACAACCCCAACGCGTACACGTTCGCGCAGAACCTCACCAAGGTCCTCGACGACGCCGAGGCCCTCGGCCTCAAGCACATCGGCACCGCCTCGGGCCCCTTCCGCTACGGCACCACCGTCGACGCCTGGAAGCGTGCGGCGGAGGACTTCAACACGTACGGCGAAGCGGCCCGCAAGCGCGGCATGAAGTTCTACCAGCACAACCACGCCGAGGAGTTCTCCTTCGCCACCGACAAGCCGAAGGTCCGGCTCTACGACGTGCTCCTCGCGGAGACCGACCCCGACTTCGTGTATCTGGAGATGGACATCTACTGGGCGTTCAGCGCCCAGTTCCGCTTCGGGGAGCGCGTCGACGGCACCCCGGCCCCCTTCCACCCGCTCGACTACGTGCTGAAGCAGCCCCATCGTTATCCGCTGTTCCACGTCAAGGACGGCATCCGTGACGAGACCACGCGTGACGGCTACCGCATGACGGATGTCGGAGACGGCGACATCGACTACAAGAAGTTCCTGTCGAAGGTGACGTCCCGCACCCACCAGGGCAAGCGCTACCACCACTGGCAGACCGAGCACGACAACCCGGTCGAGTCCTACGCCTTCGCCCGCAAGTCCAGCGAGCACCTGCATTCCCTGCGCGGCCGCTGCGGCGACTGACCGCATGCCCATGGATGGGGCCCTCCCGCCACAGGCGGGAGGGCCCCATCCATGGGTGCCGGGACAGCTAGACCAGCACTTCACGCGCGCGTGGCGCTTCCGGCTGGCGCAACAGCAAGGAGAGGGCGGCCGCGATCAGCGACACCACTCCGGCCGTCACGTACGCGCCGATGTACCCCCAGGAGTCCACGACCATCGCGCCCACGCCGCCGCCGAACAGCCCGGAGACGAGCTTCGCGCTGTACACCATGCCGTAGTTGGACGCGTTGTTGTTCTCCCCGAAGTAGTCCGGCACCAGGGCCGCGAACAGGGGATAGAACGCGCCCCCCGCGAAGCCGGAGAGGAAGGCGAAGACGAGGAACAGCGGCTGGTCGCGGATCTCACCGGCCCACAGCACGCCGAACTGTGCCACCGCGAGCACCAGACAGACGTAGGTCAGGGTCCGCTGCCTGCCCAGACGGTCGGAGAGCCAGCCGACCACACCCCGGCCCGTGCCGTTGATCACCGACATGACACCCATCGACGAAGCCGCGATGAGCGGACCGAAACCCATCTCCTTCGCGAAGGGGACCTGGAACGAGATCCCGAAGATCGACACCCCGGCGCAGCAGAGCATGCACACCCACATCAGGGGGATCACTCCCGTGCGCAGTGCCTCTCCAGGGGTGAACTGCCGTGCCGCGGGAGGGTTCTTGGCCAGGGCCACCGCAGTGCGCGGATCGCCGCCGCGCCGCAGCGGGTCCACCTCGGCCGGCCACCAGTTCTTCGGCGGGTCCTTGAAGAACAGGCCTGCCACCAGCGTCACGGCGAGTACGTAGAAGCCGACGAGGTCCAGCACCGTGCGGTAGTTGGACGTGTCGAAGCCGTACGAGAACAGGAAGATGAAAGGCACCGCTCCGTAGGCGAACGCTCCGTTCACGAAGCCCGTCTTGCCGCCGCGTCGCTCCGGATACCACTTGCCGACCATGTTGACGCAGGTCGAGTAGATCAGTCCCGAACCGACACCGCCGAGCAGACCGAAGCCGGCCATCGCCGTTGCCACGTTCGGGGCGTGGCTGAGGCTGACGAAGCCGAGCAGCGACAGGACGGAGCCCGTCAGCATCGCGGCCCTGCTGGTCAGGATGCCCTTCTCCCGCAGCTTGCCCGCCGGGAAGGACACCCCGGCCTGGAAGAAGATCCAGACGCTGAGCACCCAGAATGTGTTTGACGACGTCCAGTGGTGCGCGGCGGACAGGGTGTCCTCGGCCGCCCCGAAGGCGTACTCGAAGACACTGATGGCGAGCATGGCCGCCCAGGGCAGGGCCACCATCGTCCAGCGCGGCCGGCCAAGGATGTCCCGGTCGCTCTCGCCGATGCGGTAGACGCGCCCGCGCGCGTCCTTGATCTCTCTGTAGGGCTGTTCTCCGTAGGGCGCGTCGCGGTCGTCCGACGCGTGCGATCCGGCGATGGGCTCCGCCGTCATGTCAGGCCATCTCCTCACCGAGAGGTTGCGGATTGGGGCTGATGTTCTTGGCTTTCGGCCTGCCGGGTTGCGACAGGAAGAGAGCGATGAATCCGGCGAACAGGGATATCGAGCCCGCCAGAGTGAAGGCGCCGGTGTGACCCCAATGGCTCACCACCACGGCTCCCATGCCGGAGCCCAGGAGCCCGGAAACGAGCTTGGAGCTGTAGACCAGGCCGTAGTTGGACGCGTTGTTGTTCTCGCCGAAGTAGTCCGCCGTCATGGCCGCGAACATCGGGAAGATGGCACCGCCGCCGAATCCGGAGATGCTGGAGAAGATCAGGAAGAGCGGCAGGTTCTTGATCTCCGCGGACCACAGGATGCCGTACTGCGCCAGACTGAGGACGATGCAGACGAAGATCAGGCAGCGTTTGCGTCCGTAGCGGTCCGAGAGCCAGCCGATGACACCGCGGCCCGTTCCATTGACGACGGCTTTCAGCGACATCGCCGTGGCGACGATTCCCCCGGCGAATCCGGCTTCCTCCCCGATGTCGACCTGGAACGCGATGCCGAAAATGTTCACGCCCGACGTGCACAGCAGGCAGAACCACATCAGGGCCACCCGGCCCGTCTGCCACGCCTCCCTGGGCGTGTACTGCCGCACCGCGGGCGGGTTCATGCGCAGGGCGCGCCGGGCCCGCGGGTCGTCCGGCGGGTGCAGCGGATCCACGTCGGCGGGCCACCAGTTCTTCGGCGGGTCCTGGAAGAAGTAGCCCGCACAAGCGACCGTCGCGGCGAGGAGAACGCCCGCCGAGACCAGCACCCAGCGGAAGTTCGACATGTCCATATAGCCCGTGAAGAGAAAGACGAACGGAACCGATCCGTAGGCGAACCCGCCGTTGACGAAGCCGGTCTTTCCGCCCTTCCGTTCCGGATACCACTTGCCGACCATGTTCACGCACGTCGCGTAGACCATTCCCGCGCCCATGCCGCTGAACATGCTGAAACCGATGTAGGCGACGACCACGTGCGGTGCGAAAGCCAGCGACAGATAACCGAGAAGTGTGCCGAGTGCGCCGAGCATCATCGCCCAGCGTGCCGGGAGTTTCCCGCTCTCCCGCAGCTTGCCCGCGGGAAAGGCCACCGCGGCCTGGAAGAAGACCCAGACGCCGAGCATCCAGAAGATGTGCAGACTGCTCCACTGGTGCGCGGTGTGCAGGGTGTCCTCGGCGGACGCGAACGCGTACTCGGCCGAGCTGATGCCCATCATGCCCACCCACGGCAGGATGACCATCCACTTGCGCTTGCGGCCCATGATGTCGACGTCGGTCTCGCCGACGCGGTACATCCGGCCGTTGGCGTCCCTCACTTCCCGGTAGGGGACGGCAGTTGGTATGTCCGTTGTCGTCATCTCGCTCAGCACCCCTTGCGTCGGAAAGATCCTGGCCAGCGCCCCCTGTCCCATCCCTTCCGTGTGCGCACGGGTCCCGGGGCCGGCCGGCGCGCACCGTCGGCCGGCCCCGAACCGTTCACCTCATCGGCCACCCCCCAACAACCCGGCCGCACGCGCCCACCGGTACTTCGCGCCGAGCGCGGCGACCGGCTTCTCGGTCGTGTAGGGGTACGCCACGACGCCCCGTTCGAAGAGGTACTGGCAGGCCTCCTCCACCTCGACATCGCCCGCCAGCGACGCCACCACGGGCTTCTCGACGCCGCGCGCGCGGAACTCCGCGACCGCGCGGGCCGTGAGTTCGGCGAAGACCATGGGAGGGGTCACGATGGTGTGCCAGTAGCCGAGCACGAGGGCGTGGATGCGCGGGTCCTCCAGGCCGAGCCTGATCGTCGCCTCGTACGTGGAGGGCGGCTCGCCGCCCGTGATGTCCACGGGGTTCCCCGCGGCTCCGAAGGGCGGGATGAACGCCTTGAAGGCCGCGTCCAAGTCGTCGGGGATGTCCATCAGCCGCAGGCCGTTGTCGGTCACCGCGTCGGACAGCAGCACGCCCGAGCCGCCGGCCCCGGTGATGATGACGATGTCGTCGCCCTTCGGAGTGGGCAGCACCGGCAACGCGCGCGCGTACTCGAGCATCTCGTTCAGGCCAGGTGCCCGGATGACGCCCGCCTGCCTTAGGATGTCGTCGTACACGGCGTCATCGCCGGCCAGCGCGCCCGTGTGCGACCCGGCGGCTTTCGCGCCCGCCGCCGTTCGTCCGGCCTTGAGGACCACGACCGGCTTCTTCGGTACGGTCGCCCGCGCCGCCTCCACGAAGGCGCGGCCGTCCTTGAGGTCCTCCAGGTGCATGGCGATGCACTCCGTGTGGGGGTCCTCGCCGAACCACGTCAGGAGGTCGTCCTCGTCCAGGTCGGACTTGTTGCCGAGCCCCACGATCGCCGAAACACCAGTCTTCGTGGAGCGCGCGAAGCCGAGGATCGCCATGCCGATGCCGCCCGACTGACTCGTCAGGGCCACCGGGCCCTTCACGTCGTACGGCGTGCAGAACGTCGCGCACAGGTCCTGCCACGTCGAGTAGTAGCCGTAGATGTTGGGGCCGAGAAGCCGTACACCGTGCCTCTCGCCCATGGCCACGATCTCGTCCTGAAGTGCGTGCTCACCTGTCTCGGCGAAGCCGGAGGGGATCAGCACCGCGTTGGGCACGCCCTTGCGGCCGACCTCCTCCAGTGCCGACGCGACGAACTTGGCGGGGATCGCGAAGACCGCCACATCCACCTCGCCGGGAACGTCGGTGACACTCTTGTACGCCTTGCGGCCCAAGATGTCATCGGCTCTGGGGTTCACCGGGTGGATCTCTCCGGAGAAGCCGCCGTCGATGAGGTTGCGCATCACCGAATTACCGATCTTGCCCGGCTCGTTGGAGGCACCGATGACCGCGACGGAGCGCGGCCGCATGAGCCTGTGCATGGAGGTGAGCATCTCCGCGCGCGTGTAGGTGCGCCGTGCTTTTGGGGCCCCTTCGGAGAGGATGATCCGGATGTCCGCCGCGACCGCGCCGTGCGGTGTGGCGATGACCGGGTTGAGGTCGACCTCGGCGATCTCCGGGAAGTCGGTGACCAGCTGGGACACTCGGCTGATCTGTTCCGCGACGGCCCGCCGGTCCACCGGTGGCGCGCCGCGCACTCCGCGCAGTACGTCCGCCGCGCGGATCGAGTCGAGCATGGAGGCCGCTTCGTCGGCGTCGACGGGCGCCAGACGGAAGGTGACGTCCTTGAGTACCTCCACGAGCACGCCGCCGAGCCCGAAGGCGACGACCTTCCCGAACGTCGGGTCGGTCACCGCACCCACGATGACCTCCTGGGACGCTGGATCGCCTGGCAGCAGCTCCTGCACCAGAACACCGTCGATGCGGGCCTGAAGGGCGTACGCACGGGCGTTCCCGACGATCTGACGGAAGGCGGCCCGCACGTCGGCGGCGCCCTCCACGCCGACCTTCACGCCGCCCGCGTCGGTCTTGTGCGAGATGTCGGGGGAGACGATCTTCATGACGACGGGGCCGTCGAAGCGGGCGGCACACGCCACGGCCCGTTCGACGTCGGCCGCCAGTTCCTCGCCCGGCACGGCGATCCCGTAGGCGTCCGCGATCACTTTGCCCTCGGGGGCGGTCAGCGACGTACGCCCTTCGGCGCGCACCTCGTCGAGGAGCGAGCGCACCTTCAGCAGGCGGTCCTCGGCCATCACTCAGATCACTCCGTTCGACTTGAGCAGACGTAGCTCCTCGTCGCCGAGACCGAGCTCGCCGACGTAGACCTCTGCGTTGTGTTCGCCGAGCAGGGGCGAGCTGCGCACCTCGACGGGGGAGTCGGAGAGCTTCAGGGGAGAGCCGACCGTGGTGAAGGTGCCGCGTTCGGGGTGCGGGACCTCGACGACCATCTCGTTGGCGGTCAGTGAGGCGTCCTCGATGATCTCCCTCGTGGAGAGGATCGGACCGCAGGGAATGTTGTGCGCGTTCAGCCGCTCCAGTACGTCCCACTTGGGCAGCGTCGAGGACCACTCCTCGATGAGCTGGAACATCTTGCCGAGCTTGGGAAGGCGTGCTTCCGGAGTGGCCCAGTCGGGGTCCTGCGCCAGCTCCGGCCGGCCGATGAGCTCGGTGAGCGGCGGCCAGCCCACGGGCTGCACGATGACGTACACGTAGTCGTTCGGACCGCCGGGGGCACACTTGACGGCCCACCCGGGCTGCCCGCCGCCGGAGGCGTTCCCGGAGCGCGGGACCTCGTCCCCGAAGTCCTTGTTCGGGTACTCCGCGAGCGGCCCGTGCGCGAGCCGCTGCTGATCGCGCAGCTTGACCCGGCACAGGTTCAGCACGGCGTGCTGCATCGCCACGTTCACGCGCTGACCGCGGCCGGTGTTCTCCCTCTGGAAGAGGGCGGCGAGAATCGCCGCGACGGCGTGGATGCCGGTTCCGGAGTCGCCGATCTGGGCGCCCGTGGCGAGCGGTGGGCCGTCCTCGAAGCCCGTGGTCGACATGGAGCCGCCCATGGCCTGGGCGACCACTTCGTAGGCCTTGAAGTTGGTGTACGGGCCCTCTCCGAAGCCTTTGATCGAGGCGTACACGATGCGCGGGTTGATCTCCTGGATGCGGTCCCAGGTGAAGCCCATGCGATCCACCGCACCGGGGCCGAAGTTCTCCACCATCACGTCGGACCGGCGTATCAGCTCCGTGAGGAGCTCCTTGCCCCGCTCGGTCTTGGTGTTGAGGGTGATGCTCCTCTTGTTGCAGTTGAGCATCGTGAAGTACAGCGAGTCGACGTCGGGCAGGTCACGCAGCTGTTTGCGTGTGATGTCCCCGGAAGGGGCCTCAAGCTTCACCACGTCCGCGCCGAGCCAGGCGAGGAGCTGGGTGGCGGAGGGGCCGGACTGGACATGCGTCATGTCGAGGACGCGAATGCCTTCGAGAGCCTTGGTCATGGTTGTCAGGGCTCCTTACTTGTACATGGTCTGGTTCATGGTTCCGGGGGCGTAGGCGTCCGGATCGACCCACACGTTGATCAGCGAGGGCCTGCCGGACTCGCGGGCGCGGCGCAGCGCCGGGCCGATGTCGGCGGGGTCGCGGACCTCTTCGCCGTGGCCGCCGAGCAGTTGGGCGAACTTGTCGTAGGGAACGTCGCCGAGGGTGTTGCCGACGCGTTCGCGCTCCTTGCCGTACTTGGCCTTCTGGCCGTAACGGATCTGGTTCATCGAGGAGTTGTTGCCGACGACCCCGACGAAGGGGAGGTCGTAGCGCACGAGTGTCTCGAAGTCCCAGCCGGTGAGACTGAAGGCTCCGTCTCCGAAGAGGGCCACCACTTCCTTGTCGGGCCGGGCCTGCTTGGCGGCGAGCACGAAGGGGATGCCGACTCCGAGAGTGCCGAGCGGGCCGGGGTCCATCCAGTGACCGGGGGACCTGGGCTGGACGACCTGGCCGGAGAAGGTGACGATGTCGCCGCCGTCGCCGATGTAGACGGAGTCTTCTGTAAGGAAGTCGTTGATTTCGCTGACCAGGCGGTACGGGTGGATGGGGGAGGCGTCGGACTTCAGGTGCGGCAGGCGCTTCTCCACGGCGGTCTGCTCGGCGGCCCGCAGCTCGTCCAGCCATTCCTTGCGGCGGGACCCGCCGCCGTTGAGGCGTCCTGACGCCGCTTCGGTGACCGACTTCAGGATGAGGCCGGCGTCTCCGACGATGCCGAGGTCGATGTCGCGGTTCTTGCCGACGGTGCGGTAGTCCAGGTCGATCTGGACGACGGTGGCGGCCGGTGAGAGGCGTTTTCCGTAGCCCATGCGGAAGTCGAAGGGCGTGCCCACGATGACGATGAGGTCGGCGTTGGAGAAGGCGTAGCGCCGGGAGAGCTGGAAGTGGTGCGGGTCTCCCGGCGGGAGCGTGCCGCGGCCTGCTCCGTTCATGTAGGCGGGCACGTTGAGGGTCCGTACGAGGTCGACGGCTGCCTCGGTGGCCCGGGTCGTCCACACCTGGCTGCCGAGCAGGATGGCGGGCTTCTCCGCATGCACGAGCAGGTCGGCGAGCTTCTCCACGGCGTCGGGGTCGCCGGCCGAGCGGGTCGAGGCGCGGTACTGCCCGGCTTTGGGGACGCGGGCCCGGTCGGCCGGCACCTTGGCGTCGAGCACGTCGCGGGGTATCTCGAGGAAGGACGGTCCTGGCGCGCCGTGGTAGCACTCGCGGAACGCCATGGACACCATGTCGGCCGCGCGTGCGGTGTCCGGCACCGTCGCGGCGAACTTCGTGATCGGCGTCATCATGTCGACGTGCGGGAGGTCCTGGAGGGAGCCCATCTTGTGCTGTGTGTGGGCGCCTTGGCCGCCGATCAGCAGCATGGGGGACTCCGCGCGAAAGGCGTTCGCCACACCGGTGACGGCGTCCGTCGTGCCGGGCCCCGCCGTGACCACCGCACAGCCGGGCTTACCCGTGACGCGTGCATAGCCGTCGGCCGCGTGGGCCGCCACCTGCTCGTGCCGCACGTCGACGACGTTGATGCCCTCGTCGACGCAGCCGTCATAGATGTCGATGATGTGGCCGCCGCAGAGGGTGTAGATGACCTCCACACCTTCTGCTTTGAGCGCTTTGGCGACCAGGTGTCCACCGGAGATGTCGTTCTGGCTGGTGTCGTCGGGCATGGCGAAGTCCTGTCCCTTCGTAGGGGAGTTGGAGTGCGCTCGCACACTCTCGGGGGCGCCCTCGCGGTAGATTGCATACAGTCGACGAATACTGTATGAAGCTTGTTATCCCGCATCCCGTGAGCGGTGTCCAGGGGGCGAGCGCCATTTTTGGCCGCCGGGGGACACCCCCGGCGGACGCAGCGGTCAGGAGCCGAAATGGATCTTTTCGAGCACCAGGCAAGGCAACTCTTCGCAGACCACGGCATCTCGGTGCCACGCGCCGAAGTCGCCCGCACGGCCAAGGAAGCGCGGGCGGCCGCGGCACGGCTCGGCGGCCGCGTCGTCGTCAAGGCCCAGGTCAGGACCGGCGGGCGAGGCAAGGCGGGCGGGGTGAAGATCGCTGCGGACCCCGCGGCGACGGAGATCACCGCACGCCAGATCCTCGGCATGGACATAAAAGGCCACACCGTCCGCGCGGTGATGGTGGCCCAACCCGTCGACATATCGGCCGAGTTCTACGTCTCCTACGCGCTGGACCGCGCGGCCGGACGCTTCCTCGCGATCGCCTCCGCCGAGGGCGGCACGGAGATCGAGGAGGTGGCGGCGGCCCGCCCCGACGCGGTGGCGCGCGTCCCCATCGACCCCGCGCAAGGAGTGACAGAGGAGAAGGCCGCCGAGATCGCGGCCGCGGCCGGCCTCCCGGCCGGAACAGCGGACACGCTGCTCAGACTCTGGCGTGTTCTGATCGACGAGGACGCTCTCCTCGTAGAGGTCAATCCGCTCGTTCTCGCGGACGACGGTCAGTTCCTCGCCCTGGACGGAAAGATCACACTCGACGACAACGCCCGCTTCCGGCAGACGCGCTGGGGCGCGCAGCCCGAGACGTACGACCAGGAACTGGAAGCGACGGCCGCCGCCAAAGGCCTCAACTACGTGAAGCTCGACGGAGAGGTCGGCATCATCGGCAACGGCGCCGGGCTCGTCATGTCGACGCTCGACGTGGTCGCCGGCTGTGGCGCCCGCCCCGCCAACTTCCTCGACATCGGCGGCGGCGCCTCCGCCGAGGTCATGGCGGACGGCCTCACCGTCATCCTCTCCGACCCGTCCGTCCGATCCGTCTTCGTGAACGTCTTCGGCGGCATCACCGCCTGCGACGCCGTGGCCGACGGCATCGTCCGCGCCCTGGAGTCCGTCCGCCTGACCAAACCCCTGGTGGTCCGCCTCGACGGCAACAACGCGGACCGCGGCCGAGCCATCCTCGACGGCCGCGCCCACCCCCTCGTGCAGCAGGCCACCACCATGGACGACGCGGCGCGCCGCGCCGCCGACCTCGCCACCGTGCGGTAAGGAGAAAGGACATGGCGATCCACCTCACCAAGGAGAGCAAGGTCCTCGTCCAAGGCATGACCGGGGCCGTCGGCATGCAGCACACACGCCGCATGCTCTCCGCAGGCACGAACGTCGTCGGCGGCGTCAACCCGCGCAAGGCGGGCCGCACCGTCACTTTCGACGAACGCTCCGTCCCCGTCTTCGGCTCGGTCCGCGACGCGATGACCGCCACCGGCGCCGACGTCACGGTCGCCTTCGTCCCGCCCGCCTTCACCCAGGCCGCCGTCAACGAGGCGGCCGACGCCCGGATCGGACTCGCCGTCGTCATCACGGAGGGCGTCCCCGTCCACGACTCCGTGGCCTTTCTCTCGTACGCGAGGGAGCGCGGGACCCGTGTCATCGGCCCCAACTGTCCCGGCCTGATCACCCCGGGCCAGTCCAACGCGGGCATCATCCCCGCCGACATCACCAAGCCCGGCCGCATCGGCCTCGTCTCGAAATCCGGCACGCTCACCTACCAGCTCATGTACGAGCTGCGCGACATCGGCTTCTCGACGTGTGTCGGCATCGGCGGCGATCCCGTCGTCGGCACCACACACATCGACTGCCTCGGCGCCTTCCAGGACGACCCCGACACCGAACTCATCGTCCTCATCGGCGAGATAGGAGGCGACGCGGAGGAGCGAGCGGCGGCTTACATCAAGACCTCCGTCACCAAACCCGTCGTCGCCTACATCGCCGGGTTCACCGCCCCCGAAGGCAAGACCATGGGCCACGCCGGCGCCATCGTCTCCGGCTCGGCAGGCACCGCACAGGCCAAGAAGGCGGCGCTCGAAGCCGTCGGCGTCCGCGTGGGCAGCACTCCGACGGAGACCGCGCGCCTGGTGCTCGAGGCGCTGTGACCGGCCCGCACGACGGACGGTGGACGGTGGACGGTGCGCGACCGTTTCCCACGCCCTCAGCCTCCATGCCTTCAGCCTCCACGCCCTCGGCCTCCACGCATTCCGCCCCGACCAGCCCCGTGAGCGGAGAACACCAGATGACAGCCCGAAGCATCCACAAAGACGTCCGGGCCCTCAAGCCAGGGACCGCCTGGTCCGACGCCTGGCAGCGCTGCCGGGCCGTCGCGCCCGAGGCCTTCCGCGACGACCGCGTCCTGAACCTGTGGAACGGCACCTGGCAGGCCGACGGCCACCCCCTGCCCGCGACGAGCCCCGTAGACGGCACCCGCATCGCGGGCCCACCGCGGCTCGACGCCAGCACCGCCCGCCGAGCCGTGCGCGCCGCGTTCGACCAGCACCGCGCCTGGCGGCACGTCCCCCTGCCCGAACGCCGCGCACGCGTCGCCGCGGCGCTCGACTCCCTCGCACAGCAAAGGGAGTTGCTCGCGCTGCTCCTCGTCTGGGAGATCGGCAAACCCTGGCGGCTCGCGCAGGCCGACGTCGATCGGGCCGTCGACGGCGTGCGGTGGTACGTCGACGGCATCGAGGCGATGACCGACGGCAGGTCCCCGCTGGACGGCCCCGTCTCCAACATCGCGAGCTGGAACTATCCGATGAGCGTGCTCGTTCACACCATGCTGATACAGGTATTGGCAGGAAACGCGGTCATCGCCAAGACCCCGACCGACGGCGGCGTCGCCTGCCTCACCCTGGCGTGCGCGCTCGCCGCCCGCGAAGGGCTTCCCGTCACCCTCGTCAGCGGCAGCGGCGCCGAGCTGTCCGATCCGCTCGTGCGTGCGCCCGAGATCGGCTGCGTCTCGTTCGTCGGCGGCCGGGACACGGGCGCCGCGGTGGCCACGGCGCTCACCGACCTCGACAAGCAGCACGCCCTCGACGAGCAGCGCCTCCCCCACAACCAGCGCGTCCTCGACAACCGGCACGTCCTCGACAACCAGCACGTCCCCCGCTACCAACACGTCCCCGGCAAGCAACCCATCGTCGGCAAGCGGCACATCCTCGAACAGGAAGGACTGAACACCTGGGGTATCTGGAACCACAGCGACTGGGACGCGTTCGCCGCGCTCGTGCCCAAGCTCTTCGACTACGGCAAACAGCGCTGCACCGCCTACCCGCGCTTCGTCGTCCAGCGGGACCTGTTCGACGCCTTCCTCGCCGCCTACCTGCCGGCGGTCCGCTCCGTCCGCGTCGGACACCCGCTCGCGGTCGCCCATCCCGACGATCCGTTGCCCGACCTCGACTTCGGGCCACTGATCAGCGCTGCCAAGGCCAAGGAACTCGCCGACCAGGTGACCGAGGCCGTGGACCGGGGCGCCGTCCCGCTGTACCGGGGCGTGGAGGACACGGGACGGTTCCTGCCCGGCCAGGACAAGGACGCGTACTTCCACCCGGTCACACTCCTCAACCCGCCGCCGTCCTCACCCCTGCACCACGCGGAGCCGTTCGGCCCCGTCGACACGATCGTCCTGGTCGACACCGAGGCGGAGCTGCTCGCCGCCATGAACGCGTCGAACGGTGCGCTCGTCGCGACGCTCTCCACGGACGACCCGGCCACGTACGAACGGCTCGTGCCCCAGATCCGCGCCTTCAAGACGGGGTGGGGCAAGCCGCGCTCGCGCGGTGACCGCGAGGAGCCCTTCGGCGGGTTCGGTGCGTCCTGGCGGGGCGCGTTCGTGGGCGGTGAGCTGCTGGTCCGTGCCGTCACCCAGGGACCGGCGGGCGAGCGGCTGCCGGGCAACTTCCCGGACAGCCACGGCATGGCGTGACGGGCGGTTGCCGCATGGGGTGACCGGCGAGTGCCGCATGGAGTGACGGGCGGGTGCCGCCTGGCGCGAGCCGCGGCGTCAGCCGATTCCCTGGCGGTCCGGGCGCAGGGCGAACGTGCGGTCCGCCGACTCGGGGACCGAGCGTTCCACGGCCTGGGCGAGGAGTGTCCGGTGTCGCAGGAGCGGTTCGCGCCGCTCCTCGGGAGTGAGGAGGAGCAGATCGTCGAGGCCGGCGAGCATGCGCCGGGTCACCTGGGGGTTGCCGATCGCGGCCCCTCTGATCTCGGTGAACCCGAGATCGACGAGGGCCGTCCAGTCCGGTACCGACTGGACGAGGCGCAAGGCCCCGCGCCGGTCCCGGTGCCCGAGCGCGCCCAGAGGGTAGGGGGCGATCGACGCCAGGAACTGGATGATGCGGTCCAGGGCCTGTACGGCGGTCGTCGGATCGTTGACCGCGGGGGACAGGGCCCGCAGTGCGATGTCGGAGAGTTGCCGGAGGCCGAATGCGAGATCTTGGTGGAAGGTGCGCTCGACGCCGACGGACACGGTGTAGCCGAGCGCGCGCCGTGACGGTGCCGCTCCGCCGTGCACCGTGAACACAGGTGTTCCCGGCACCACGAAGTCCCCGATCCTGGGGATGAGCCGCAGCACGACCCCCTGGCGCCGAGCCGCCCGTACGGCGCGAGCGATGTTCACGTCCCGCAGTACGCCCGCCCGGCCGAGATGCGTGACACGGGCGGTCTCCGGGCCGAGCCCTGCCGTGTCCACCGGAAGCTCCGTCGGCTGCTTCATGGCCACCCGGAACGACTCGCGGGCGATCCTGTCGATCACGAAGCCGATCCGCATCATCCGGACCGTCCCGTTCACGTACGCCACGAACAGCAGGAGGCTCAGCAGCACCATGACCATCGCGAGCACCGACTCGACCAGCGGCACGCTCGTCAGGAGCCGGGGGTCCCGCTCGCTGTCGAAGGAGGTCAGCGTCAGCAGGGAGAAGAGGAACGTCGCCATGAAGACAGTGAGCGTGATCTTGGTGATGCGGGACCGTACGTAGAGCCGCACCACACGCGGGCTGAACTGCCCGCTCGCCATCTGCACGGCCACGAGCGAGATGCTGAAGACGACACCGATGAAGGTCATCATGGCGCTGCCGATGGTGCTGATCACCGCCTTCGCGTCGTCGGCGATGCCCATCAGCTCCTTGATGCCGTCGTAGTCACCGGCATCCCGCAGCGACGTGACGATCCCCGCGTCCAGCTCCGCCGCGCCCCACCACAGGAGCATGGACCCCAGGAGCCCGGCCGTCGGCGCGAACCACATGGTGTCCCGAAGGTGCTCGCGGAGAGGGGACAGCATCCGGGGGCGGCGCACCTTCACGTCGCCGAGCCGCCCACCCGTACCGGTAATCAACCCGTCACTCATGGTGAGACTGTAGGCGGGCGGGCGGCCTCCGCCGCGCATCCCGCCGTGGGCGGGTGGATACGCAGGTGAAAGGCACTCCGAAACCTTGGTATTGTTGTCCATGTCGCCGCGGGGAACACCCCGCACGGCGGCAGACACCTAGTCCGGGTGGCGGAATGGCAGACGCGCTAGCTTGAGGTGCTAGTGCCCTTTATCGGGCGTGGGGGTTCAAGTCCCCCCTCGGACACAGAGCAGTACAGCAGGACACCGAATGGTGCCGACCGGATTCCGGTCGGCACCATTTTTGTTAGCCGTGGTCCGTTCAGGTCGTGGCCCACAGTGACCGTACGTGGCCCAGGTGTCGCGCCATGCACTTCTCCGCCCCCTTGGCGTCGCCCGCCAGCATCAGGTCGAGGAGTTCGATGTGCTCCTGTGCGGATGGGGTCAGCTGGTCGCGCTCGTCGAGAGCCGTCAGGCCGTAGAGGCGGGAGCGCTTGCGGAGGTCGCCGACCGTTTCGACCAGCCGTTCGTTGCCCGAGAGGGCGAGGAGCGAGAGATGGAACCGCCGGTCGGCCTCCAGGTAGGCGATGAGGTCGTGGTCGCGGGCGGCCCGCACGATCTCCTCGGCGATCGGCCGCAGCACCTCCAGGTCCTCCTTCGCGGCGGTGCGCGTGATGCGGCCGATCATGGGGATCTCGATCAGGGCGCGGATCTCCGTGTACTGGTCGAGGTCGCGTTCGTTCACCTCCGTGACCCGGAAGCCCTTGTTGCGGACCGGTTCGACCAGTCCTTCGCGGGCCAGGTCGAGCATCGCCTCGCGCACGGGCGTCGCCGAGATGCCGAAGTCCTCGGCCAGGCCGGGCGCGGAGTAGATCTCGCCGGGGCGCAGCTCGCCCGAGATCAGGGCGGCGCGCAGTGCGTGGCCGACCTGGTCGCGCAGCCGCTCCCTGGTGGTGATGAGGTTCTTCTGCTTCAGGTGCCCCATGGTGTCCCCTCCGGTGGTACCCGCGCCCGCGCGGATCACCAAAGTACAATGTCACGTTGCCAGTTGGGGGGCGGGGGACAGTCGAGGTCAGAGAGTGAACCCTGCGGGGAAGGGGTCGTCGGGGTCAAGGAAGTACTGGGCCGTGCCCGTGATCCAGGCGCGGCCGGTGATGCGGGGCACGACCGCGGGCCGACCGGCCACCTCCGTCTCCGCCACCAGTCGGCCAGTGAACTCCGTGCCGATGAACGACTCGTTGACGAAGTCGCGGTCCAGCGGGAGTTCGCCGCGGGCGTGCAGCTGCGCCATCCGCGCGGACGTGCCCGTCCCGCACGGTGAGCGGTCGAACCAGCCCGGGTGGATGGCCATGGCGTGCCGGGAGCGGCGGGCGTCCGAGCCGGGCGCGGCCAGGTACACGTGTTTGACTCCGCTGATGTCCGGCTGTTCGGGGTGGGTCGGGCGGTCCGGTGACGCGTTGATCGCGTCCATGACGGCGAGCCCCGCCGCGAGCAGGCCGTCCTTGCGGGAGCGGTCGAACGGCAACCCCAGCGCGTCGAGCTGCACGAAGGCGTAGAAGTTTCCGCCGTAGGCCAGGTCGTACGTCACCGTGCCGTGCCCCGGGACCTCGACCTTGCGGTCCAGGGCGACGCAGAACGCGGGGACGTTGGTGAGCGTCGCCGAGGTGGCGGCGCCGTCGGACACCTGGACATCGACGGCGACCAGGCCCGCGGGCGTGTCCAGGCGGACCGTCGTGACCGGCTCGGTGACCTGCACCATTCCCGTCTCGACCAGGACGGTCGCCACGCCGATCGTGCCGTGGCCGCACATCGGGAGGAGCCCGGACACCTCGATGTAGAGGACTCCGTAGTCGGCGTCGGGGCGCGTCGGGGGCTGGAGGATGGCGCCGCTCATCGCGGAGTGGCCGCGCGGCTCGTACATCAGGAGCGTGCGCAGGTGGTCCATGTGCTCGATGAAGTGCAGTCTGCGGTCGGCCATGGTGGTGCCCGGAATCACGCCGACGCCGCCGGTGATCACACGGGTGGGCATGCCCTCGGTGTGTGAGTCGACGGCGTGGAACACGTGACGGGTACGCATGGGAGTTTCTCCCTCCGGTTGTCGGGCGGGAACCTGTGGCGGTCAGCGGTGGCCCGCTGCCATCGCCTTCTCCGTGGCCGACCGCACCAGCGCCTCCGTGGCGCCGGACAGCGGGGAGCGCGGAGGCCGTGTCGGGCCGCCGCGGCGGCCCACGATGTCCATCGACAACTTGATGGACTGCACGAACTCCGTCTTGGAGTCCTGGCGCAGGAGCGGGTGCAGCGAACGGTAGAGGGGGAGTGCCGTCGCCAAGTCGTGCGCGCGGGCGGCGTCGTAGAGCTCCGCGCAGGTGGCGGGGAAGGCGTTCGGGTACCCGGCGATCCAGCCGACGGCGCCCGCGAGGGCGAGTTCGAGCAGGACGTCGTCGGCACCGATCAACAGGTCAAGATCCGGGGCTAGTTCAGCGATCTCGTACGCCCTGCGGACGTCGCCCGAGAACTCCTTCACTGCCACGACGGTGCCGTCGCCGTGCAGCCGGGCCAGCAGGTCGGGGGTCAGGTCGACACGGGTGTCGAGAGGGTTGTTGTACGCGACCACGGGCAGGCCGGCCCCGGCGACCTCGGCGTAGTGGGAACGTACGGCCGCTTCGTCGGCGCGGTAGGTGTTCGGCGGCAGGAGGAGCACGGAGCCGCAGCCCGCCTCCGCCGCGTGTTCGGCCCAGCGGCGGGACTCCGCGCTGCCGTACGCGGCGACGCCCGGCATCACGCGGGCGCCGTCGCCCGCGGCCTCGACCGCGGTGCGGACGACGCGGGCGCGTTCGTCGTCGGTGAGGGTCTGGTACTCGCCGAGGGAGCCGTTCGGTACGACGCCGTCGCAGCCGTTGCCGATGAGGTGGCCGACGTGCTCGGCGTAGGCGTCGTAGTCGATGGAGAGGTCCTCGCGCAGGGGGAGCGCGGTGGCGACCATGATGCCGCGCCAGGGGCGGTCGGTGGTCCAGTTTCCGGCGGTCATGACGGCTGCCCTTCGGTCGGAGGGAGGGGGGAGGGAGGCTGTGGTTCCGGGGTGGTCCGGTCGGCCAGGACGCCCAGAGGGACCGGTGTGGCCAGCAAGCGTCGGTCGGGGCCGGAGCTCGCCCGGCCGTCCGAGCCGGGCTCCGCGGGGGCATCCGCCAAGACCGCACCCGGCGGCGGGAGGGGCGATGCCCGGGGCGACGCCAGGCACGACGCGGCCCATCCGCACACGCGGCCCTGGCACCAGCCCATGCCCGCCCGGGTCAGCAGTTTCACGGAGCGTGCGTCCCGGGCGCCGTAGTCCGTGACGGCTTCGCGGATCCGGCCCGCCGGGACCTCCTCGCAGCGGCAGACATCGGTCTCGTCGGTGAGCCACCGTGTCCAGCCGTGCCCGGGCGCGTGGGTGACGGCCATGGCGTCGGCGAAGGCGTTCATGCGGTCGCGGCGGCGGCGCAGGGAACGCAGACGCGAGAGTGGGGCAGGGCGCCGGGCGGTCAGCCGGGAGGCCACGGCCAGAGCGGCCAACTCACCCTCGACCATCGCCTGTTGCGCGCCGCCCACGCCCGAGGTTTCGCCCGCAGACCACAGACCGTGCAGCGATGTCTCCTGCAGCGGGCTCAGCGCCAGGGCGTACGTGCCATCGGCGGTGCGGCGCGTCGTGCAGCCCAGGCCGGTCGCCAGGTCGATCTGCGGGATGAGTCCGTGGCCGACGGCCAGGGCGTCGCAGTCGATCCGCCGTTCCGTTCCCGGTATCGGACGCCACTCGTGGTCGAGGCGGGAGACCGTCACCGCCGCCACGCGGTCCGTGCCGTGCGCCTCGGTGACCGCGTGGCGCGTGCGTGGGCGGACCCGGTGGCGCAGCAAGGCCTTGGCGTGGTGTGCGCCTTCCGTCAGCTTGTGGGGCTGGGTGGCGAGTGCGCGCGGGTGACGTGCGTATCCGAAGTACGAGGAGGCCTCGATCAGTTCGGGCACCTCGGCCCCGGCCGTGACGAGCGATCCTGCCGCGGCGAGCAGGAGCGGGCCGCTGCCGGCGACCACCACGCGTCTGCCGGGCAGGACGAGTCCGGACTTCAGCATCGCCTGGGCGCCGCCCGCGCCGACGACGCCGGGCAGTGTCCAGCCGGGGAAGGGGAGGTGTCTCTCGTACGAGCCGGTCGCCAGGAGGATCGCGCGCGCCCGCACCTGTACCGGCCGCTGGTTGTCGCCGTGCTCGCCAGGTGCATCGGTGGCACCGGTCAGCGCGTGGACGGTCCAGTCGTTCTCGGCCTGCCGCGTCACCGTCCAGACGTGGTGGTCGAAGAGGCAGGTGACGTTTCCTCGGCGGGCGCCGGTCCGCAGTCGGTCGCGCAGGTCGGTGAAGGCCTGCCAGTCGTGGTGCAGGGCTTCGGGTCGGGTGGCGCGGGTGGCCGGTGCGGGGTGCCGGTAGAACTGGCCGCCCGGTTGCGGTGCCGAGTCCAACAGGGCTACGGAAAGGCCGAGTTCAGCGGCGGTCGCGGTGCCGGCGAGGCCCGCGGGCCCGGCGCCGATCACGGCGAGATCGTGCGACTCGTGCTCGGGCTGCGCTTCATCGCCCATGGCCGCGTCACCTGGACGCGCGGTGTCAGTCCTCGAACCCGGCATGACCGTTCCCCTCCTGCGTCATGACCGTGTCGCCGGGGCGGGCCGTGACCAGGCAGGCGCGCCTGTTGGGGGCGCCGTTGACGGTGGCGAGGCAGTCGTAGCACTGGCCGATGCCGCAGAACGCCCCGCGAGGCCGCCCGCCACCCCTCGTGGTACGCCAGGAGAGGATGCCCACCGACCAGAGCACGGCCGCGACGGACTGGCCCGGCAGCGCGTCGAGTTGACGCCCGTCGAAGGTGATCGTGAAGGTCGGCCCGGGGGAGGCGCCCACGAGCTCGGTCGGTTTCACCGCGCTGCCTCCTCGTGTGCGAAGCGCTCCGGCGCGAACGGCGCCGGATCAAGGGCGAGTTCACCACCCGTCAGCATGGCGGCGATCAGCGCACCGGTGGCCGGGGCGAGGCCGATGCCCGCGCCCTCGTGGCCGCATGCGTGCAGCAGCCCGGGCAGGCGCGGGTCGGGGCCGATCGCCGGGAGGTGGTCGGGCAGGTACGGGCGGAACCCGGCGTACGTGCGGATCGCCCGTACCCGCGCCAGGGCGGGGAACAGGCGTACCGCCTGGCCCGCGAGGCGGCGCAGGGCCTCCACCGACAGCGTCCGGTCGAATCCCACCCGCTCCCGGCTCGCCCCGATCAGCACGGGACCCGCGGGCGTGCCCTCCACGACGGCCGAGGTCTGCAGCCCCGCCGAACCGCTCGCGACGTCCGAGACGTACTCGGCGGAGTACACCTTGTGGCGCACCACACGCGGCAGCGGTTCGGTGACGAGGACGAATCCGCGCCGGGGGTGCACCGGGAGCTCCAGCCCCGCCAGACGGGCGAGTTGGCCGCCCCACGTGCCGGCGGCGTTGAGCACGTGCGGCGCGTACACCTCGCCCTGCCGCGTCGTCCGGACGCCCCGCACCTCGCCCGGTCTGCCGGTGAGGACGGCGGTGACCTCCTCGCCGAGCCGGAGCGTGAGGTGACCGGTGTCGTCCGCGGCGCGCAGCAGGTGTGCGGCGGCGAGTGCGGGCTGCACCTGGGCGTCCTGCGGATAGTGGACGCCGCCCGCCAGGCCCGGCGCGAGATGGGGTTCGAGGTCGGCGAGGCGGTCGGCCGGTACCTCCGTGGCCTCGACGCCTGCCCGCCGCTGCTCCGCGGCGAAGCGGCGCAGCGCCGTGAGCTCGGGTTCGGTCGAGGCGACGACCACGCCGCCCTTCGTCTCGTACTCGATGCGGGCGGGGAGCTCGGTGGCGAGGTCGCGCCACAACTGGGCGGAATTGAGCGCGAGTTCGAGCTCCGGGCCAGGGGCCTTGTCGGAGACGAGGAGGTTGCCCTCGCCGGCCCCGGTGGTGCCGCCCGCGACGGGGCCGCGGTCGACGACGGTGACGTGGAGTCCGGCGCGGGCGGCGTAGTAGGCGCATGCGGCGCCGACCACTCCCGCCCCCACGATGATGAGGTCTGAGGTGCGTGGGGGACCTGACGAGTGTCTCGTGAGCACGGCAGTAATATTTCACATGGCACTGTCGGTGCCAAGAGGTCGTACATGTACAAGAGCGCGTACAAGTAGGGGAGTTGTCGCTCGCCGAGCGGTCCCAGGGCCTGTGTCGGAAGTCCCGCCTGCCCCGCGGCGCCCTCCGGGCGGACGACGGGACTTCCGACACAGGCCCTAGTCGCGACGGTGGTGCGTGCCTGGCGTGTATCCGTACGCCCTGCGGAACACGTCGATGAACGCGCTGGTCGACGACCATCCGCAGCGGTGCGCGACTGTTGTGACGGGCATGTCGTCGGCCAGCATGCGCAGCGCGTGGTAGAGGCGCAACTGAGTGCGCCACTGCGGGAACGTCATGCCCAGCTCGCGTCGGAAGAGCCGGCTCAGGGTGCGTTCGCCCGCTCCCGCCGCGGCGGCCAGTTCGGCGAGGCCGCGCGGGTCCGCCGGGTCGCCGTGCAACTGGTCGCAGACGGCGGTGAGGCGGGGGTCCGAGGGCGCGGGCAGCTGTACGGGCTGCTGCGGCGAGGCACGCAGCTGGTCGAGGAGCACGGCGCGCAGACGTCGGCGTTCCGGTGAGTCGTCTTCCGGGCCCCGGGTGCAGGCGAGGATCAGTTCGCGCAGGAGCGGGCCGACGGAGAGCACGGTCGGGGCGTCGAGGCCGAGCGGGTTCGTGCCGGCGGGCAGGCCGACCAGGTGCAGGGCCAGGTGGCCGTGGGCGCGGTGGGCGTGGACGCAGCCTGCGGGGACCCAGATGGCGCGGGTGCCGGGGGCGAACCAGGTGCCGGCGTCGGTGGTGACGGCCACGACGCCGGAGCCCGCGTAGACGATCTGGTGGTCGTCGTGGCGGTGCGCGTCGATGCTCTCGCCGGGGGAGAGCTCCCGGATGGCGGTCGGCGCTTCGGGGGTGTGGCGGATGGCGCGGTGCCCGGTGTGGCGGTTTTTCGGCACAGGATGGCACTTTATCGGAAGCGGGCCAGGGCGAGGCGTGGCGACGATGAGGCGGTGTCCTCTCGAACGGAAACCCCGTCAGCCGCCACCGCGTCCTCGACCGTGCCCGCGGCCCCCCGCCGCCCCATCACCCTCCTCGCCCTCGGCCACGCCTGCGTGGACGTCTATCAGGGGGCCGTCGCCGCCCTCGTGCCGTTCTTCGTCGCCGAGCGCGCGTATTCCTACGCCGCCGCGTCCGGCATCGTGCTCGCCGCCTCCCTGCTCTCCTCCGTCGTCCAGCCCCTGTTCGGGGCGCTCACCGACAAGTGGGCCATGCCGTGGCTGCTGCCGGTGAGCACCTTGGTGGGCGGGGCCGGAGTCGCGCTCGCGGGGGTCGGCGGCAGCTACCCGGTGACGTTGCTGGTCGTCGCCGTGTCCGGCATCGGCGTCGCCGCGTACCATCCAGAGGCCGCACGCGTGGCCCGGCAGGCGAGCCGGGGGAGCCACACCGCGATGAGCTGGTTCTCGCTCGGCGGCAACCTCGGCTTCGCGACCGCGCCCCTGCTGGTCTCCGCCGTCGTCGCCACAGGCGGCCTGGGCGCCTCCCCGCTCCTGGTCGTGCCCGCCCTCGCGGGAGCGGTGCTCTGCGCGGCGGCGTTGCGGGGGCTCAGGGCGCGGGACGCGGCGGACCCGGAGGCGGCCGCCCGCGGCGGAGGCCCGGTGATCGCCGAGGACGACTGGCCGTCCTTCCTCAAGCTGTCCGGCGCCATCGTCTGCCGCTCCATCGTGTTCACCGGACTCGGCACGTTCATCGCGCTGTACGTGCGCGAGCGCACCGGCGGGGGTGAAATCGCGGGCACGGCAGCCCTGTTCGTGCTCTATGTCGGCGGCGCGGTCGGGACCGTCGCGGGCGGGCGGCTCGCCGCACGGTACGGGCGCCTCCCGGTCGTCCGGTGGTCGTACGCCCTGGCGGTCCTCGCCGTGGCCGGAGTCGTCCTCGTCCCCGGACCGCTGCTCTACGTCTTCGTCGTGCTCACCTCGGCCGCTCTCTATGTGCCGTTCTCCCTGCACATCACCCTGGGACAGGACTATCTGCCGCGCCGCATGGGCACCGCGAGCGGCGTCACCCTGGGGCTCACCGTGAGCATCGGAGGCCTCGCGAGTCCGGTGATCGGAGCGGTCGCGGACGCCGCCTCCCTGCGGACGGCGCTCGCGCCACTGATCGTGCTGCCCGCGCTCGGCTGGCTCCTCCTGCGCTCGCTGCGCGAACCGGGTGCCGTGGACGGCAACAGCGCTTGAACGCGGGGGAGTTGGTGAGTCCTGAGGGGTTGTCAGTGCAATATCACATTACTACGTTACGCATCACATGACGCAGTGGCAGCACCTCATGCCCCCACCTCCCACACAGGAGCCATCGGTGTCCCAGAAGTCCCAGATACGTCTACGCACCCTGCGCAGATCCGTGCTTGCCGGCGCGATAGCGGCGACCCTCTGCGCCTCGGCCGTCCAGCTCGGACACGCGGCCGAGCCCGCCCCCTCCGCCGGGAAGCCCCGCACCGCCGCGGCGCCCGCCGCCCCGAACCCCCAGGACGTGGTCGAACGCCTGGCGAGAGCCCCGA
Source organism: Streptomyces venezuelae (assembly GCF_008642315.1). Lineage (NCBI taxonomy): Bacteria > Bacillati > Actinomycetota > Actinomycetes > Kitasatosporales > Streptomycetaceae > Streptomyces > Streptomyces venezuelae. The sequence goes on along the minus strand of NZ_CP029192.1, from coordinate 1,356,587 downwards.
AGCCGGGCGCCCGCGAGATCCCGGCACCCGGCGGGCTCAAGGACGGCCGGGTGCCCGGCGCCCGCACGCCCAAGCCGAAAGTGAAGTCGACGATCGGAGCGGAGCCGAAAGCGGGCTCCGCGAAGGCCGTGCCCTGCACCCTCGACGGCGTCACCGGACTCTCGCCCGACCGGTTCGCCGACTTCCTCGCCGATCCCGTCGTCACCGCGGACGGCTGCCTCCGCACCCTCGTCTGGACGTGGGACGCGCGGCTCGCCCCCGTCATGTCGGACGCCCACGTCCAAGCCGTCTCCCGCCGCATCGCCGGGATCGCGGCCGCCCACGACGGCAAGAACGGCAGCAACCTCCTGGAGATGTTCACGTATCTCCACGCCGTCGCCTACCAGGACTTCTCGCACGACGAGATCGACGTCACCGACGGGCCGACCGTGGATGCCATGAGGCGTGCCGTCGACGCCTTCGGCTCCGCGTCGCGCACCTTCGACGTGACCCGCACCAACGCCGAGTCGCTGCGCGAGGCGCTCTACGCGGCGAGCGCGCCGGGCCTTCGGCAGCACCAACTTCCCTTGATCAAGCGGGTGCTGGCCGCCATGGACGCCAAGCACCCCGGCACCGCGAAGGACACCGCGTGGGCCGGCTCCGCGCTCGCCGCGCTCTCCCTGAGCTACCTCGGCGTGTACCCCGGCAACCAGGACGCCGCCTTCCACGCCGCGGTGAAGGCCGACCCCTCCTACCGCGCCGCCTTCAAGGCCTTCGGCGCGTACACCCACCTCAAGGGCACCGCCAACGCCTGGGTCGTGCGCGACGCGCTGAGCGAGTACGGCAGGTTCGGGCAGATCGACGGGCTCAAGAGCGAGATCGTCTCCGGGCTCGGCGGGCTCGTGGACGTCACCGTCCGCAACTTCGGTGAGGGCAGCGCCCCTTGGGCGAAGGTCGCCACCTGGCTGAACGAGTTCGGCGCCTGCGCGCCGTACAAGCTGTGCAAGGCCGACATCGAGCGCCGGCTCTTCCCGCAGACCTACACGTACGACAAGGGCGGCATGAAGGTCCGCACGGCGCTCGACCGGGGCACCGTCGACCAGCTCTATTACGCGAGCAAGCAGGTCAAGGCGCAGTTCCACCGGGTCGTCGGCACCCAGGAGCCGCTGGCGGGCGACCCCAACACCACGCTGACGACGGTCCTCTACGCCTCGCGCGCCGACTACGAGAACTACCACCCGCTGCTCACCGGCATGGACACGAACAACGGCGGCGTCTACATCGAGCGGGGCGCGACCTTCTACACCTACCAGCGGCGCGTCCCGCAGGACTCCACGCTGACGCTGGAGGAGCTCTTCCGCCACGAGTACACGCACTACCTCAACGGCCGCTGGGCCGTGCCGGGATTCTTCGGCGAGGGCCCGTGGTACCAGGGCGACCGGACCACCGCCATGGACGAGGGCACCGCCGAGTTCTTCGACGGCGCCACCCGCGACGACGGCATCAAGGTCCGCAAGTCACTGGTCCGGGGCATCATCGACGACACGGCGAACGGCGGCCCGCGGATGACCGTCGACCAGCTCCTGCACGCCACCTACGACGGCGACGGCTTCCGCTTCTACGACTACGCCGGGACGTTCTTCGAGTTCCTGTGGACCGAACGCCCCGCCCTGCTCAAGGAGATGTACGGATACCTGCGGGCCGACGACCCGGCGCGCTTCGACGCCTGGCGCGACCGGCTCGGCAAGGACAGCGGCCTGCAGAGCCAGTACGACGCGTTCCTCGACAAGCAGATCGCGCACGTCGACGACCTCTTCGTGCCCGACACGAAGTTCGTGCCGGTCGCCGAGCTCCGCGACACCACCGCCGACCAGGTCCGTGCCTCCGTCGCGGCGACGACGGGCATCACGCCCGACTGCCGGTCGAACGGTGCGCCGGAGCGTCCGCGCTACACCTGCACGGGCCGCATCACCGCGAACCTCGGCGCATCCGGTGACCCCGACGCCGTGTTCAAGGACATGTCGGAGACCGTCGACTACTTCCTCCTCGAACGGTCCACGGCGGGCGACAACAACCTGGCCGACATGAACTGCTCGTTCGGCAAGGTGGACATCTGGTCCGACGGCCGCGCCGGCAGCGCGGACTTCAGCTGCGAGGGGCCGCTGAAGGGGTGAGGCCGCCGCCCGCGAGCAGTTCCGCCGCCGCGATGCCCGAGACACGGGTCGCGCCGTGGGTGATCAGACGGGTGGCGCCGAGCGTGTCGCCCCCCGGGACACCCATCTCGACGACCAGGGCATCGGGGCGGCACCGCAGGATGCGGTTGAGGGTGTCGGTCATCCAGCGGTGCCTGGCCGCGTCGCGGACCACGACCACCAGGGCGCGGCCCGTCGCCGGGGTCAGGACCTCGCGGTCCAGGAGGTCGCCGGCGTGGGCGAGGTCGGGCTCCGTGAGGCGTACGGACGTGGTGCCGGGGCGCAGGTCCCGCAGCGGTTCGGCGACGCCCCACGGAGTGTGGCCGTCGATGGCCAGGTTCATCGTCGGGGACAGCTCCACGACGTGCGGTACGCCCACGACGGGCAGCGAGGCGTTCGCCGTGCCGGAGCGGTGGTGCACGCGCACGGCACGGCGGGCGGCGACCAGGCCGATGTCGGTGGGGCCCGCCGCGCGGGCGACGGCACGGGACCGCTCGCCGGACCAGGCCGCGAACTCCCGTACACGCGTGCTCGCTTCGACGAGCCGGGCCTCGGGCAGCGTGCCGTCGATGACCGCCTTCACCAGGGCCGTGGAGAGCAGGTCGAAGGTGGCCTCGTCGGCGCTCTCGCCGCCCACGCACACGGCGTCCACGCCACCGGCCACCGCCTTGACGGTCGCGCCGTCGATGCCGTAGCGGTCGGTGACCGCGCCCATCTCGATGCCGTCGGTGACCAGCAGCCCGTCGAAGTTCAGCTCCCCGCGCAGCAGTTCCACCAGGATGCGGTGGCTGAGGGTCGCGGGCAGGTCCGGGTCGTAGGCGGGGGCGAGGAGGTGCGCGGTCATGACGGCGCGCACGCCCGCCTCCATCGCCGCGATGAACGGCGGCAGCGCGGTCAGCGCGATCTCCTCGGCGGTGCCCTTCACCTGGGGCAGGCCGTAGTGAGAGTCGACGACCGTGTCGCCGTGGCCGGGGAAGTGCTTGGCGCAGGCGGCGACGCCGGCCTCCTGGAGGCCACGGATCCAGGCGGCCGTGTGGCGGGAGACGACGTCGGTGCGCGAGCCGAAGGAGCGTACGCCGATCACCGGGTTGAGCGGGTTCGAGTTCACGTCGGCGCTCGGCGCGAAGTTGAGGGAGACCCCCGCGGCGTGCAGATCGCGGCCGATGTCGTGGGCGACCCGCTCGGTCAGGTCGATGTCGTCGACGGCGCCGAGGGCGAGATTGCCGGGGCGGGACGAGCCGGTCCACGCCTCCAGGCGCGTCACGTCGCCCGCCTCCTCGTCGATGGCGACGATCAGGTCCGGGTTCTCCGCGCGCAGGTCCGTGGTGAGCCGGGCGACCTGCTCGGGCGTCTCGATGTTCCGTGCGAACAGCACGACGGAGCCCAGGCCCTCGGCGATCCTGCGGCGCAGCCAGGCGGGGGCCGTGGTGCCCTCGAAGCCGGGCTGCAGCACGGAGTGGGCGAGGTGCTCCAGAGTCGGGTCACTGCTCGGTGCCATGGCGCGACCTCCGAAGTTGCGGGTTGCGTGGGACGTGCGGTGCACGCGGTGTGCGGGTGCACAGGGTGTGCGACGGGGCTCCTGCTGATTGGTCCAGGCCAATCGGATAGTGGATATTGGCTCGTACCAAACCGGGCTGTCAAGGAGTCGGAACCGGTCGAGCCGGGCGAATCCACCATGATGGGGCGCGAGTTGGGGAATCCTTGAGACTTCCGCAGGTCGCATCCGCCGGGGTCTGCTGGAGTCCGCTGAGGGGAGAAGAGTCATGCGCAGGTACGAACTCGTCGGCAGGCGCGACATCCGGCTGGTCACCGACGTGGCCGTGCCGGAGCCAGGACCTTCCGAGGTCCTGGTCCGCGTACGGGCGTGCACGGTCTGCAACCGCAGCGACCTCGCCTACTTCCACTACCACGGACTGCGCGAGCACTGCTCCCAGGGCTGTTTCGGCCACGAGATCGCCGGAGTGGTCGAGGCGACGGGGGCCGGAGTGCGGCGTGTGGTGCCGGGGCAGCGCGTGTTCGTGCGCACCCCGCTCACCACCGGATACGCCGAGTTCGCCCTGGCCCGCGAGGTCTCCGTGGGCGCCCTGCCCGACGCCGTGCCCTACGAGCAGGGTGCGCTCCTGCAACTGCTCCCGCTGGCGGTGCACGCCACGCGCGGCGTCCGGCTCGGCGACCGCGTCGCGATCGTCGGGCAGGGGCCCGTCGGGCAGATGGCGCTGCGGGTCGCCGTGGCGCGCGGCGCGGCCGAGGTCGTCGCCGTCGACCTCGACGACTGGCGGCTCGAACGGTCCTCGGCGGCGGGTGCGGACGCGGTGCGGCGCGTGGACGGCAGCGCCGAACAACTCGCTGCCGTGGGCGCCGACTTCGACGTCGCCGTCGACGCCGTGGGCACCCCCACGACACTCAACGCCTGCGTGGGCCTCGTACGACAGAACGGCCTCGTCGTCCTCCTCGGCACGCACCACGTCGACACGCACGTCACCGTCGACCTGGTCACCTGGGAACGCAAGGGCCTGCGGGTGCACAGCTCCGCGGAACCCCTCGACACCGCGCGCGCCGAAGCCCTCGCCGTCGCCGAACGTCTCGCCCACCGCCGCACCGACGCCCTGCGCCTGCCCGACCTCCACACGCACACGTACCCCCTCGACGAACTCCCCAAGGCCATGGAGCAGCTCTCCGCGAGCCGCGCCCTCTACCCCGACGCCGAACACGCCCCCTACGACGGCCCGCCGCCCGAGACCCTGAAGGTGGCGATCGTGCCCTGAGCGGGGGAGTCGCCGTGAAGTGGGGGACACCGTCGTGAAGTGGGGCATCGCCGGATACGGCGACATCGTGACCCGCCGCGTCCTGCCCGCCCTGTACGCCCTCGGCGAGGAGCCCGCGGCCCTCTGGGGCCGCGACCCACACCGCGCCGCGCGCACCGCGGAGCACCACGGCATCGCCAGGTCCGGCGCCGACGTCGACGTGCTCCTCGACGGCGTCGACGCCGTGTACATCGCCACCCCCGTCGTACGTCATGTGCCGCTCGCCCGCGCCGTCCTGGCAGCGGGCCTGCCCGTCCTGATCGAGAAGCCGCTCGCAGGCGGCCTCGGCACGGGGGACACGCTCGACACGGCGGGGCGGTGCGCGGGGGTCGCCTACTACCGCAGGCTCGCGCCCGCCGTGCGACGGCTGCGCGAGGAACTCGACGGCTGGACGCCGGACCTGGTCGAGGTGCACTTCCGGTGCGCCTTCGCGCCCGGCCCCGACGACCCGATGCGGTGGCGCACCGACCCCGCCCTGTCCGGTGGCGGGGTCCTCGCGGACGCCGGAAGCCACCGGATCGACCTGCTGCTCCATCTGTTCGGGCGGCCCCACGAGCTGACGGCGCGGCTCGGCGACCGCTTCCCGCGGGGCGCGGAACGACGCGCCGAACTCACCCTGGGCTGGCCCTCGGGCACACGGGCGCACTGCCTCGTGGAGTGGGGCAACGGCCCTCCCCTGGACCGCTTCCGGCTGGCGGGCGGCGGCCGCACGCTGACCCTCGCACCCCTGGACGCGGGCCGAATCGACGCACCCCCGGGACCCCCGCTCCTGCTTCCGCCGCCCGCCAACCCCCACCAGCCGCTGCTCGCCGACTTCGCCGTGGCCGTGGCGACCGGCCGGGAGCCGGTGTGCCCGGTGGCGGAGGGCCGCCTCGTCGACGACGTGATCGCGGCGGCGGAGCGGTCGGACGCGGCGGGCGGGCGCCCGGTGCCGGTGTTCGGGTGAGAACATGCGGGGCGCGGTGGATCACGCCCCGTCGTCCGCCGACCACGGGCGGAGCCAGCGCGGGTCCGGGCTGTCGTCGGAGCGTACGAAACGGGTGTCCACGGAGAGGCGCATCGCGTCCGTCGTCGTGTCCAGGGACGCGTGGATGATGCGGGGAAGGTGCACCATCACGTCGCCCGCCGCGAAGTCCGCGTACAGCCAGCGGCGGCCGAGCGTGCGGGCGGTCAGCTCCAGGTCGTGGCAGATCTGCCGCCGGTCGCCGGGCCGGTCGGTGGTGTCGCGCAGCGGGGCGTACTCCTCCGGGGGCAGCCGGTGGGAGCCCTCCAGGTAGACCAGGGCTCCGGTGGGCGGCGGGCAGTCGCCGACCGGGATCCAGAAGGTGACGACGCGCGGCGACCCCTCGTCCATGTAGTCGAAGTCGACATGGGCGCGGGAGGCGCGCCGGGTGCCGCGGTGGAAGTGACGCAGGATGCGACGCGGCAGCATCTCCGCCTTCGCGTCGAGGAGTTGACCGGCGAGCTCGGACAGGACGGGGTTCGCGACGAACTGGGCGAAGGGCTCCGAGCGCACGAACGCGTAGGCCGGGTGCCCCGCCACTCCGTACTCCGGGACGTCCTCGGGCACGTGGCCGGAGAACACGCCGTCCTCGGGCGTGCTGCCCGGCGCGAGCAGACCCGGTGGGAAGAGGGAGAAGTACCGGCCGCGCAGGCGCAGCACCTCCGCGCGGTCGAGCAGCCCCGGCAGATACAGATAGCCGTCCGCGTGCAGCCGCTCCCGCAGTGCGCCGGCGTCCCTCGTCCCCAGCAGGTCCGCGCTCGGGCGCAGCGGGCCGAAGAGTTCCGGCGTGAAGGGTATCGGTACGCCGTTCGACGACAGGTTCACGATGCGTGTCCCTCGATCCTTCGGGTCGGGCGGTCCGGCCTGCGGACCGGTCAGTAGACGCCTTCCACCGCCTCCTCGGCGGCGTCCCCGGACTCCACGAAGGGCCGCACGGCGGCCACCCCGTCCCAGGGGAACCACGGGTGCGGCCCGGTTCTGACCGCGCTGTCCCGCTCCAGGAGGTTCGGCAGGAACAGGTCCTCCAGGAGCGTCGTGGCGCGCACCCGGCCCCGCTGTCCGACCTCGACCTCGCGCCACGGGTCGGAGTCGTCGACGACCTTCAGGACCGCGAAGGGCGGGGGCAGGTGGTAGGAGTGCCCGGTGCCGCCCGCCACGGCGGGAGTGCCCGGCACGGGGTCGGCCTGCAGGGCGTGGCCGACCAGCGTGTTCCCGTACGTGTCGATCCACTGCACGCCCGCCAGGTGCTCCTCGCGCAGGAACTCGGCCTCGGCTGCGGTGCACGAGGTGCCGCCGGTGCAGACCGCGCGGATGCCGTACGTGTGCAGGGGCCGGGGCAGCCGCATCGACAGCTCGACGAGCAGCCGGGAGGTCGTGAAGAGCAGCGAAGGGCGTTCGGTGGCGAGCAGCGCGAGGGTCTGGTCGATCAGGTGCGCGGTGTAGGCGCCTGCCTCGCCGCCCGCGCGCAGCGCGGCCTTCACCCACCGCGGGTCGAAGTCGATCGCGTGCACGGCGCCGCACCAGCTGTCGGCGAGGCCCTCCACGAAGTGCCCGTACGCGTGCGGTCCGCTCGGCGTCATCGCGAGGATGTCGCCGCCCGCGACGCCGCGCGCCTCCAGCACGGTGCGGTAGACCTCCACGTCGTACGCGAGGCGGGTGACATTGACGATCCGGCAGGGCGGGCCCGTGGAGCCGCCCGTCTCGAAGACCCGGAAGGGCCGGTCGCGGTAGCCGCGCGGGCGCAGGTCGCGGACGTTCGCGGCGCGCAGCTCGGCCTTGTCGAAGAGGCCGAAACGATCCAGGTCGGCGAAGCCGCCGATGTCCTCGACCGGGTCGAAGCCGAGCTTCCCGCGCCGCGCCACCCAGAAGGGGCTGCCGGTCTCCGGGTCGAAGTGCCAGCGCATCATGCGGCGCGTCCACGCGTCGAGGCCGATGCCGAGCTCCGGGACGCGCTCGCGCAGTCTGTCGGGCAGGGTGCCGAAGCCGGTGGTCATGCGGGCCTCACTTCGCTGGGCGGTACACGAACAGGGATTCGGCGATGATGGCGTCCGCGGCACGGGGGGAGGCGCTCAGGACGGCGGCGAAGGGGAAGGGGACCTCGTGGCCGATCAACGGATGAGTCGCGGAGGTATCCGTGGCGTCCGGGGCCTGCGCGCCCGGTGTGGGCGACGTCAAGTGACCCTCCAGCAGCACGAGATGGGGCAGCGCGTACACGTCGCCGGCCGTGCCGTGCAGGACGGGCGGCCTGCGGGTCAGGACGCGGTCGCCGGGACGGAGACGGTCGCGGACGCCGCGGGTCACGCGCTCCGCCGCGCCCGGCTCGCGGAAGGCCGTCAGCGGCCACGCCCCGTCCGGGGACAGCGCGTCGAGGGCGGCGGCGAGGCTGGTGGCCAGGGCCGCGGCGGCGTCGGGCTTCTCGCAGACGACGGTCCGTACGTTGCTGCAGAAGCGCCCCGAGTCCGCCGCGATCAGCGGCAGCAGCCACGCCACGGCGTCGTCCGTCGGCATGTCGGGCGGCACGAGCGCGCAGCCGCGGCCCGGGCCGTGCAGCGTGAGCGCGGGGGAGGAGCGGACGGAGGCGGCGAGCCCCGCGCCGCCGTAGACGACGTGGCGGTCGGTCAGCCGCAACAGGCCGTGCAGGGAGCGCTGTTCACCCGGATAGAAGCCGAGGCGGGCCCGGGGCCAGCCCGCCGCGAGCAGGGCGGCGACGAGGCGGGCCGCGGAGAGCGGTTCGCGGCGGCTCGGGCGCAGCCACACCCCGGCCGAGCGCTCGGCCTGGTCGCAGACCGCGGCCAGGCAGGTGAAGGTGTTGCCCGGCAGCGCGACCAGGGCCAGCGCGCCGTCCGGCTCGGGGACGTCGTCCTTCTTCAGGACGCCGTCCCGCAGCATCGCGCACCACCGGTCCACCAACGGGCCCGGCAGCCCCGCGCTCTCCCACAGCGCCGCGCGGAACGCCTCGCCGCTCTGCTCACCGACGCCTCCGACGGTGAGCGTGTCTCCGGCGAACAACTCCAGTGCGGTGAGCAGGAGTTCACGGCGTCCGGTCAGCAGGGGAAGGCCTGGCAGGCCGCTGTCCCACCACCGCCGGTCCGCGTCGGCGACGATCTCCGGTACCAGAGCGAGTTCCCGTCCGGCGGGTCCGGGCAGGGGTGCTCGGTCAAGGGAGGTGCGCCATTCCCCTCTGCGGAAGGCGGAGATCGTCTCTGCGACAGGGGGTTCGGGGGTCACGGCAGCTCGCTGCGGAGTGCGGCGACCACCCGGATCTGCTCGGCCTCCGTGAGGGACGGGTACAGCGGCAGCGCCACGTGGTGCCGTGCGAACCAGCGGGCCCGCTCGAACGGGCCTCCCGCGGCGTCCAGTTCACGCTGGCGCGCGAACTGCGGGTGATCGCACAGCAAGTGGTCGTAGACCTCACCGGCCAGCGCCACACCGTGCCGCTCCCGCAGGAGCTTCTTCAGGAGCGGCCGGTCCAGCGGGCCGTCGGGATCCAGATAGGCGAGGTACTTGTAGTAGTTGCTGCCCGCCGCCGCGGGCACGGCGTGCGGGCGGATGCCCGGGACGTCCGCGAGCAGTGCGTCGTAGCGGGCGGCGAGTACGCGGCGCGCGGCCAGCGTGCCGGTGAAGCGCTCCAGGTCCACCGTGCCGACGGCGGCGTGCAGTTCGCTCAGGCGCCAGTTGCCGCCGGGCCGGTCGTGCAGCGTCGAGCCCTGGGCGCTCTTGCCGTGGTCGCGCCAGCGCCGCACCTGCTCCAGGTCGTCCGCCGACGCCGCCGACAGCAGGCCGCCCTCGCCGCTCACCGCGACCTTCGTGGGGAAGAACGAGAACGCGCCGAACCGCCCGAAGCTCCCCGCGGGGCGGCCGTCGAGCGTGGCCCCGAAGGCGTGCGCCGCGTCCTCCACGACGGGGATGCCGTACCGGTGGCAGTGGGCGAGCACCGGGTCGAGGGCGGGCGAGACGATGCCGCCGATGTGGACGGGCAGCACGGCGGCGGTGTCGGGGTGCCGGTCGAGGGCGGCGTGCAGGGCGTCAGGGTCCATGCCGAGGCCGTCGAGCTCGATGTCGACGAAGCGCACGGCCGCCCCGGCGCGCACGGCGGCGGCCGCCGTCGCGAAGAACGTGTTGACCGGTACGAGTACCGTGCGGCCCGCCACGCCGATGATGCGCAGGGCGATCTCCAGCGCCGCCGAGCCGGAGGCCACCGCGGCGGTGTCCGTGCCGGTCCAGGGGTGGGCCAGCTCCTCGAAGCGGGCCACTTGCGGGCCCTGCGTGAGGATGCCGGAGGAGAGCGCGGCGTCGACGCGGTCGAGTACGGTACGCCGCTCGTCGACCTCGAAGTGGATGCGCTGGGCGGGCACCTGGGGCGCGGCCTGCGTCGGCGGTCGGGTTGTGGCGAGCGTGCGCGTGAAGAAGCCCGCCGCGTGGCCGACGTGGGTGCCGTGTCCCATGGCGAGCTCGTGGACCTCGACTTCGGCGCCGACGTTCGTGTACGTCTCCCGGACGGCGTCGGCCGCGGCCCGCGCGTCGTCGGGGTCCAGGTAGGAGTCCGCGGTGCCGTACTGGAGTTGGAGCGGGGCCGGGGCGAGGGTGCCGTACAGGTCGGGCAGGTCGGCGTACTCCAGGATGCCGGGGAGCACCGCGCCCTCGTGGCCGGTCAACAGCCGCTCGAACAGGGCCTGGTAGCTGCCGAGATGACTCGCCGTGCACAGCGGGACGTCCTGGCGGCCGGAGAGCAGCGCCGTGTGCAGGGCGACCGCCGCGCCGAGGCTGTGGCCGAAGAGGCCGACGCGGAGCGGATCGACGCGCGGGTGGGCGTCGAGGACGTCGAGGGCGCCCAGGGCGTCGCCGGTGAGGGCGCCGAGCAGGGAGCGGCCGGTCAGCGCGAACGCGTGGGCCAGCAGTGTCCCTTCGTCCCGGCCCGCCCTGCGTCCGGCGTCCAGGCCGCCGCCGATGCCGTGGTCGAAGGAGAGCGTGACGAAACCGGCCCGCGCCAGCTGTTCGGCGACGTTGCGGTCGGGGTGGTCCGGCGGCACGTCTCCGGTGAGCTGGTCCAGGCGGGCGTTCTTGCCGCCGAGCACGAGGACGGCGGGGCCGGGCGCCGGGTCGAGCGGGGCGAGGAGCGTCCCGTCGAAAGAGCCTCGTACGGGGGACTGGAACACCAGCCGCTCGTGGTGCAGGCCTTCGCGTACCGAGGCGGTGCTTTCGACGGTGACGAGCGGGGCCCGTTCGACACGGGCCAGCCGCTCGACGACGGCGCGCACCCGGCGGGCGCGGCCGGCGTGCTCCCCGACACCGCCGGCACTGTCGGCGTTCTTGGCGTTCTTGGCGTGCCGCAGGGTCGGCTCGGTGGCGAGGAGCCGGCGTAGGTGGCGTAGTTGCATGTGCGGCTCAGACGAAGTCGCCGTGCAGGGTGCTGGGCACTTCCAGCGCGTACGCGTCCAGGGCCTCGTCGAGTTTGATCTGACCGCGTTTGAGGAGCTCGAGGAGCTCGTTCTGGGGGCGGTAGAAGCACGACTTGCACAGGTCGGTCCTGCGCGGGTTGGACGCCTCCCACTCGGCGCGCGGCCCGCCGTCCAGGACGTCCGCATATCCCTGTTCGAGGACGTTGCCGATCAGGTAGCGGCTGTTGAGGTGCACCTGGGGGCAGGGGTAGAGATTTCCGTCGGCGCCGACGGCCGTGACGAACCGGCTGTAGTGGCAGTGCTCGAAGTCGCCCTCGACCTCTTCGACCTGGTCCATCGGGCCGCGGTCCAGTTTGGGGACCGACACCTCGAAGGCGTCCGTGGAGAGCGCGGCGGCGCGGGTGAGGGATTCGGAGATCTCCGGCATCACGGATTCGATGGTCTCGTGTCCGAGAGCGCTGTAGAACTCGGGTTCGAAGCGCACGTAATGCGCGCCGGACTCATGGGCGATATGGGCCGCCTCCATGATCTCCCGGTAGTTCTGCAGGGTGATCACGTAGTTGAAGCCGATGCGGAAGTCCGGGTCGACGGCGTTCTCGCGGAGCTTGCCGACCGAGCCGATGAACTTCGAGAACGTCTGCTCGCGGTCGCGCGTGATGTCGTCGAAGGTGGCTTCCGTGCCCGCGTTCAGGCCGATGCGGACCCAGGTGTGCGTCTGCGCGACGCAGTCGGCGACCTTGGGGCGGCCGAGGCGCGATCCGTTGGTGATCAGCCCGATCCGCAGGCCCGCCGCGTGGCCGGCGTGGCAGATGTCCGCGTAGCCGGGGTGGATGGTGCACTCACCGCTGCCGCAGAACGTCACGGCACGGCCCTCGTTCGCGGCGAACTCGCGGAGCAGCGTGACCGCCTTGTCCGTGGCGATCGAGTCCTTGAACGAGAACAGGTCGTAGAACTGCTCCTCGTTGGGCGAGTGGAAGTTGCAGAAATTGCATCGCATATTGCAGGCGCCCATGATGCCGATCCGCATGTGGACGGGTTTGATCTCCTGCCCCGCCACGAAACGCCGCAGCAATTCGCCGTGTGCCAGGACCTTCTGCGGTGAGTGGGCCTGATCAAGACTGACGAGGGGCAGACCTTCACGATTCTGGGGAGCTGCCATTTTGATGTCGCCGGAACCGGGTGTGCTGTTCACGAACCCCCCACGCGAGATCGAGGTGCGGTGTCGTTCTTCTGGCGGTTCTCGGGACATTAGGGAGCGCCACAAAGGCTGTCAATGGGTCTAGACAACCCGGGAATTGTTGGCGGAATCAGGGACGCCGGTCTGTTCGAGGAGTCGTCCTGCGTGGTAATCGAGGACCCCTCGCACGTGGTTCAGGGCGCGTCTGCCGTGGACGACGTCCATGCCACCGCGAGCCCGGGGTCGGTGAGACTGCCGGTGTCATAGGCGCCGAACCCCCTCGGCGGCGCCGCTCCTTGGACGTCAAGAGGCGGAATTTCGTCAAGTACGGCGCGGAAGGGGCGGAGATCGGCAGATGTCGTTTGCTGTTGAAGCAGTACTGCACGACGCGCAGGGAATCTCTCAGACGCCGTTGGCGAACCGCTTGAACGCGGCTTGGAACTTGGGGCCGACGGTCCCGTCGAACGGCTCGGCGAGCCCCCAGTTCGTCCGCAGCATCTTGTGCAGCGGCCTCAACGTGGCCATGTCGAGGACTCCGTTGATCGGGCCGGTGTAGTTCCACTCCGCCCTCAGACAGCGCTGGAACGCGGCCCAACTGCTGGTTCCGAGAGCGCCGTTGACCGGGCCCGTGTACTGCCAGTGCGCCGCGAGCCAGATCTGCACCTTCTCGGCCTCCGCCGGGGTGAGGCCGAGGTTGCTCTGCGAGAGCGGCGTGGCGGAGGCGCTGGTGCTGGGTGCGGCGGGCTTCGGGGAATGGGCGGTCGTCGCTGGCTTCGGGGGATGGGCGGACGTCGCGGTGGCCGCCGTCGCGGCCGCCAGGCTTCCGGCGGCGAGGCCGGCCGCGACGCCGAGACCGAGGAGCGCCCTGGTCGCGGTGCGTCGGCGGATTCGAGTGCGCTCGTGCGGTCCCATGGGTGTCCCCCTGCCCTCGGCGCCGCCTCCGGTCGGGGCGGGCGCTCGGACAGAACGTACTTCTCGGGAGCGGGCGTTCTCGTCAACCCGTGAGTTGGGCTCCCGCTCCATCGACCGCGGTAGTCACGGTGCACGGCAAACTTCCGCGGTACGTGGAGGTGCGCCCCGTACGGCGCCCGCCCACACCCCGCGCCCCCGCACTGTGGTGCCCGCGACCATGGGAGGACCCGCCCCCGCTTCCTTAGCGTTCCGGGCATGACGAGCGAACACTTCACCGGCCGGTCCGTCCTGGTGACCGGCGGCGGGAGCGGCATCGGGCGGGCCTGCGCCGAGGCGTTCGCCGCCGCCGGCGCCCTGGTCCATGTCGTCGACGTGGACGCGGAGGCGGCCAAGGCGGTGGCCGACGCGGTCGGCGGAGTGCCGCACGCGGTGGACCTCACCGACGCGGCCGCGATCCCCGGACTGCCCACCGCCGTCGACATCCTGGTCAACAGCGCCGGCACCCAACACATCGCCCCCATCGAGGAGTTCGACCCCGACCGGTTCGACTACCTGCAGCGGCTCATGGTCACGGCACCCTTCCTGCTGCTCAAGCACTGTCTGCCGTACATGTACGGGCGGGGCTGGGGCCGGGTCGTGAACATCTCCAGCGTCCACGGGGTGCGGGCGAGCCCCTTCAAGTCCGCGTACGTTGCCGCCAAGCACGGTCTGGAAGGCCTCAGCAAGGTCGCCGCGCTGGAAGGCGCCCCGCACGGGGTGACCAGCAACTGCGTCGACCCCGGCTACGTCCGCACGCCGCTGGTCGAGGGCCAGATCGCGGACCAGGCCGCCGTGCACGGCATCGCGCCGCGGGACGTCGTTTCGGACGTCCTCCTCGACCGTTCCGCGATCAAGCGGCTGATCGAACCGGCGGAGGTCGCGGAGATCGCGCTCTGGCTGTGCGGGCCCCACACGGGCTACGTCACGGGAGCCTCGCTCCCGGTGGACGGCGGCTGGGGGGCGAGCTGACGAGCCGGGCGAAAGAGTACGCGGAACTCCCCGAGGAAAACCCTGGGTTCGTCCACAGGGCCGAGTGGTTGAACGACGGAACCACCGGCTCACCACTCCCGCGGAGAAGCCCGGCGTGCGTGCCTACGCCACATCCGCCCCGCCCGTCCCGCCGAACCCGGCCGCCCACCCCGGCCCCCGGGCCCGGACTCCAGGGTTTTCACGGTCGCCCTCGCCCGCGCGCGGGGCCAAGGTGTACCCACGGCCGCGGAACCGTGGCGGACCTGAAAACACCGATGGGGGAAAAGAGATCCGGTGACCGGACGTACTACGGGGGTGTACGAACGGGTGGTCCGTGCAGGATCGGGGGAGCGACCGTCGCGAGGGCGGGGGACGGGGGTGCCCGACGGCACCCCCGCTCGGGTGCGGAACGACTCCGTGACCGGGCGCGCTCCACTGCTGCCGTCGAGGTTGTGGGTCCCGGACGACGGCGTGAAGCGAGCCCGCGATGCGGGCGGGACGACCCCGGCGGTTCGGTCGAGGACCGAACCGCCCACGCCCTTGTCGCGAACCGCCGCGGCCCTGCGGTCAGGCCCCACACGGTCGGCCCCCTCGCGGTCGGGCCCACCGTGGACAGGTCCGACGCGGTCAGATCCATCGCCGCGAGGCCGACCGCCGACGGGCCCGAACTCGCCCCACGACTTGCGTAGGACAACCCATGACACCCCTCACCGCCACCGCCACCGCCTCGCGCGGCGCCCCGCCCCCCGCCCCCGAGACCGGCCTGTTCTCCCTCGCCGATCTGACCGCGGAGACCGTCTCCCGACTCGTCGAACGCACCCTGGAGTTGCGTCGCGACCGCACCGCCCACGCGGACCCCTTGTCCGGTGCCGCGCTCGGCATCCTGTTCGCCCTGCCGTCCACCCGCACCCGGACCGCCTTCACCGTGGCGGCCGTCCGTCTCGGCGCCGCCCCCCTCGCGTACGGCCCCGGCGACCTCCACCTGCCGACGGACGAGGCCGTCGAGGACACGGGACGGTCGCTCGGCAGCATGCTGGACGGGCTCGTCGCCCGGCCCGCCGGGTCGCTCGACGACCTGCGCCGCCTCTCCCGCCACGGACACCTGCCCGTCGTCAACGCCATGACGCCGGAGGAACATCCCACCCAGGGGCTCTGCGACCTGGCCACGCTGCGGCTGACGCTGGGGAGCCTCGACGGGCTGCGACTGCTGTACGTGGGGGAGGGCAACGGCACCGCGACGGCGCTCGCGCTCGCCCTGTCCGGTGTTCCGGGTTGCGAGGCCACCTTCGCCTGCCCGCCCGGCCACGGCCTGCCCGACGGGCTCCTCACGACCGCCAGGAAGCGTGCCGCGCCGGTCGGGGCCACCTTCACCTGCCGCGACTCGGCCCGTTCCCTGCCCGCAGGCGTCGACGTCGTCTACACGTCCCGCCGCAGAACCACCGGCACCGGTGAGTCCGATGCCGCGTGGCGCGAACGGTTCCGGCCGTTCCACGTCGACGAGGAGTTCATGACGCGCCGCCCCGGCGCCCTGCTCCTGCACGACCTGCCCGCGCGCCGTGGCGACGAGGTCTCCGGCGCGGTTCTCGACGGCCCCAGGTCGGTGGCCTGGACGCAGGCGTCCATGAAGCTGAGCGGTGCCATGGCGGTTCTCGAATGGGCCCTGGGCGCCCAGGACGACAGAGGCGCGAAGGCCGGGCTCTGAACGGCCCGGGGAACGGCATTCAGGTCGGTCAGCCGGTCATCCGGTCCGCCGGGCGTTCAGTTGCGGTATCTGCTCGAAGACGGTGACGGCGTCCTCGCGCCAGTGGGCACGCCAGGACGCGGCTTCGGCGGTGGCGGCCGCGCCGTACCTCTCGATGGTCTCCTGCAGGTGTACGTCGACCCGGTGGTCCAGTGCGATGGTGCGGAGCCGTTCGAAGGTCCGCGGGTCGGCGTCGGGGGAGCGGAGCGCGGCCCGCACGGCGGCGTGCGCGCTGCCGCTGGTCGCGGCCAGCAACGCCCGGGTGACATAGGTGTGACGGCCGGCCCGGACGTCCACGCCGACGGGCTTGCCGGTGAGCTGCGGGTCTCCGAAGAGGTCGAAGTAATCGTCCCGGATCTGCCCGCCTATGCCGGCGAGGGCGGCGTAACGGCGCAGGCTGGGCTCGTGTTCGGAGGGGTCGGCGCCCGCGGCCAGAAGTCCCATGCGCAGGGGCGCGAGGACGGTGTAGCGGGCGGTCTTGAAGTCGGAGACGCTGTCGAGCAGTTCCTGACCGGGAGCGGGCAGCAGGTCGCGTTCCAGGTCCAGGACCTGCCCGAATATGGTGTCGGTGGAGGCTTCCAGCTGGACCTGGAGCATGGCCTGTTTGAGGGCGGCGGGGAGGTCGGCCTCCAGCAGGACCCGCAGGGACAGGAAGCCGGCGAGGTCGCCGACCATCATGGCCATGCCCAGCGCGCTCTGCGGGCGATCGGGCAGATCCTCCCGGCAGGCGTACAACGTCGAGGGGCCCCCGCGTTTGACGGGCGCGTCGTCGATGATGTCGTCGAGGATGATCGAGTGGGCCTGGAGCAGTTCCAGACTGAGGGCGCCCTCCGCGAGTCCGGGCACCTCGTCGTCGGTGACGAGGCGGGCCGCCTCGTACAGCAGCGCGACGCGCAGCCGCTTGCCGCCCCGCAGCGACAGCTCCGCCAGCAGGTCCAGGCAGCGGGGCGCGAACCCGCTGAGGGGCGGCCGTTCGAGGCTGTCCGTCAAGTCGGCGAAGTACTGGGCGAAGGCCGCCTCGAACCGCTGCCGGTGCCCGGCGACACGTGCCAAGGCGGTCGAGGGGCTGGTGGGGTCGCCGTGCAGGGACATTCGGGGCCTTTCCGCTGGGTTCGACGCCCAGCATGCCAGCGCCGGCGATCTTGCCGACCGGCCCCCTCCGCCGCAGGAGCCAGTCCCCTGACGCCACAATGACAACGCGCGCTCCCACGAAGGGGGGCGAGCGGTCAGGCCCCGGACGCCCCCGCCGCCCCCGCCGTCTCGGACGCCTCCGACGCCTGGGCGAGCAGGCGGACCAGCTGTGCCCTGCGGTGCACCCCGTCGAGCTTGCGGTAGATGTTGCTCAGGTGGAACTCGACGGTCTTGACGCTCAGGAAGAGGCGTTCCGCCACCTCGTGGTTGGTCAGGCCCCGGCCGACCACCAGCGCGACCTGGAGCTCCTGCGGGGTGAGCCGTTCCAGGGGCGCACGCTCGGGGCGTACTTCGGTGCCGCCCGCCGCGTGCAGCTCGGCTGCCACCCGCGCCGCCCAGCCCGTCGCCCCGAGCCGCTCGAACGTGGCGAGGGCCCGCTCCAACAGGCGCCGCGCCTCGCTGCGCCTGCCCTGCCTGCGCAGTTGCTCACCCCACGCGAACTCGGTCCGCCCCCGTTCGAACGGCACCGGACGCTCGGAGAGCAGCGCGAGGGAGCGCCGCATATGTCGCGACGCCGCCTCCGGGTCCCCGGGTTCGAGGAGACCGCGGCAGCGCGCCGCCGCTCCCGCGGTGACCGGACGGTGGCCGCGGCCCGCCTCGTACTCCAGGACGTCCAGGACCTCGCGCGCCTCGTCGGTCCTGCGCAGATGGACGTACGCGTCGGCGAGGTCGGCCGCCCACGTCAGGTACAGGCCGTCGCCCCGCCCGTGCCGCTGCGAGAACGCCCGCACCTCCTCCAGGTGGTGCACGGCCTCCTCGAAACGGCCGAGGCCGAGTTCCAGCAGGCCCAGCCCGCCGAGCGCACGCGCCGCGTCCATCGGCAGCTCTGTGGTGCCCGCCCACTCCATCGCCTTCGCCGCGTGCCGACGGCAGTCCTCCTCGCGGTTGAGCGCGGCCTCCGTCTTGACCAGGGCGGCGAGCCCGCGCGACACCTCGATCAGCTGCCCGCTCGCCTCCGCGAGCCGCACCGCCTCGTCGGCGTGGGCGAGCGACGGCGTCCAGCGGCCCCGCCAGAACTCGACGACGGAGAGGGTGCACAGGAGGTGTGAGAGGAGCCCGACCGCGCTGGAGCCGCGTGCCGTGTACGCGGCGCGGTCCAGCATGCCGTGCGCCTCGTCGAGTTCCTCGGCGGCGAGGTGGCACAGGCCGCCGACCCCGGCGAGCGGGTAGGGGAAGGCGGGGTCGGGGGAGGCGAGGGGTTCCGCGAGTTCGCGCAGGAGTGCGCGGCCCGCTTCGGCGTCGCCGCCGAGCAGCAGCACCAGGGTGCGCAGGAGACGTACGGGCAGCAGCGTCTCGTGCGCGGAGTCGGCGAGCTCCATCGCCGCGGCGGAGGTGCCGCGGGCCGCGGTGAGGTCGCCGATCGCGAGCTCGGTGAGGGCGATGCCGCCGAGCATGACGGCGGCGAGCGCCGGGTCGACCTTCTCCGCCTCGTCGACGGCCGACCTGAGCAGTTCGCGCGAGCGGGTCGGACGGCCCCGCTGCACGTCCAGGTAGCAGCGGAGCTGGCGGATGTCGAGTTGGGTGCCGAGCTGTTCGGCGTGCTCCAGGGCGCGGTCGAGGATCGCGGCCGCCTCGTTCAGGGAGCCCGCGGCCTGCGAGGCGCGGGCCGCGCACAGCAGCCGCTCCGCCTTGCGCTGCCCCTCGGGCGTGAAGCGCGCCGCCCGCTCGTACAGCCGGGAGGCCAGCGGATAGGCGAGGGTGTCGGGGGCGCCGGACGCGGCGTTCTCCAGCAGGGACGCCACGTGTTCGTCGGGTTCGGCGCCGGACGCGGCCAGGTGCCAGGCGTACTGCTCCAGGGCGGGCGCGGTCGCCCCTTGCAGGGAGCGGGCGATGGCGTGGTGGGCCCGGCGCCTGCGCACGGGCGTCGCGCCGTGGTAGACCGCCGAGCGCACGAGCGGGTGCCGGAACGCGTAGCCGTCGCGTTCCTCGACGACCAGACCCGCGTCCTCCGCGGCCTCAAGGGATTCGTAACTGAGGCCGTGCGCCCGCAACGCCGCCTCCGTGCCCGCCAGCGGACGCGTGCCGAGGACGGCGAGGAGCAGCATCGCGTCCTGCGCCTCGGCGGGCAGCCTGGCCACGGCGCTGCCGAAGGTGTGGGCCAGCATCTCGCCGATGGGCAGGGGCGCCCCGGAGCCGTCCCCCGCGTCGTCTCCGGCGCCGCTGCCCGCGAGGAGTGCGGGGAGTTCGATGAGCGCCAGGGGATTGCCGCGGGCCTCGGCGAGCAGCCGGTCCGCCTCCTGCGCGGTGAGTTCGGCGGTGCCCTTCTCGGCGATCAGCCGGTGCGCGGACTCCGGGTCGAGTCCGGTGAGCGTGAACGTGTCGACGGAGGCGAGCCGCGACGCGGCCTCCTCCTGCTCGTCGCGGGCGGTGAAGAGGACGACGACGCCTTCGCGGCTCAGCCTGCGGGTGGCGAAGGCGAGCGCGTCCAGGGAGTACGGGTCGAGCCAGTGCGCGTCGTCGACGGTGACCAGGACCGGGCCCTCCTCGGCGAGCGCGCCGAGCAGGCTGAGCGTGCCGGCGGCCACGGCGAAACGGTCCTGGGCGACGGCGGGTCCGAGCGCGAGCGCGCCGGTCAGCGCGGCGCCCTGCCGCTCCGGTATGCGGTCCAGGAAGTGCAGGACGGGGCGGAGCAGGTCGGCGAGGCCCACGTACGGCAGGTCGGACTCGACCTCGACGCCGCGCGTGCCGAGCCGCAGCAGGTCGTCGGCCTGTTCGGCGACGTAACCGACGAGGCTGGTCTTGCCGATGCCGGCTTCCCCGCGGATGAGCAGGGCGCCGCTCTCGCCCCCGCGTGCCTTGTCGATGAGGGCGAGAAGACGAGCGCATTCCGCGGAACGCCCCAGGAGCATGCGTAAAGCGTACCGGCGGTACATGACTTCGGAGCGGTGCGGAAGGGAACGTATCTTTTCTTGTCGGGCCGCGCCTCTGTCAACCGTCGACGCCCCTCGCTACCCTCCGCGCATGATTCCCACGGTGGTCTGGGGCACCGGCAACGTCGGCCGCGCGGCCGTGCGTGCCGTCGAGGCCCATCCCGATCTGTCGCTCGCGGCCGTACTGGTGCACGACCCGCGGAAGGTGGGTCGCGACGCGGGTGAACTCGCCGGTCTGGGAAGGGCGTTGGGCGTGGCCGCGACCGACGACGTCGAGGCGGTCCTCGCCGCGCGGCCGCGGGCCGTGGTGTACGCGGCCTCCGGCGACCTGCGCCCCGACGAGGCGCTCGCCGACGTCGTCAGGGCGGTGCGGTCCGGTGCCGTCGTCGTCACCCCCGCGCTGTACCCGCTCTACGACCAGCGCGGCGCGCCCCCGGAGTTCAGGGACCCGGTGCTCGCGGCGGTCGCGGACGGCGGGGGCTCGCTGTTCGTCTCCGGGGTGGACCCCGGCTGGGGCAACGACGTCCTGCCGCTGCTCATCAGCGGCCTGGGCTCCACCGTCGACGCGATCCGCTGCCAGGAGATCTTCGACTACTCGACGTACGACCAGGAGGAGTCGGTCCGCCATCTGATAGGCATGGGGAACCCCATGGAGTACGAGCCGCTGATGCTCGCGCCCTCCGTGCCGACCATGGTGTGGGGCGGACAGATCCGGCTGATGGCGCGGGCGCTCGACGTGCAACTCGACGACATACGCGAGACGTTGGACCGGCGGGCCCTCGACGCCACGGTGCGGACGCGGACGATGGGGGAGTTCGCCGCGGGCACGCAGGGCGCGGTGCGCTTCGAGGTGCAGGGCATCGTCGGGGGCGAGCCCCGCATCGTCGTCGAGCACGTCACCCGCA
This sequence comes from Streptomyces venezuelae, assembly GCF_008642315.1. Classification (NCBI taxonomy): domain Bacteria; kingdom Bacillati; phylum Actinomycetota; class Actinomycetes; order Kitasatosporales; family Streptomycetaceae; genus Streptomyces; species Streptomyces venezuelae. Next base: position 1,335,406 of record NZ_CP029192.1, on the reverse strand, counting down.
TCCACCCGTCCTGCGCGCCGGACTGGCCGACACCGCCCGACGGCGGCGGCGGCGCGCACCGCGTGATCATCGAGGGCAGGCCGCGCATCGAGGTCACGGTCGAGGCCACCGACGAGGACGAGAACCGTTCCGCGGGCGGCAACGCCACGGCCGTGGGCCGTCTGGTGAACGCCGTCGACTGGCTCGTGGACGCCGACCCGGGCCTCTACGACGCGCTCGACGTCCCGCTGCGCCCGGCAGCCGGCCGACTGGGAAGGAAGTGACCCATGAGTGGTTCCCTGCGCATCGACATCCCCGAGGGCGAGGACGCCATCCCCTACGTGTGGGGCGACATGGTCCCCGGGATCGGCGCGGCGGCGTCCAACTTCTCCCTCGCGGTGTACGCCCACACGACGCTGGGCCTGCGCGAGTTCGAGGCCGCGCGGCTGCGGGTGGCGCAGATCAACGGCTGTGTGTTCTGCCTGGACTGGCGCACCGAGCGCGACGGCGAGAAGGTCGAGGAGGGGTTCGCCGACGCGGTGACCCAGTGGCGCACCACCGACTCCTTCGATGACCGCACGAGGCTGGCCGCGGAGTACGCCGAGCGGTACGCCCTGGACCATCACAACCTGGACGACGCGTTCTGGGCACGGATGACCGCGCACTACAGCCAGGCCGAGATCGTCGAGCTGAGCATGAGCATCGGGTCGTGGCTCGCGTTCGGCCGGCTCAATCACGTGCTCGGCCTCGACACGGTGTGTGTGCTGCCCCAACCCTGAGAGCCTGTCCTCGCGCCGCGTGCGGAGCGGCGCTCACAGGTCGGTCGCGATGATCTTCTCGATGTTGCGTTCGGCGAGCGCCGTGATGGTGACGAACGGATTGACGCTCGTGTTGCCGGGGATCAGTGCTCCGTCGATGACGTAGAGCCCCGAATACCCTTGCAGCCGACCGTAGTTGTCGGTGGCCTTGCCGAGCACCGCACCGCCCAGCGGGTGGTACGTGAGGTGGTCGCCCCAGATCTTGTACGTACCGAAGAGGTCGGTCCGGTAGATCGTGCCCTCCTTCGCGTTGATCTTGTCGAAGATCGTCTTCGCGGCGTCGATCGACGGCTGCTTCCAGGCGGTCTGCCAGTTCAGTTCGGCCCGCTGCGCCGCGGCGTTCCACGTGAACTCGGCGCGGTGCGGGTTCTTGGTGATGGACAGGTAGAACGAGGCGTACGTCTCGATGCCGGTGGGCAGGGGCGCGACCTCCGCGAAGGCGCCGCCCGCGGCCCAGTTGTCGATGCCGGCCGTGGGGATGGACGACTGGAGCTTGCCGGTGGCGTCCCACATGTGGTTCGCGCGGCCGCACATGACGTTGCCGTTGTCGCCCCAGCCCTTGCCGATCTCCCCGTTGAGGCGGGAGAGCGCGCCGGTGGCCTTCAGCTTGACCAGGAGCTTGGCTGTGCCGACGCTGCCCGCGGCGAAGAAGACCTTGTCGGCCGTCACGGACTTGGTGGCGGTGGTGGTGCCCTCGGTGTCGATCTGGTCGATGGTGACGGTGTAACCGCCGCCTGCCGCCGGGGTGACCGACGTGACCCTGTGCAGCGGTGAGATGGTGACCCGCCCCGTCGCCTTCGCGCGGGCGAGGTAGGTCTGCTGGAGGGACTTCTTGCCGTAGTTGTTGCCGTAGAGGATCTCGCCCGCGAGCGCGGACTTGGGGACGGTGCCTGCCTGCTCCTTCTCCATGTAGTCCCAGTCGTAGACGTCGGGCACGAAGACGAACCCGAAGCCGGAGCGCTGTGCGTGTTTGCGGCCCACGCGTGCGTACTTGTAGCACTCGGCGGTCTCGAACCAGTCGGGGTCGATGGTGTTGACGCCGAGGCCCGCGTTGGCGCGCGGGTAGTAGGTGCCGTACATCTCGCCCGCGTCGACCGTGGGCAGCACCGCGCCGAAGTTCTCGCGCTTCGGCGTGACCGCCATCCCGCCGTTGACGAGGGAGCCGCCGCCGACGCCGCGGCCCTGGTAGACGATGATGCCGCCGAACTCCTCGGCGTCCAGGATGCCGGTGTGACGGGGGACGTTCTTGTCGAGGGGGAAGCCCAGGAAGTTGCTGATGGGCTGCTTGGTCTTGGTGCGGAGCCAGTAGGAACGGACGTCCGGGCTCGTGGTGTTGGCGAAGATCTTGCCGTCGGATCCCGGGGTGTCCCAGGCCTTGCCCATCTCGATCATGTGGACGTCGACGCCCGCCTCGGCGAGCCGCAGGGCGGCGACGGAGCCGCCGTACCCGGAGCCGATGACGAGTGCGGGGACGTCGGCGCCGTCGGCGATGGGGGCGGACGCGGTGGGCGCAGCCGTCCTGGCGTGGGCCTGGGAGGTGGCGTGACCCGCGAGGGCCGCGGCGCCAAGAATGGAACTCGTTCCTGCGACGAATCTTCGGCGTGACAGGCCGTCAGAAGCAGGGCTACGCTCGGGTGTAGTGCTCATGTGACCTTCCTCACTCTTGGCTGAATCGAAACGAGTTCTACTGCGGGCCGCGTGGGAAGTCACGCCATACCAAAAAGTAACTTCTGTCCGATCTTGCACCCCGCGTGGTGCCCGGTCACACCACCGGGCGCACAACCATGGTGCTCCGCCATATACGCCACTGATCTGCGGTTTCCTACCTTGTGCCGGTACGGAAGCGTCCCCGCAGAACTCCCGGAAGTGGTGCACATGGCCTCGCAAGGAACCGCTCCGCCCGCCCGCGCCGGCATCGTCCGCATCGTGGCCGCGAGCCTCGTCGGCACCACCATCGAGTGGTACGACTTCTTCCTCTACGGCTCGGCGGCCGCACTCGTCTTCAACAGCCTCTTCTTCCCCTCCAGCGACCCCCTGGTCGGCACGCTCCTCTCCTTCCTCACCTACGCGGTCGGCTTCGCGGCACGCCCCCTGGGCGGCGTCGTCTTCGGTCACTACGGCGACCGGATGGGCCGCAAGAAACTCCTCGTCATCAGCCTCCTGATGATGGGCGGCGCCACCTTCGCGATGGGCCTCCTCCCCACCCACGCGACCATCGGCGTCGGCGCGCCCGTCCTGCTCACCGTGCTGCGCCTCGTCCAGGGCTTCGCCCTCGGCGGCGAATGGGGCGGCGCCGTCCTCCTCGTCTCCGAGCACGGCGGCGACAAGAACCGCGGCTTCTGGGCCTCCTGGCCCCAGGCGGGCGCACCCGGCGGCAACCTGCTCGCCACCGGCGTCCTCGCGCTCCTCGCCGCGGTCCAGTCCGAGGAGGCCTTCCTCGCCTGGGGCTGGCGCGTGCCGTTCCTGCTCTCCGGGGTGCTCGTGATGATCGGCCTGTGGATACGGATCTCCGTCACCGAATCGCCGGTCTTCCTGGAGGCACAGCGCAAGGCCGAGGCGGCGGCAGCGGCCGGGGCACAGGAGAAGCCGCCCGTTGTCGACGTGTTCCGCAAAAGCCGGCGCGAAGTGCTCACCGCGATCGGCACCCGCTTCGGCGAGAACATCTCGTACTACATCCTCACGGCCTTCGTCCTCGTCTACGTCACCGTCCACCTCGACCTGCCGAAGAGCGACGCGCTCAACGCGGTGCTCATCGGCTCCGCGTTCCACTTCGTCACCATCCCGCTGTGGGGCGCGCTCTCCGACCGCATCGGGCGCCGCCGGGTGACCCTCATCGGCGCGCTCGGCATGGCCGGGTGGGCCTTCGCGTTCTTCGCGCTGGTCGACTCGCGCTCGTTCCCCGTCATCGCGCTCGCCGTCACCGTCGGGCTGCTCTTCCACGGCGCCATGTACGGGCCGCAGGCCGCGTTCATCTCCGAGCTCTTCGACACCAAGGTCCGCTACTCGGGAGCCTCGATGGGCTCCCAGCTCGCCTCGATCATCGGCGGCGCGCTCGCCCCGATCATCGCCGTGGAACTCCTCAAGGACTACGAATCCGCGCTCCCCGTCGCCCTCTACACGAGCGCCGCCGCCGTCGTCACCGCCATCACCGTGCACTTCGCGCGGGAGACCCGGGGACGCGACCTCGCGACGGACGAGACCGCGGAGCCCGCACCCCGCCCGGCCCCGGAACACAAGGGCTCCGTCCCCCTCGGCGGCTGACCCCGCCCACCCGCACCCGATCCGGACCGGGCCATCGACCGCACCCACCCCGCCGGGAGACCATCGCCCCATGCTCCCCACCACCCAGGGCGCGGGCCACGCCGAACCCCAGGCGGGCCTGCGCGGCCTGCTCGACCTGCTCGACCGGGGCGCGCCCGCCGAGGACTTCGCGCGCCCCGCCGCCCGCGCCCGCGAGGCCGGCGCCACCGCCGACGACCTCACCGCCCTCGACGAGGCCACCGACGTCGCGCTGCGCATCCACCGCACCCTCGGCGCGCACCGCCGCCGCGAGGCCGAGCTCACCGCCCTGTTCGACACCGCGAGCGACCTCGCCGCCCTCCGCGACCCGGACGCCGTGCTCCGCGCCATCGTGCGCCGCGCCAAACTGCTCCTCGGCACCGACGTCACGTACCTCTCGCTCAACGACGAGACCGCGGGCGACACCTACATGCGGGTGACCGACGGCAGCATCGCGGCCGCCTTCCAGCAACTGCGGCTCGGCATGGGCGAAGGGCTCGGCGGCCTCGTCGCGCAGACCGCCCGCCCCTATGTCACCCACGACTACCAGCAGGACCCCCGCTTCCATCACACCGACGCCATCGACAGCGCCGTACTCCAGGAAGGGCTCCGCGCCATCCTCGGCGTACCGCTGCGCCTCGGCTCCCGCGTGATCGGAGTGCTGTACGCAGCCGACCGCGCCGCCCGCGAGTTCGCCACGGAGGAGATCGTGCTGCTCTCCTCCCTCGCCGACCACGCCGCCATCGCCATCGACGGCGCCCGCCTCCTGGAGGAGACCCGGGCCGCGCTCGTCGACCTCAACGCCGCCACCGAGACCATCCGCGCCCACAGCAGGGCCATGCGGCGCGCCGAACAGGCCCACGACCAGCTCACCGACCTCGTGCTGCGCGGCGGCGGCGCCGACGAGGTCGCCGACGGCATCGCCGCGCTCCTCGACGGCGGCGCCCTCATCCACGACGCCGACGGCGTCGAACTGGCCCGCACCGGCACCGGCCCCCTCCCGCCGCCCGCCCCGGCCGTCGCCGCCTCACGCGCCAGCGGGCGCGCCGTACCGCAGGACGGCACCTGGGTGTGCGCCGTCCTCGCGGGGCCCGAACTCCTCGGCAGCATCGCCCTCACCGGCCGCCCCGCACTCGCCGACACCGACCGGCGGCTCTTCGAACGGGCGAGCATCGTCACCGCGCTGCTCCTGCTCCTTCGCCGGTCCGTCGCCGAGACCGAGGACCGCGTACGCGGCGAACTCCTGGGCGACCTGCTCGCCCCCTCCGGAGATCCGGCGGGCCTCACCGGCCGCGCCCGCCGCCTCGGCGTCCGGCTCGACCGGCCGCACGGGGTGTTCGTCGCCCACACCGAGAGCGCTCCCCGGCCGCGGCTGCTCGCCGCAGCGCACCGCACCGCCCGCACCCACAGCGGCCTCGCCGGTCTCCACCACGACAACGTGGTCATCGTGACCCCCGCGGTCACCCCCGGCGCCGACGCCGCCGCGCTCGCCGCGACGCTCGGCCAGACCGTGGGCGCCCCGGTCACCGTCGGCGCCGCGGGCCCCGCCACCGGGCCCGCCGGACTGCCCGCCGCGCACGCCGAGGCCCTGCGCTGCCTCTCCGCGCTGCGCGCCCTCGGCCACACCGGGCACGGCGCGGCCCTCGCCGACCTCGGCTTCGTCGGACTGCTCATCGGCGAACAGGCCGACCTCGGCGGCTACGTCAGGGCGACACTGGGCCCGCTTCTCGACTACGACGCCGAGCGCGGCACGGAACTGGTGCGCACCCTGGAGGCGTACTTCGGCCAGGACCGCAGCCTCACGCGGGCCAAGACGGCGCTGCACGTCCATGTGAACACCGTGGTGCAGCGCCTGGAACGCGTCGCGCGGCTCCTCGGCGACGACTGGAACACCCCCGCCCGCACCCTGGAGATCCAACTCGCTCTGCGACTCCACCGGTTGACGCCACCGGGGTGAGTTGTCACATTCACGGCTGTTGGATCCGTCACCTATGCGACCTACCCTGGAACCGCCTGAAAGGGAGTCGCGCATGAGCGGACGCATCGAGCGCACGGGGACGACTGCACGACCTGTACGGCCAGGCAAAGGAGAGCGGATCGCCGACTGGGCGGACGGCAGACTCGGCATCAACACCCTGGCCCGCACCCAGATGCGCAAGATCTTCCCCGACCACTGGTCGTTCATGTTCGGGGAGATCTGCCTCTACAGCTTCATCATCCTCATCCTGACCGGCACCTATCTGACCCTCTTCTTCGACCCGAGCATGTCCGAAGTGACGTACGACGGGACGTACGTGCCGCTCAAGGGCATCCAGATGACCCGGGCGTACGAGTCGACGGTGGACATCAGCATGGAGGTGCGCGGCGGCCTCCTCATCCGGCAGATCCACCACTGGGCCGCGCTCGTCTTCGTCGCCGGGATGCTCGTGCACATGATGCGGGTGTTCTTCACCGGCGCGTTCCGCAAGCCTCGGGAGATCAACTGGGTCTTCGGCTGGACGCTGTTGTTCCTCGGCATCCTCACCGGCCTGACCGGCTACTCGCTCCCCGACGACATGCTCTCCGGCACCGGCATCCGCTTCATGCAGGGCGCCATCCTCGCCACGCCCGTCATCGGGACGTACCTCTCCTTCTTCCTCTTCGGCGGGGAGTTCCCGGGGGAGGACATCATTCCGCGGTTCTACCCGATCCACATCCTGCTGCTGCCGGGCATCATGCTGGGACTCGTCGTCTTCCACCTGATCCTGGTCTTCTACCACAAGCACACCCAGTTCGCCGGTCCCGGCAAGACGGAGAAGAACGTGGTCGGGGCGCCGTTCCTGCCCGTCTACATCGCCAAGGCGGGCGGCTTCTTCTTCCTCGTCTTCGGCGTCCTCGCGATCATGGGCGCGGTGGCCACCATCAACCCGGTCTGGCTGATGGGCCCCTACCGCCCAGACCTGGTCTCCACCGGCGCTCAACCCGACTGGTACCTGGGCTTCTCCGAGGGACTGATCCGGGTGATGCCGGGATGGGAGATCAACGCCTGGGGCCACACACTCAACCTGGGCGTCTTCATCCCCTTCCTGCTGTTCCCGCTCATCCTCGTCGCCATCGGCGTCTATCCGTTCATCGAGGCCTGGGTCAAGGGCGACCGGCGGGAGCACCACATCGCGGACCGGCCGCGCAACGCGCCGGTGCGCACCGGGCTCGGCGTCGCCTGGCTCGCGCTGTTCGGCGTGCTGATGGTCGGCGGCGGCAACGACCTGTGGGTGACCCACTTCCAGCTCTCCATCAACGCCGTCACGTGGTTCGTGCGCATCGGCGCCTTCGTCGTGCCCGTCCTCGCCTTCTTCGTCACGCACCGCATCTGCCTCGGCCTGCAGCGCCGGGACCAGGGGAAGGTGCTGCACGGCAGGGAGACCGGCACGATCCGACGCCTGCCGCACGGCGAGTACGTCGAGATCCACGAACGCCTGCCCCAGTCCGAGCTGTACCGCCTCACCGCCCACGAACAGCCCCGCCCCTACGAAGTGGGCCCCGTGGTCGACGCCAACGGCGTCACCCGCAAGATCCGCCCGACCGAACGCCTCCGAGCCCGCCTCGCCCGCGCCATGTACGGCCCCAAGGCACAGGTGCCGAAGGCGACACCCGAGGAGTACATGGCGGTTCAGCGGGGTGAGAGCGATCACCACTGACGAGGCCCCGGCGCCGGGCTCGGCCGCCGCGCCGCCGGGGCGGCTCGGTTAGCCTCGCAGAGTGATGGCATCCGAGAACACTCCGAAGCTGCTCGCGATCAGCGACCTGCATGTGGCGTACGCGGAGAACAGGACCTACGTCGAGACGATCCGGCCGCAGACGGACGGGGACTGGCTGATCGTCGCGGGCGACGTCGCCGAGCGCATGGCCGACATCGAGTGGGCGCTGCGCACGCTCGCCGGGCGCTTCGCCAAGGTGGTGTGGTCGCCGGGCAACCATGAACTGTGGACGCCGAAGGACGATCCGGTCCAGCTGCGCGGCGAGGAGCGGTACCAGCACATCGTCGCGTTCTGCCGGGAGTTGGGCATCGCGACGCCCGAGGACCCCTACCCCGTGTGGGAGGGGGCGGGCGGCCCCGTCGTCGTCGCGCCGCTCTTCCTCCTCTACGACTACACCTTCCGACCCGAGGGCACGCACACGAAGGAGCGGGCGCTGGAGGTCGCCCACGAGGCGGGCGTCGTCTGCACGGACGAGTACTTCCTGCACCCCGATCCGTACCCGACCCGCGACGACTGGTCCCGCGCCCGCGTCAAGTACACCGAGGAACGTCTCGCCGATCGCCCCGAAGGCCTGCCGACCGTCCTGATCAACCACTGGCCGCTGCTGCGCGAACCCACCCGCATCCTGCGCTACCCCGAGTTCGCCCTGTGGTGCGGCACCGAACGCTCCGCCGACTGGCACGTGAAGTACGAGGCGGCCGCGGTCGTCTACGGCCACCTGCACATCCCGCGCACCACCGTCCACGACGGCGTCCCCCACATCGAGGCGTCCGTCGGCTACCCGCGCGAGTGGCGCAGGGACTTCCACCCCGACCCGCATCTGCGGCAGGTCCTGCCGGTGCCGCCCGTCGAGGGCTGACGGGCGGCACCGGGGTGCCGCTCAGCAGGCCCCGAGGTCCTGCCAGACGCCCCACTGTCCGGTGGTGCCGGGCTCCTCGCCCGTCGTCCACCACTTCGCCTTCCAGTTGTGGCCCTTGTGCGACACCTGCCGGCCGCCGGTGTAGACCGCGTCGGCGGCCCAGGGCGCGGCCGTGCACTGGTTGCCGTTGCCGCCGGTGACGGTCAGGGAGTACGTCACCGAGTGGGCGGCCGAGGGGCCCGCGCCGTTGACGGTGATCCGGTACGTGCCGTTGACGGCCGCGTCGGTCGTGCTGAGCGTGAGCGTCGAGGTTTCTCCGGCCTGCACCGACGCGGGGCTGAAGGACGCGCTGACACCGGCGGGCGCGCCGGAGGCGTCGAGCTTCACGGTCTGGGCGGAGCCCGCCGTCACCGCGGTCTTCACCGTCGCGCTGACGGAACCACCGGCCTTGACCGTCCCCGCGGCCGGGTCCGCCGTCACCGAGAAGTCGTCCTTCGGCGCGGTCTCACCGCTGGTGAACGGCGCGAAGATGCGGGAGAAGTCCCAGGTGTTCTGCTCGATGCCGGAGCAGTTGTCCGCGGCGGCGCCACCCGGGCAGCCGCCGTTGTCGCGTTGGAGCGCCCAGAAGGAGATCATGTTGATCCCCTTGGCGACCGCCCAGTCGTACACCTGCCTGGCGTTGGCGAGCGTGAAGGTCTCGGCCGGTCCGAAGTCGTCGACACCCGGCATCTCGGTGATGCCGATCATGCCCCAGAGCTGGGCCGGGGTCTTGCCCGGATAGAGCTTGGCGAGCTGGTCGTACAGTCCCTGGGCGGCCGTCTTGGTGTCCTGCGCCATGTCGTGGGCGGCGTTGTCGTAGTAGTCGAACGTCATGAGGTTGGCGACGTCGACCCGCGCGCCGTTGGCCACGGCGCTCTTGAGCACGGCGAGACCGCTGGGCGCCAGGCCCCGGGTCGTCGTCGGCAGGGTGTAGGAGATCTCCAGCTTGCGCCCGTTGGCGGCGGCCCAGTCCTGGACCTTCTTGATCGCCTTGTTCCGTCGGTCGATGCCGGCGGTGTTGTCCAGCGCGTCGACCTCGATGTCCATGTCGAGCCGGGGGACGTCGTAGGTCGTGATGACCTTCTGGTAGACGGCGGCGATCTGGTCGACGTCCGTACAGCTGTCGGCGATCTCGGTGCCGGTGGTGTCCGCCGTGTAGCCGCCGAAGGACGGGATGACGTCCCCGCCGCGCCCCTGGATCGTCTTGATGTCGGCGCCGAAGGACGTCGAGGCGATGGGCAGCGAGGTGTCGCCGTTCCAGTACGCGGTGCAGGAGCCCTTCGTCGCCGTCTGGAGGAACGCCATGGTCAGGTGTTTGGCCCCGGACTGGGCGCTGAGGGCGGCCGGGCTCTCCCCCGTCCACGACTCGAAGTAGGGGGCGAAGACATGGGCGGGGAGCGGTGTCGCGGCCTGGGCGGGGGCACCCGAGATCGCGGTCAGGCCCAGAGCGGCCACCGCGGTGGCCGCCGCGGTGAGGGCGGCACGGAGGGAACGCATACGTCTCATGGCCATCCAAGAGGTGTGGAGGCGTCAACTGGGTGCTGGCGCGCGGTTGTTGCTCATTGGAGTAGCCCTGTGGACATAGGCATGTCAATGGTCTGAACCAAATGAGGACTAGACCAATCCGGGCCCGGTCCGGTTGGTATGGGTGCGCCGGATCAGGGCTGGGCGGGCAGTGGTCTGCGGGCGAGGAGCTCGGCCAGGCCCTGGCGCGTGGCCGCGAGGACGACGCGGTCCTCGGGGCGCAGTGCGTAATCCGGGTCGAGCTCCCACTCCAGGCCCGAGGAGACGGCCGGGTCCTCGGCCGACGCGCGTTCCAGGGCGACGACGCGCCACGCCCCCGGCCGGAACACCTCGGAGATCTTGCGGCCCGTCAGCTGCGGCTGCAACGAGACGTCGAGCGCCGCGAAGAGCAGCACCGAGCGCTCGACGGGCAGGGCACCCAGGATCTGGCGGCCCATCATCGCCCCGGCGAAGGCGGGCGCGGCCAGGGCCGACACGCTGCGGCTGCGGGTGAGGGCGCCGGGGTGCGCGGCGCGCAGGGTGCGGTAGACGGCGGTCGCGAACTCGTCGTCGTACAGGCGCAGCGCCACCCGCAGGTCGGGCTTCACCGACCGTGCGTACAGGGCCGCTTCGAGGTTTATCGTGTCCGCGCTGGTCAGCGCCAGCAGCGCGTGCGCGCGATGCACCTTCGCCGCCTCCAGGACGCCCTCCTCCGTCACGTCACCGATCACGGTGGGCACGCGCAGCCGCCGCGCCAGGGAGATGCCGCGGGCCTCCGGGTCGGCCTCCACGCACACCACGGGGATGTCCAGCTCACGCAGCCGCGCCAGGACCCGTGTGCCGATCTTGCCGAGGCCGAGCAGGACGACGTGGCCCGAGAGGCCGCGCGGCGGGCGGCGCAGCGAGGACGCAGTGCGGAAGGTGCCGAGGGCCTCCAGGACGGCGGCGAAGAGGATGGGCAGGAGGAGCAGTCCGACCAGGCCGGCGAGGAGTTGGAGGATCTGGCGGCTCATCGGTCCGTCGGTCGCCGGATCGTTCATCGAGAAGAGGTCGAGGAGCGTCAGATACGTGGCGTGCAGCGGTGTCGTGTCCTCGGTGGTGACGATCGACGCGATGGCCATGCCGACGACGGCCGCCGCGAACCCCGCCACCGACCAGCGAAGGCGACGCGAGAACAGCTCGCGCAGCGGCACGCCGCGCCCCGTGAGGAACCCGGGCGGCGGGGCGGACCCCGAGTACGAGACGGTCTCCAGGACCAGCGCGCCCCGGCCGGGAGCGGCGGCGACGGCCGCGTCGTCGGGCAGCAGCCGGGGCCCCGCGCCGACCCCCGCGTCGTCCGAACCCTCCGCGCCCGCCGGGTCGTTGGCGGTGGCCGAAAGCAGCGCGAGGGTGGCGAGGCCGCGCGGCGCCACCTGACCCGGCGCAGGGGGAGTGCGCTCCACGGCGCGCAGCAGCAGCCCGTCGGCGTGCACGACCTTGCTGGTGCCGGCAACCGCGGTGGCCGCGAGGGCGGGCGCCGCGGTGTCGGCGTCGGACAGGACGGTGACGCTGGCGTCCGTCGTCGCCAGGCCCGCCACGGCCGCCGCCTGGTCGAGCAGCTCCTCCACGTGCTGGCCCAGCTTGCGGTTGTACAGCCGGATCACCAGACGGAGTCGGGGGTTGAGCCGTCGCGCGGCGAGCGCCGCACGGATGTTGGTCTCGTCGTCGTCGTGCATCAGCGCGAGCGCGGCGGCCTGCGGGACGCCCGCGTCGGCGAGGACGTCGTCGGTGAGCTCGGGGGCCTCCAGGGTGCGCGGCAGGTCGGCTCCACCGCCGCCCTCACCGGAGCCGTTCCCGTTGCCGGTCCCGTGCGCGGTCCCGTTCCCGTTCCCGGTGGTGCGCGACACCGCGGCGGTGATGCGTCCGATCAGTGCGGTCGTCAGGGCCCGTCCCGTCGGCCGGTTCGGCTCTCCGGCCCCGGACGGCAGGACGAGGACGACCTGTTCGCCGTAGACGCCGCGGAGTTCGGCGGCGAGCCGGTGGGCCAGGACGTTGTCGCCGCCGCACACGACCATGTGGCCGGTGGCGGGCAGCGGCGGGCGCTGGGGAGGGAGCGAGGATGCGTGCGACACAGACAGAAGAGTGCCTCAAGTGCCGCGCCGGTTCCGCTGCCGCACCGCTGCCGCGCGCCCGGCGACCCACGACAACAGATCTGACTGATCCATCAGTCAGAAGCGCAATTATCGTCCGGAAGGTCGATCAGAGCTGGTCGATGTCGGTGTCGTTGCAGTTCGTGCGTTGCGTTTGTCGCAACGCACGGGTAGGGTCGCCGACCATGGAGTACGACCCCGAGGTGGCGGACCGCGTCCGCAAGGTGATCGCCGACGCCGGAGTGACCCAGCGCGAATTCGCCCGCCGCATCGTCATGGACCCCTCCAAACTGTCCCGGTCACTGGGCGGCACCCGGCGCTTCACGGCGGCGGAGCTTGCCCGCATCGCGGACACCGGCGGGGTCGACGCGGGCTGGCTGCTCGGCGCCGCCGGCGCCCGTGACGAGGCCGCCCGGCCCGCGGAGCCCACCGCGCGGCGCGAGCGCGCCGTGGCGCCCGAGGGCGGCCGCCCCCTGCAGATCGTCCGCGAGACCGTCCGCCTCATCGCGGAGCGCGGCTTCCACGCCGTCCGCGTCCAGGACATCGCGGCGGCCTGCGACACCAGCACCGCCGCCATCCACTACCACTTCCCGGGCCGCGACGACCTCCTCGAGGCCGCGGTGCGCTGGTGCATGGACGAGGACACGGCGCGCCGCGCGGCCCGGATCGCGGACGCCGCCGACACCGCCGACGAACTGCGACAGCTCATCGAGCTCCAGATCCCCCGCACCCCGCAGCAGCGCTGGCAGTGGAGCGTCTGGCTCGACCTGTGGGCCGAGGCCGCCCGCTCCACCGCCATGGGCCGACTGCACGCCGACTACTACCGGCAGTGGCGCACCACCGTCGCCGACGTCATCCGCCGCGGCATCGCCGAAGGCGTCTTCCGGCTCGCCGACCCCGAGGCGGCGGCGCTGCGCCTGACCGCGTTGATCGACGGCCTCGCCACACAGGTCCTCGCCTCGGCGCCGGACGCTCCGGGCGCGGGCCCGGACGACATGCACGAGTCCCTCGTCGCCTACGTCGACGCCACGCTGACCGCGCACTGACACTCCGCACGAAGGCTTCCCGTACACAACACCCCACCCCCGAGGGAGAGTTCCGCATGCCCGTGAACGACAACGTCATCATCACCGCCGCCCTGACCGGCGCGGGCGACACCGTCCGCAAGAGCCCGCACGTGCCCGTCACGCCCGAGCAGATAGCCACCTCGGCGGTCGAGGCCGCCGACGCGGGCGCCGCCGTCGTCCACATCCACGTACGCAACCCGGAGACCGGCGAGCCCTCCCGAGACCCGCGCCTGTACCGCGAGGTCGTCGAGCGCATCAAGGAGACCGGCACCGACGTCGTCATCAACCTCACGGCGGGCATGGGCGGCGATCTCGTCATCGACCCCATCGTGCCGTTGCAGGACCTCGGCGAGCTGCCCGGCACCGACCTCGTCGGCGGCCTGGACCGCCTCCCGCACGTCGAGGACCTGCTGCCGGACATCTGCACTCTCGACTGCGGCTCCCTCAACTTCGGCGACAACCTCTACATCTCCACGCCCGAGATGCTCCGCCAGGGCGCCAAGCGCATCCAGGAGCTCGGCGTCCGCCCCGAGCTGGAGATCTTCGACACCGGGCAGCTGTGGTTCGCCAAGCAGCTCCTCGCCGAGGGACTGCTCGACAACCCCACCGTCTTCCAGCTCTGCATGGGCATCCCGTGGGGCGCCCCCGCCGACCCGGGCGTTCTCCAGTCCATGGTCAACATGCTGCCCGAAGGCGCCCAGTGGGCCAGCTTCGCGCTCGGCCGCATGCAGATGCCGTGGGTCGCCCAGTCGATCCTGCTCGGCGGGCAGGTCCGCGTCGGCCTGGAGGACAACCTGTACCTCGGCAAGGGCAACAAGGTGACCAACGCCCAACTGGTCGAGCGCGCCGTGCAGATCACGGAGGACCTGGGCTCGCGCGTGGCCACGCCCGACGAGGCCCGCCAGAAGCTGGGCCTCAAGCCCCGGGTGTAAGGCCTCTTGCTGCGGGCCGTATGTGGCTGGTCGCGCAGTTCCCCGCGCCCCCGAAGGGGCGCCCCCCCCACGCAGCGACGAAAGGAACCCCCCATCCCATGAGCGTCACCACCCCCGAAGAGGTCCGCCGCGTCGCCTGCGTCGGCGCCGGAGTCATCGGCGGCGGCTGGGTCGCCCACTTCCTGGCCCGCGGCTACGACGTCACCGCCTGGGACCCCGCCCCCGACGCCGAGCAGCGGCTGCGCCGCCTCGTCGAGGCCGCCTGGCCCGCCCTCACCCAGCTCGGCCTCGCCGAAGGCGCCTCGCAGGACCGCCTCACCGTCACCGCCACCCTCGAAGAGGCCGTCGCCGACGCCCAGTTCGTGCAGGAGAGCGCCCCCGAGAAGCTGGAGCTCAAGCGCGACCTGCTCGCCCGCCTCGACGCCGCCGCCCCCGCCGGAGTCGTCATCGCCTCCTCCACTTCCGGCTACCCGATGACCGACATGCAGACCGAGGCCGCCACCCCTGGCCGCCTCGTCGTCGGGCACCCCTTCAACCCGCCGTACCTGATACCCCTCGTCGAGGTGGTCGGCGGCGAGCGGACCGACGCAGAAGCCGTGGCGTGGGCGTCCCGTTTCTACGAGGTCGCGGGCAAGTCCGTGATCACCATGAAGAGCGAAGTCCCCGGGTTCATCGCCAACCGCCTCCAGGAAGCCCTGTGGCGCGAGGCCCTGCACATGGTCGCCAACGGCGAGGCCACCGTGCGCGAGATCGACGACTCCATCACCGAAGGGCCCGGCCTGCGCTGGGCGTTCATGGGACCGATGCTCACCTTCGCGCTCGCGGGCGGCGAGGGCGGCATGGCGCACATGCTCGACCACTTCGGCCCGTCCCTGAAGTCGCCGTGGACGCGGCTCGAAGCGCCCGAGCTCGACAAGAAGCTGTACGACGCGGTGGTCGCCGGATGCGACGACGCGGCGGACGGCCGCACGATCGCGGACCTCGTCGCCGAGCGCGACCAGGGCGTCATCGACGTCCTGCGCGCCACGGGCCGCCTGAACGGAGGCAAGAAGTGAGCGAGCCCACGCCCCGGACGCAGCTCCTGCCCCTGGCCCGGCACCGCGTCCGCCCCGAGTGGATCGACTACAATGGCCACATGAGCGAGGCCTTCTACGTCCTCGTCTTCGGCTACGCCACGGACGCCATGATGATCGAGACGGGCCTGCACGCCGGTTACCGCGAGTCCACCGGCTGCTCCCTCTACACGGTCGAGGCGCACGTGCGGTACCTGAACGACGTCTCCGAAGGCGCCCATCTCGCCGTCCGCACGCGCCTGCTGGGCGCCGACGCCAAGAAGGCGCGCTTCACGCACGAGATGTACGTCGTGGAGGACGAGGGCGACGAACCGGCGCCGGACGCGTCCCCCGTGGCCACGACGGAACTGCTCGCGCTTCACGTCGACCAGAACGCGGGCCGCGCGGTGCCCTTCCCGGACGAGATCCGCGACCGCCTGACAGGGCTGACCGAGCAACCTCCCGAGTGGGCGGGGCGTTCCATCGCCGAGGTGCCCCGGGTTGCTTAGGGGCGCGGGGAACTGCGCGACAAGCCACGACGAACCCGCAGTCGGGAACGAGCCTCACCGCGGCAACGGCTGACGCGCCGTCTCCGGCAGCCGCAGATAGGCAACCGAAGAGACGACACAGAGCACGGCCACGTACACGGGAAAGAGCCCAGGAGACCCGATCTCCTTGAACATCGTTCCCATGTACGGGGCCGTGCCGCCGAACAGGGCCACGGTGAGCGAGTACGGGAAGCCGATCCCGGCCGCCCGCACCCTCGCCGGGAACACCTCCGCGTTGACCGCCGCCGAGATCGACGTGAATCCGGTGAGCAGCACCATGCCCGCGCACTGCACGAGCAGCAGCGAAGTGAACGAGCCGGTGAGGGACTTGAGCAGCGGCACGCTCAGGACGGCGAAGCCGATGCCGAAGAAGAGCAGCAGCGGCCTGCGCCCGATCCGGTCGGACAGCAGGCCGCCGACGGGCTGGAGCACCGCGAAGAACGCGAGCGCGACCGTGCCCGCGAGGAGCGCCTGGCTCTTGCTGATGTCGGTGTTCAGCTCGGCGTACGTCGGCAGGTACGACGTCCAGGTGTAGTAGGCGAGGGTGCCGCCGGCCGTGATGCCGCAGATCAGCAGGGACTGGCGCGGGTGGTGCCGCAGCGCGTCGAAGAGGCCGGGACGGTCGCCGTCGTCGGCGGGCGCCCGGTGCGTCTCGTGCGCGCCCTGCCTGATCCAGAACCCGACCAGGCTCAGCGCCGCCCCCACGAGGAAGGGCAGCCGCCAGCCCCAGCCGTCCATCTGCCCGTCGGAGAGCAGAGTGACGAGGAGCGCGGCGACTCCGGACGCGGCGAGCTGGCCCGCGCTCGTGGACACGTACTGGAAACTGGAGAAGAGGCCGCGCCGCCCGGGGCCCGCCGATTCGACGAGGAACGTCGTCGAAGCGGCGAACTCGCCGCCCACGGAGAGCCCTTGGAGCAGCCGGGCGAGCACGAGGACGACCGGCGCGAGCACGCCCACGGACGCGTACGTCGGGGTCAGCCCGACCAGCAGGCTGCTGCCGCCCATCAGCAGGATCGTGACGGTCAGCGCGGCCCGTCGGCCGCGCCGGTCGGCGACCGCGCCCATGAGCAGCCCGCCGACGGGCCGCATGAAGAAGCCGACCGCGAAGACGGCGAAGGTGGAGAGGAGCGGGACGAGCGAGTTGCCGGAGCTCTTCGGGAAGACCTGGTCGGCGATGTACGTGGCGAGGAACGTGTACGCGTACCAGTCGTACCACTCCACGGCGTTGCCGACCGACGCCGCGAGGAGCTGTCGTATCGGGCGCCGCTCGTGGGCGGGGGCGGCCGCGGTCACCTGGTCGTGCTGTGTCATGATCACGACCCTCCCCTGCCTCGCGGCGCCCCACACGTGCTGTCCGGCAGGCGGACGGGGGCTTGGCGCTCAGCCGGTCGTCGGCTTGTACGCGTACACCGCAGTCGTCACCAGACACGGCGCGGGCGGCACCACCTGGACGCGCAGGGTGCGGCGCGCGGCGTCGTAGTCGATGCCCTCGGTCTCGAACGAGCCGGAGCAGATGCTGCGCTGCGGCACGGCGAAGAGACTGCTGACGCGGCCCGCCACCGGCTTCCCGTCGAGCGGCCGCTCCAGGTCGACCTGGAGCACCGGCCTGTCCTCGGGCCACAGCTCCTTCGACGCGTCGTTGGAGGCACACACCAGACGCGTGTCGGCGACGAAGTCGCAGCCCTGGATGTCGCGCACCGGCTTGTCGAGCGTGATCTGCCCGGCCTGGGGGAGCGCGCCGCCGGTGGGCGGGGTGGAGGGGTTGAGCAGGGGCGCGGGGAACACCTGGAGGCGGTTCTGGTCGCCCCACTCGCCGGACACCAGCCACTGGTTGTCGGGGGAGACGGCCGCGAAGGAGTTGTTGAGCTTCTCGCCCGCGTCGAGCTTGTGCTCGTAGAGGTGCCGCTTGCCGTCCGGCGCGGTGACGGCGAACATCTTCGACTGCGCGGTGTCGCCGCCCTGGTAGGCGTCGACGGTGTGGCCCTTGGCGATGTCGGGGTCGCCTATGTGACCCCAGCCTTTGATGCGCAGGTCCAGGGGGATCGAGCCGAGTCCTCGGTAGAGGAGGCTGCCGTCCGCGCGGCTGGCCAGGCCCTGACTGCCGGTCAGGGAGTTGACGTGCGAGGTGCCCGACTCCTGCCAGCCACCGGGTGCCGCGGGCGCGGCCGACGCGCCGCCGCCCGTCATCACCGCCAGCGTGACGGCGCCGAACAGGGCGGTTGATGCCTTCCAGACGGTCATCTGGCGCTACCTCCGTGGGGGATCGGAACGCTGCCGCGTCATCGTACGTAACGTGAGCCCCGGTGATAACGGTCCGACGGAAGGCGGTTCAGACGTGCAACTGACAATCCTGGGAGGGGGCGGGTTCCGTGTGCCGCTCGTGTACGGGGCCCTCCTCGGCGACCGCGCCGAGGGCCGCGTCACCGACGTCGTCCTGCACGACCTGGACGCGGCACGGCTCGGCGCCATCACCCGCGTACTGGCCGAACAGGCCACCGGCATCCCCGACGCGCCGACCGTCACCGCCACCACCGACCTCGACGAGGCACTGCGCGGCGCCGACTTCGTGTTCTCCGCGATCCGCGTCGGCGGCCTGGAGGGGCGCGCCGCCGACGAGCGCGTCGCGTTGGCCGAGGGCGTCCTCGGGCAGGAGACGGTGGGCGCGGGCGGCATCGCGTACGGCCTGCGCACCGTGCCCGTCGCCGTCGACATCGCCCGCCGCGTCGCCCGGCTCGCCCCCGACGCCTGGGTCATCAACTTCACCAACCCGGCGGGCCTGGTGACCGAGGCCATGTCCCGCCACCTCGGGGACCGCGTGTTCGGCATCTGCGACTCACCGGTCGGCCTCGGCCGCAGGGTCGCGCAGGTGCTCGGCGGCAACCCCGACGAGGCCTTCATCGACTACGTGGGCCTCAACCACCTCGGCTGGCTGCGGGGCCTGCACATCGGCGGCCACGACGAACTGCCGCGCCTGCTCGCCGACCCCGCGCTCCTCGTCTCCTTCGAGCAGGGCAGACTGTTCGGCGCCGACTGGCTCCAGACACTCGGCATGATCCCCAACGAGTACCTGCACTACTACTACTTCAATCGCGAGACCGTACGCGCCTACCAGCAGGCCGAACGGACCCGCGGTGCCTTCCTCCACGCCCAACAGGCCCGCTTCTACGACGAGATGCGCAGCCACGACACCCCCGCCCTCAAGACCTGGAACGAGACCCTCGCCGAGCGCGAGGCCGCCTACATGGCGGAGAACAGGGAAGCGGCGGGCGTGGGGGAGCGTGCCGAGGAGGACCTGGAGTCAGGCGGCTACGAGAAGGTCGCCCTCGCGTTGATGCGGGCCGTCGCACGCGACGAGCGGGCGACCCTGATCCTCAACGTCCGCAACGGCACGACCCTCTCCGCGCTCGACGCGGACGCCGTCATCGAGGTGCCGTGCTCCGTCGACGCCAACGGCGCGCACCCCATGTCGGTCTCCTCGCTGCCCGGGCACGCCACGGGTCTGGTGTGCGCGGTCAAGGCCGTCGAGCGGGAGGTGCTCGCGGCGGCGGAGAGCGGTGCGTCGGCCACCGCCGTCAAGGCGTTCGCCCTGCACCCGCTGGTCGACTCGGTGGCGGTGGCGCGACGTCTGGTGGACGGCTACCGGGCGGTGCACCCAGGGTTGGCCTACCTGAGATGATCACCGTATGAGTCCCGTCGTCTCCATCGGTGCCGCAGCCCGCCGCCCCTGCACGCTCGTCGTGTGCCGGGGCTGCTGCTGCGGCGACGCGCGCAAGAACCCCGGCATCGACCACGCCTGGCAGCTGGAGCGGCTGCGCTCCGCCGCCGCGGCGTCCCGGGGCCGGTTCACGGTGCGCACGAGCGACTGCCTCGGCCCGTGCGGCCAGGCCAACCTGGTCGTGGTCCAGCCGTCGTCCGAGGGACGCAGGCGCGGCGGCCGTGCGGCCTGGGTCGGATTCGTCACGGACGACGAGTCGCTCGACGGGATACTCGCCTGGGCCGAGGCGGGCGGCCCGGGCCTCGCGCAGCCGTCGGCGACGCTCGCGCTGCAGATGGTGGATCCCCGCGCGGTCTAGCAGGGGCTTCAGGGCCGGGCCCGGTCGCTAGCCGGCGATGATCTGGTCCAGGAACCCGTTCAGGTTCTGCAGGGTGCGGGCGTTCTGCTCCTCCAGCGTGAGGCTCTCCTCCATGCGGCGGGCGAGCGCCGTGGTCTTCTTCCCGCGTACGTAGAGCGAGCAGGCCAGGTCCGCGCAGATGTACATGCCGACCGAATTGCCCTGGCGGCCCGCCGCGCCCGCCTTCGGGGCGACGAGCAGCGCGATGCCGGAGCCGGACTGCGGTGTCACGCAGACCGAGCAGATGCTGGACTTGAGCAGGCTCTTGCGAGCCCCCGTGGAGGCACGCAGGGCAAAGCCCACGGGCTCGCCGTCCCGCCACGCGACCACGTAGCCGCGGTCGGGGGCCTTGGGGTCGCGCCACCCGAGGAAGTCCAGGTCGGACCACGGGGTGTCGGCGAAGCCCGCGGGGAGGGTGAGTCTGCGGGCCTCGCCCTTGGAACAGTTCACGAAGGACGCGCGGATCTCGTTCTCACTTACGGGCTGCATGATCCGGAAGCTATCAACGACGAGCGGCGCAGTCCCCTCATTTTCTGTCGGCGGTCGCCTGCCCGGGCACCCGCGCCCCGCGGAACGCCGTCGTGCGGCGCAGCCGGAAACCGAGCGACTCGTAGAGGCGGATGGCACCGGTGTTCTCCGCCGACGTGTGGAGGAACGGCTGCTCGCCGCGCGCCCTGATGTTGTGCGCGACGGCGAGGACGAGACGCGTCCCGAGGCCCTGGCCGCGGTGTGCGGGGTCGGTGCAGACCGCGCTGATCTCCGTCCAGCCCGGCGGATGCAGACGCTCCCCGGCCATCGCGACGAGGGCGCCTCCGCGGCGTATGCCGAGATACGTGCCGAGCTCCACGGTGCGGGGTGCGAAGGGGCCCGGCTCCGTGCGCCGGACCAGATCCAGCATCTCGGGCACGTCGTCAGGGCCGAGCCGCACGGCTTCGGGGTCCGGCGCGGCGGCCACCCCGTCGTCCACGAGCTGCACCCCGGACACGTCGAACGTCGTCTCCCACCCCTCCGGCGCCCGTACCGTCGTCGCGAGCAGCGGCACCTCGGCGCCGGGCCCGGCGAGCGCGGCCAGGTCGGCCCAGTCCGCGTCCGTCACGTCATCGGGCAGCGCGAGGAACGGCGACACGTCGACCGGATACCGCACCACCCGCCCCTGACCCTCCGCGAAATGCGCGTGCGGCCCGGTGAGGGAGGCGCGGGCGGGGTTGTCGAGGGGGTGGGGTACAGGTGTGGGGGCGCCCGCGGTCTCCGTCAGGACCGCAGTCTCCGCCCTCTCCGTCGGACTCGCCGCCTCCGCCGCCCCGCCCTCTTCCACCAGCGTCGTCACGCCGTCACCTCGATCACCGTCTTGCCCCGCGCATGGCCGTCCTCCACCGCGCGCAGCGCGTCGCCCGCGCGGTCCAGGGGGTACGCCGCCGTCACCTGCGGACGCAGTACGCCCGCCACGGCGAGCAGCGCGATCTCGTCCAGGACCGCCGACGTGCGGGCCCGCGCCACCGGAGCGCCGCCCAGCTCGGTCACCGTCTCCTTGGCCGCCGCCGTGATCAGCCTCTCGCGGTCGGGGAGCAGCTGTGCGACCTCGGCCAGGTCCGCGCCGCCCACCAGGTCGAAGACGGCGTCGACGCGCCCGTCCGGGGCCGCCTCACGTATGCGCTCCGCCAGCCGGGGACCCGGCGCGACGTGGACGGCGCCGAAGGACTCGACGAACTCCTTCTTGCCCGCGCTCGCCGTGCCCACCACCCGCAGTCCGAAGTGAACGGCGATCTGGGTCGCGGCCACCCCCACGCCGCCCCCGGCACCCGTGATCAGCAGGGTCGAGCCCGCGGGCAGGTCCAGCTGGCGCAGTCCGTCGTACGCGGTCGCCGCGGCCACCGGGAGCACGGCCGCCTCGACGAACGACAGTGCGTCGGGCTTGTGGGCGGCGATGTCGGCGGGGACCAGCGTGAACTCCGCGTACCCGCCGGTGACCGGATTGCCGAAGACCGGGTCGCCGACCGCGAACCCCTCGACCCCGGGCCCGACCGCCCGTACGACACCGGCGACCTCGCTGCCCAGCACCTCGTGACCGGCGAGCGGCGCCTGCCCCGGGCGCCGCTTGCCCGCCCGCAGCTTCCAGTCGACCGGATTGACGCCGGCCGCGCGCACCGCGACGAGCAGCTGCCCGGGCCCCGGCTCCGGTACCGGGAGGTCGAGGAAGGTCTCCACCTCCGGCCCGCCGTGCCGGGTGAACGCGTACACCTTGGGCATCTGGTTCCCTCACATCCCCGCTCATCGATATGCCACAAGAGATGACCAACAAGATCGCCCGGCTATTCCCGAGGGGCGCCCACGACGCGATTGCGAGTGCTGAGACGCGATCTCGGGGGCAGGCTGTCCGGTGAGGGCATCGAGGGACTGGGAGAGGGAGAGGGCTGCGCGGTGGAGCCGACCGGTCGGAACGAGGACGATCTGCTCGAGGGTCTGTCCGTGGACGAGGCGCGCCCGGAGCGCCCCGTGCTCCTCGACGAGGAGGGGCGGCCCCTGCAGACGTGGCGGGAGAACTACCCGTACGCGAAGAAACTGGGCCGGAGCGCTTATGAACGGCGCAAGCGGATCCTGCAGATCGAGCTGCTCAAGCTGCAGAAGACGGTGCGTGAGCAGGGGCTGCGCATCGCGGTGCTGTGCGAGGGGCGTGACGCGGCGGGCAAGGGCGGCACGATCAAGCGTTTCACCGAGCGGCTGAACCCACGTGGTGCCCGGACGGTGGCACTGGACAAGCCGACCGAGCACGAGGCGGGCCAGTGGTACTTCCAGCGGTACGTCGCCCAGCTGCCGTCGGCCGGCGAGATCGTCTTCTTCGACCGGTCCTGGTACAACCGCGCCGGGGTCGAGCCGGTGATGGGCTTCTGCACCCCGAAGGAGCACCAGCACTTCCTGGAGCAGGCTCCGCAGTTCGAGAGGATGATCACCGAGGACGGCATCACCCTCATCAAGTTCTGGTTCTCCGTCTCCCGGGCGGAACAGCGCACGCGGTTCGCGATCCGGCAGGTCGACCCGGTGCGCCAGTGGAAACTGTCCCCCACCGACATCGCCTCGCTGGACCTGTGGGACGCCTACACCTACGCGAAGGTCCAGATGTTCCGCGCCACGGACGCGCCGCACGCCCCGTGGACCGTCGTGAAGACCAACGACAAGCGCCGCGGCCGCCTCGAAGCCATGCGCCACCTCCTGCTCCAGCTCGACTACGAGGCGAAGGACACGGAGGCCGTCGGCAAGGCCGACCCCCTGATCATCGGCCCCGCCAACACGCTCCTCGAACCGGGCGAGGACCCCACGGACCTGTCGCCGAGCAAGCTCGCGGACAAGGACCGGGGGCCCGGCCAGCACCCCGGCGCGTGAGACGCACGGTCCCGCGCGCCGCCTGTCATGACACAGGCTCTTACAGCCCCACCGCCCCGTCGATCCGCTCCCGCAGCAGATCGGCGTGGCCGTTGTGGCGGGCGTACTCCTGGACCAGGTGCAGCAGCACCCAGCGCAGCGACACCGTGCCGAACAGCGGGCTCTGTCCCTCGACGTCGAGATCGGGCGCCTGGGCCACGAACTTCTCGGCGAACTCCACCTCGGCCCGCCACGCCTCCCAGGCCGCGGCGATCGCGCCCGGCTCCGCCACGGCTCCGTCGAAGTCCTCGTCGGCGTTGTCGGGCGTGGGGTAGAGAGGGGTCACGTCGTGACCGGCGAGGGCCATCCGGAACCAGCGTCGCTCCACATCGGTGAGGTGCCGGACCAGGCCGAGCAGCGACAGCGCGGAGGGCGCGACGGCGCGGTCGGCCAACTCGTCCTCCAGACCGCGGCACTTGAGCTCCAGGGTCTCGCGCTGGGACCGCACGAAGTAGCTGAGCATGGCCCGTTCGTCTCCGGTGGTGAGCGAACCGAAGCGGGGGTCCGGCGCGCTGCCCGTGAAGAAGACGGCTCTTCTGCTGGTAGTCATGCGCCCATCATCTGCCGCGCACGGGACCCCGTTCGCGCAGCCCCTCGTACAGCGCGCCTACCAGGTGGACGCTGCGCAGGTCCTCGCCCGAGGTGCCCGCGCCCATGCGGTTCATCGTGTACGCGTACGAGACGCCGTTCTCCGGGTCGGCGAAGGCGTACGACCCGCCCGCGCCGCCGTGCCCGAACGCCCGCGGGTTGGGGCCCGCCTGGCCATACTGGTTGAGCATGTAGCCGAGGCCCCACGGCCATGTGTCGGCCAGCGAGGTGCCCGTCCGCAGGACGAGGTCCGGCTCGTCGCCGTCGCTCTGGCAGGTGCGCAGCCGCTCCACCGCGCCGGACGAGAGGAGCCGTCCGCACGCCAACTCCGCGTACACGGCGGCGATTCCGCGAGCGGTGGCGTGTCCGTTGGCGGCGGGGATCTCCGCGCACCGGTAGGCCGCGGCGTTCACGTCGCCGAGCGGCAGGTACTGGAGGGCTAGGGTGGCCGGCGCCATCGGGTGGTCCGACAGGCCGGTGACGGGAGGCTTCGGCACGTCGCCGAACACGGTCCGCGAGGACGCGGGCGAGGGTGGCGTGGAGGAGGGCGGCGCCTCGCGCGAAAGGGGCGGCGCCATGTCCGCGCACCGCCCGTGCTCGCTCTCCTGCGTGCCGACGTGGACGTCGGCGCCCAGCGGGCCGGTCACCTCGGTGCGCAGGAACGTCCCGAGCGAGACTCCCGTGATCCGCCGCACGACCTCGCCGACCAGGAACCCGAAGGTCACCGCGTGGTAGCCCTGGGCGGTGCCGGGGCGCCACCACGGCCGCGTCGCCGCCAGTGCCTCGGTCACCTTCTCCCAGTCGTACACCGCGCCCGGCGCCATCGGCTCGCCCGGCGCGATGAGCCCGGCACGGTGGCTGAGCAGCCAGCGCACCGGGATGTCGGCCTTCCCCGCGTCGGCGAACTCGGGCCAGTACCGCGTGACCGGAGCGTCCAGGTCCAACTCGCCGCGGTCCACCAGAAGATGGGCGCAGAGTGAGGTCATGCCCTTGGTCGTGGAGTAGACGTTGACCAGGGTGTCCCGCTCCCAGGGGCGGGTGCCGGTCCGGTCCGCGTCGCCGCCCCACAGGTCGACGACGAGCTCACCGCCGACGGTGGCCGCGACGGCCGCCCCGAGCTCGTCGCGCTCGGCGAAGCTCCGCTCGAACTCCGCTCGCACGCCCTCGAAGCCCGGGGCGCAGGTGCCGTGGACGCGCACAGTCATGCCGTGCATGGTTGCCCACGGCACCTGGTTTTACAAGGTGCCGGAGGTATCCGGGTGGCTGCTACAGCCAGTCGTGGTAGCGCCGGATGTACCAGCCCTTCACCACCTGGGTGAGCGCGCAGTACGCGAGCAGCGTTCCGGCCAGCCACGGGAAGTAGCTCATCGGCAGCGGCTCCATCGACAGCGCCCCGGCGAGCGGCGAGAACGGCAGCCAGAGGCCGAGGAGCATCACCGCGCCGGTCATCACCAGGACCGGCAGCGAGGCGCGGGACTGGATGAACGGGATCTTCCGGGTGCGGATCATGTGCACGATGAGGGTCTGGGACAGCAGTCCCTCGACGAACCAGCCCGTCTGGAACAGGGTCTGCTCCGCGGGGGAGTCCGCCCCGAAGACGTGCCAGAGGACCACGAAGGTCGTGATGTCGAAGACCGAGCTGATCGGGCCGACGCGCACCATGAACCGGCCGATGCCCCGCGCGTCCCACGTCCGCGGCTTCTTCAGGTACTCCTTGTCC
This sequence comes from Streptomyces venezuelae, assembly GCF_008642315.1. Lineage (NCBI taxonomy): Bacteria > Bacillati > Actinomycetota > Actinomycetes > Kitasatosporales > Streptomycetaceae > Streptomyces > Streptomyces venezuelae. The sequence continues at coordinate 1,309,627 of NZ_CP029192.1, read as the reverse complement.
ATGCGGTCCCACGGGATCGCCAGCTGGCTGACGTCGTAGCAGAGGTTCTGCACCAGGAGGTGGATGGCGAGCATCGGCTGGAAGGGGATGAAGGCCGATGCGACCAGGACCGAGAAGACGTTCCCGAAGTTCGACGACGCCGTCATCTTGATGTACTTGATGGTGTTGCCGAACGTCTGACGGCCCATCAACACACCCCGCTCCAGGACCATCAGGTCCTTCTTCAGGAGGATGATGTCCGCGGACTCCTTCGCGATGTCCACCGCCGTGTCGACGGAGACGCCCACGTCCGCCTCGCGCAGCGCCGCCGCGTCGTTGATGCCGTCCCCGAGGAAGCCGACTGTGTGTCCGTCCGCCTTCAGCGCGCGCACGATCCGTGCCTTCTGGACCGGGTTGACCTTCGCGAACACCGTGGTCCCACGGGCCAGTTCGATCAGCTCGCCGTCGTCGACCAGATCGACGACGGCGCCGGTGACCAGCTCGCCCGCGTCGAGGCCGACGTCGGCGCAGACACGCGCGGCGACCAGTTCGTTGTCGCCTGTGACGACCTTGACCGCGACGCCGTTCTCGGCGAGCGCCCGCAGCGCGTCCGCCGCGTCCTTCTTCGGCGGGTCGAGGAAGGCGAGGAACCCGACGAGCGTCAGCTCCGTCTCGTCGGCCACCGAGTAGGTCTCGCGCTCGGGGGTGTCGGGGTCGACGGGGAAGGTGCGGATGGCGACCGCGAGGACCCGCAGGCCCTCCCGGTTGTGGCGGTCGGTGAGGTGCGTGACGTGTGCGCGCAGCTGCCGGGTGAGCTGCACGCGCTCGCCGCCGTCCATCATGTGGCCGCACCGGTCGAGGACCTCCTCGACCGCGCCCTTGGTGATGAGCGTGTGCTCGAAGACGGGGCCGGAGATTTCGTTGCGGCGCAGGACCACGGACATGCGACGGCGTGCGAAGTCGAAGGGGATCTCGTCGATCATCGTGAAGAGATGGTCGACGACAACCTCCTCGGCCTCGTCGACCCGGTCGATGACCGCCTGGTCCATGAGGTTGCGGAGTCCCGTCTGGAAGTGGGAGTTCAGATACGCGTACTCGAGGACCTCGCGGTCCTCCTCGCCGCGCGTGCCGAGGTAGCGGTCCAGGACGATGCGGTCCTCGGTGAGGGTGCCCGTCTTGTCGGTGCACAGGACGTCCATCGCGCCGAGGTTCTGGATCGCGTTGAGCTGCTTGACGACGACCTGGTGCTTCGACATGGCGACGGCTCCGCGCGCCAGGTTGGCCGACACGACCATCGGCAGCATCTCGGGGGTGAGGCCCACCGCCACGGAGATCGAGAACAGCAGCGCCTGGTCCCAGTCGCCCTTGGTGAACCCGTTGATCGCGAAGACGACCGGGACCATCACCAGCATGAAGCGGATCAGCAGGAAGCTGACGCGGCGCACGCCGGTGTCGAAGGCGGTCTGCGGGCGGGCACCGGTAAGGGCGCTCGCCATGGAGCCGAAGTAGGTGTGCGCGCCGGTCGCGACGACGACGCCGGTCGCCGTGCCGGACGTCACCGATGTGCCCGTCAGGCAGAGGTTGTCGGCCTCCACGGGGTCCGTGGTGGTCCGCTGGCCCAGGTCGTGGGCGCGCGTGTCGGCCTTGGCGACGGGCAGCGACTCGCCGGACAGGGCGGCCTGGCTCACCATCAGGTCCTTGGCGGTGAGGAGCCGCAGGTCGGCCGGGACGAGGTCGCCGGCGGCGAGCCGCACCAGGTCGCCGGGGACGACCTGCTCCATCGGGATCTCTTCGGTGGTGGCGGTCTCGCTCCAGCGCCGCTGCACCGCGCAGTCCGTGGTGACCAGCTTCTTCAAGGCCTCGGCCGACCGGGAGGAGCGGAACTCCTGCCAGAACCGGAGCAACGCGCTGATCAGCACCATCGAGGTGAGGATGTAGACGCCGGGGTCGGCCGGGTCCTGCCAGTACATGACGGCGGCGAGCACGACGAGCACCCCGATGAAGGGGTTCCAGAAGGACTTGGCGAGTTGCACGGTCCAGTGCGGGGCGCGCTCGTGGGCGACGGTGTTCTCGCCGTACCGCTCGATGCGCTCAAGGACCTGGTCCTGACGCAGGCCGCGCGTCGTGGAGTTGAGCTCGCGCAGCACGTCGCGGGCCGGGAGCGCGCTGAGTTCGGCGAGTCGGGCGCCGACCTCACGGGTGCGTGCGTCCAGTTCGGCGGCCTTGCGGGTGCGGGGGGTGGGGCGGGGGTTCTCGCCTGGCGGGGCCAGGCGTACCGGGGGAATCAGCTTGTTCATGGCAAACCTCCCTCCGTGCCGGGCATGACGAGGCAAACCCGGGCACGAGGACGTGGATGTGTGAATGCGGGGTGAAGAAATCTCCGGGGTGGCGGAGGCACATCGACGTCGACAGGGGTGTCGCCGTCGTGGCCACGGCACGGCGGAGCAGGGGAAACGCATGGAAAGACGGCGAGCGGGAGTGCCTCGGGGGCGGCGGCACGAAGCGGCCGAAACCCACGTGATACGACCAGCGGCCACGGAGGGCGGCTGTCAGCTGCGGAACGCAGCCTCAGTGAAGATCACCGGAGAAGATCACCGCTGGCGCAAGGACTTCCTTCGGGACTCATCCCGAACACCTCCTTGCGATCGCGGGACGGAGCAGAACGCACCACGGAACGGTGCACGGCCAAGTGAGTCACGCGCATTCCCCTATGTCAAATATGGGACCTTCGCCCTGAATGCCCGGGACTTGTGTCGTGCCCATCAAGGGTTGGACTTCTCTTCACACGCCCGTCACAGCCCCTTCCGTATCGCTTGCTCCCCTTGGCACACTTCACCCCGCTCGCGTCCCCCACAAAACACGAGGTCGGAATAGTCATGCCTGAACTCAATCGGCGCCGCTTCATGCAGCTGGCCGGCGGCACCGCGACGTTCGCCATGCTCAACCAGAGCATCGCCCGCGCCGCGTCCCTTCCGGCCCGGCGCGCCTCCGGCACCATCAAGGACGTCGAGCACGTCGTGGTGCTCATGCAGGAGAACCGTTCTTTCGACCACTACTTCGGCAAGCTGAAGGGCGTCCGCGGCTTCGGCGACCCGCGCCCGGTGACACTGCCGAACGGCAAGCCGGTCTGGCACCAGCCGAACGGCGGCAAGGAAGTGCTGCCCTTCCACCCGGACGCCGAGAACCTCGGCATGCAGTTCATCGCGGGCCTCGACCACGACTGGGCCGGCGGCCACAAGGCGTTCAACAGCGGCGCGTACGACCAGTGGATCCCCGCCAAGTCCGAGCGCACGATGGCGTACCTGGAGCGGGACGACATCCCGTTCCACTACGCGCTCGCCGACGCCTTCACGGTCTGCGACGACTACCACTGTTCGTTCATGGGCGCGACCGACCCCAACCGCTACTACATGCTCACCGGGCACGTCGGCAACGACGGCAAGGGCGGCGGCCCGGTCCTCGGCAACCAGGAGGCGGGGTACGACTGGACGACGTACGCCGAGCGCCTGGAGCAGGCGGGCGTGAGCTGGAAGGTCTACCAGGACATCGGCGACGGCCTGGACGCGGCCGGACACTGGGGCTGGATCAACGACGCCTACCGCGGCAACTACGGCGACAACTCGCTCCTCTACTTCAACAAGTACCGCAACGCCAAGCCCGGCGACCCGCTCTACGACAAGGCCCGCACCGGCACCAACGCCAAGGCGGGCGACGGCTACTTCGACCTCCTCAAGGCCGACGTGAAGGCCGACAAGCTCCCGCAGGTCTCCTACATCGCCGCACCCGAGGCGTTCTGCGAACACCCCAACTGGCCCGTGAACTACGGCGCCTGGTACATCGCACAGGTCCTGGACGCGCTCACCTCCAACCCCGAGGTGTGGGCGAAGACGGCCCTGTTCATCACCTACGACGAGAACGACGGCTACTTCGACCACATCGTCCCGCCGTACGTTCCCAAGGACGCCAACCAGGGCAAGTCCACGGTCGCCACGACCCTCGACTACCACGCCGGCAGCGCCGGTTACGCGGCCGGGCACTACGGCCTCGGCCAGCGCGTCCCGATGATCGTCGTCTCGCCGTGGAGCACCGGCGGCTTCGTGAACTCCGAGGTCTTCGACCACACGTCGATCATCCGGTTCATGGAGACGCGCTTCGGCGTCAAGGAGCCCAACATCTCGCCGTGGCGCCGCGCGATCTGCGGCGACCTCACGTCCGCCTTCGACTTCAGCGGCAAGGACATGGACCCCGCGAAGCTCCCCGACACGGCCGCCTACGAGCCGCCGGACAAGGAGCGCCACGACGACTACGTGCCCAAGGCGCCCGCGAACCCGGCGCTGCCCAAGCAGGAGGCCGGTTCCCGGCCCGCCCGCGCGCTGCCGTACGTCCCGCTGGTGGACGGCGCCGCGGACGCCGCCGCCGGAAAGTTCACGCTCACGTTCAGCGGCGGCGCCAAGGCCGGAGTCTGCTTCCACGTGCGCTCCGCCAACCGCACCGACGGCCCCTGGACGTACACCACGGAGGCCGGCAAGTCCGTCTCCGACACCTGGAACTCGAAGTACTCCAAGGACGCCTACGACCTCTCCGTCTTCGGCCCCAACGGGTTCCTGCGCACCTTCAAGGGCCCCGGCAAGAAGGCGGGCCCCGAGGTGATCGCCCGCCACGACGGCACCACGGGCAACATCAAGCTGACCCTGAAGAACGCGGGCAGCACCGATGTGAACCTCACGGTGACCAACGCCTACGGCGGCGCGGGCCAGACCTTCAAGGTCAAGGCCGGCTCCTCCGTCGAGCACACCGTCGACCTTCGCGCGACCAAGCGCTGGTACGACCTGACGGTGAAGTCCGACGCGGACGCCGGGTTCCTGCGGCGTCTTGCCGGGCACGTGGAGACCGGCGCGGCGGGCGTGAGCGACCCGGCGATCCGTACGGTCTGACGGGGCCCCGGCCGACGTGGGCCGGGAAGGAAAAGGGGGCGCCTGCGGTCGGCGCGCATGGATAGCATCCAGAGGCATGGCAGACACCCATCGCCGTGCAGGCGTCCCCGAGAAGCCCGTCCTCGACGGGCTCGAAGAGAAGTGGTCTCGGCGATGGGACGAGTCGGGCGTATTCACCTTCGACCGCTCGAAGACCCGGGACGAGGTCTTCTCCATCGACACGCCGCCGCCGACCGTCAGCGGCTCGCTCCACGTCGGCCATGTCTTCTCGTACACGCACACCGACACGATCGCCCGCTACCAGCGCATGCGCGGCAAGGAAGTCTTCTACCCCATGGGGTGGGACGACAACGGGCTGCCGACGGAGCGCCGCGTCCAGAACCACTTCGGCGTCCGCTGCGACCCCGCCCTGCCGTACGACCCCGACTTCACCCCGCCCGACAAGCCCGGCAAGCACCAACTGCCCCTCTCGCGCCGGAACTTCATCGAGCTGTGCGAACGGCTCACCGGCGAGGACGAGAAGGCCTTCGAGGAGCTGTGGCGCCACCTCGGCCTCTCCGTCGACTGGTCGCACGGCTACCAGACCATCGACGCAGAGGCGCGCGCCGCGTCGCAGCACGCGTTCCTGGAGAGCCTGGAGCGCGGCGACGCCTACGTCGCGCAGGCCCCCACCCTCTGGGACGTCACCTTCCGCACCGCGGTCGCGCAGGCCGAACTGGAGGACCGGGAGCGGACCGCCGCGTACCACGAGCTCCGCTTCCGGGCCGACGGCGGCCGCTCCGTCCTCATCGAGACGACGCGCCCCGAACTTCTGCCCGCCTGCGTCGCGTTGGTCGCCCACCCGGACGACGAGCGCCACCAGGACCTGTTCGGCAGGACGGTCCGTACCCCGCTCTTCGACGTCGAGGTCCCCGTCGTCCCGCACCCCCTCGCGATGCCCGGCAAGGGCACGGGCCTCGCGATGGTCTGCACGTTCGGCGACACGACCGACGTGACCTGGTGGCGCGAACTGCGGCTCGCCACCCGGCCGGTCATCGGCTGGGACGGCCGCTTCCTCGCTGATCCGCCGGCCGGTGTCGAGTCGCAGGCCGCCCTCGCCGCGTACGCGCGACTCGCGGGCGCCACCGCGCACACCGCACGGGAGCGCGTCGTCGCCATGCTGCGCGAGAGCGGCGACCTGGTCGGCGAACCACACCCCGTCACGCACGCGGTCAAGTTCTTCGAGAAGGGCGACAAGCCCCTGGAGATCGTCACGACCCGCCAGTGGTACGTCCGCAACGGCGGCAGGGACGCCGCCCTGCGTGACCGGCTCCTGGCCCGCGGCACCGAACTCGCCTGGCACCCGCCGCACATGAGGGTCCGCTACGAGAACTGGGTCGGCGGCCTCAACGGCGACTGGCTGATCAGCCGCCAGCGGTTCTTCGGCGTCCCGATCCCCGTCTGGTACCCGCTGGACGCCGCCGGGCAGCCCGACCACACCCGCCCCCTGGTCCCCGACCGCTCCGCCCTGCCCGTCGACCCGAGCACCGACACCCCGCCCGGCTTCGAGGCGACGCAGCGCGACGAGCCGCACGGCTTCACCGGCGACCCGGACGTCATGGACACCTGGGCCACCTCGTCGCTCACGCCGCAGATCGCCGGGAAGTGGCGAAGCGACCCCGACCTGTTCGCGCGGGTCTTCCCCATGGACCTGCGCCCCCAGTCCCACGAGATCATCCGCACCTGGCTGTTCGCCACGGTCCTGCGCGCCCACACCGGGCACGACGCGCTGCCCTGGAAGCACGCGGCGATCTCCGGCTGGATCCTGGACCCCGACCGCAAGAAGATGTCGAAGACCAAGGGCAATGTGGTCACGCCGGGCCACCTCCTGGAGCAGTACGGCTCGGACGCGGTCCGCTACTGGGCGGCGAGCGGCCGGCCCGGCACGGACACGGCGTTCGACACCGGCCAGATGAAGATCGGGCGTCGGCTGGCCATGAAGCTCCTGAACGTCGGGAAATTCGTCCTGAGCCTCGGCGAGACGGGCGCGGGGTCCGACGTCACGCAGCCGCTCGACCGGGCGCTCCTCGCCGCGCTGGCGTCGACCGTCGACGAGGCCACCGCGGCCTTCGAGACCTTCGACTACGCCCGCGCCCTGGAGCGTACGGAGCAGTTCTTCTGGCACTTCTGCGACGACTACGTCGAGCTGGTCAAGGCCCGCGCGTACGGCGACCACGGCGACGCGGCGGCGACCGCGTCCGCGAGGTCGGCCCTGCGCACGGCGCTGGACGCGCTGCTCCGCCTCTTCGCCCCGGTCCTCCCGTTCGTCACGGAAGAGGTCTGGTCGTGGTGGCGGCAGGGCTCGGTCCACCGCGCGCCGTGGCCGGACGCGGCGGAGCTGCGGCGGCAGGCGGGCGACCCGGCGATCCTGACCACCGCCGCTCAGGTCCTCGCGGCCGTGCGCAGGGCCAAGTCCGAGGCGAAGGTCTCGATGCGCACGGAGGTCGGGAAGCTGACGGTCACGGCACCGCGCGCCGCCCTGGACCGCTTCGCGTCGGCCGAGGGCGACGTGCGGGCAGCGGGCCGGGTCGGTGCGGTCGAACTACGGGAAGCGGAGGTCGACCTGCGGGTGGAGGCGACGATGTGAGAGCGCAGGGTGCGCCCTGTTGGGCGCGCGGGGAACTGCGCGACCAGCCACGACGCACCCGCGGCCGGGAGGGGAACCGCAGAAACCGGCCACCGTCGGCTCCGTTGAGTCGGACATAACAACTCGGCAAGGGGCTGGCGGGACGCCCGTGCACGGAGGGTAGGGTCACCCGGGTGACAACGCATTCGAACACTCCTGCAGGCTGGTACCCGGACCCGCACGGCGCGCCCCAGCTGCTGCGCTGGTGGGACGGCTCCCAGTGGACGGACCACACCAATCCGGCCCCACAGGGCGGCCAGCAGCAGGCCCCGGCCCAGCAGGTCCCGCAGCAGGCCCAGCCCGCCCAGCCCGCGCAGGCCCAGCCCGCGCAGGCCCAGCAGGGGCAGTTCGGCCAGCCGCAGACCGCCGCGCTGCAGGGCCAGTTCGGCCAGCCGCAGGCGGCCCCGCAGGCCCCGCCCATGGCCGACCCGGCCAAGGTGCAGCGCCAGGTGCAGCAGCAGGCCGGCGTCGCGCCGGCCGCGCAGGGCGGCGGCACGCTGTTCACGGAGCCCGTCCTGGTCGTGAACCAGAAGGCCAAGCTCATCGAGCTCACGAACGAGTACAGCGTGATGGACCAGTCGGGCAACACGCTCGGTTCGGTCGTCCAGGTCGGCCAGAGCACGCTGAAGAAGGTCGCCCGCTTCGTCTCCAGCGTCGACCAGTTCATGACGCACAAGCTCGAGATCCGTGACGCGTACGGCCAGCCGCAGATGCTGCTGACCCGCCCCCGAAAGTTCATGAAGTCGCGGGTCATCGTCGAGCGCGCGGACGGCCAGCCGGTCGGCGAGATCGTCCAGCAGAACATGATCGGCAAGATCAACTTCGCCATGATGGTGAACGGCCAGCAGGTCGGCGCGATCAAGGCGGAGAACTGGCGCGCCTGGAACTTCTCGATCGTCGACCACGCGGACAACGAGGTCGCCCGGATCACGAAGACGTGGGAGGGCCTCGCCAAGACGATGTTCACCACCGCGGACAACTACGTCCTGCAGATCCACTACCAGCTGCCCGAGCCGCTCCTGAGCCTCGTCGTGGCGACGGCGCTCACCGTCGACACGGCGCTCAAGCAGGACGCCCGCGGATTCGGGTGACCGAGCCCCGCCAGGTGTGACAGCGGCGCCGGCCGCCCCCTTCGCGGGGAGCGGCCGGCGCCGTTTCGTGTTGCGCGGCCTACGCGTTCTGCAGGCCGGACGTGGCGGGCCGTGCCCCGTCGGGCGCGACCGTCTGGCCGGGGATGGACGGCAGGAAGTCCCGCTCCGGCGCCACCGCCAGGTCACGCGGCGACCGCGTGAGCACGACCACCCCGTACGCCGCCACCGCCGCGCCCGCCACGGCGACGAGGATGCCGCCGATGCCGCCCTGGAGGCGCTCGCCGAGCAGGGCCACGCCGATGACGGAGGCCGCGACGGGGTTGGTGAGCGTCACCACGGCGAGCGGGGCGCCGAGGCCGCCGCGGTAGGCGGTCTGCGAGAGCAGCAGGCCGCCCGCGGCGAACGCCGCGACCAGTACCGCCACGATCACCACCTGCGGGCTGAACAGCGGTCCCGACCGGTCCGTGACGGCGACCGTCACGGTCTGCGTGAGCGCCGACGCGACCCCGGAGGCGAAGCCGGACGCGGTCGCGTGCCGCAGCCCGGGCCGCGTACCGGGCCGCGAAAGGACCCCGATGACCGCCATCGTCGCCGCGGCCACGACCAGGGCCTCCGGCACCGTCAGCGTGTCGTCCGGCGCCGGTCCCGACGCGGTCAGGAGGAGCGCGCCGAGACCGATGAGCGTGAGCCCCGTGCCGCGCCACTCCAGACGCGTGACCCGGCGTCCCGCGAGACGCGCGCCGAGCGGTACCGCCGCGACCAGGGTGAGGGCGCCGAGCGGCTGGACCAGAGTGAGCGGACCGTACTTGAGCGCCGCCACGTGCAGCAGCGCCGCGGAGGCGTTGAGCCCCACGGAGGACCACCAGACACCGCTGCCGAGCATCCGCAGGACCCCGCTCTCGCCGAGCTGGACGCGCGAGGCGAGCCGCTCCTGCGCCACCGCCGCGGCGGCGTACGCGGCCGCGGAGACGAGCGAGAGGGCGACGGCGAGCAGCGTGGCGCTCATCGGCCGGCCCCCGAGGAGACGAGGTGCTGCGTCGGCGCGGGCGCGGAACGGTGCACGACCCGCGAGCGGCCGGGGCGCGGCAGCCGGATCACCGCGAGCGCGATGCCGAGGAGCGCGGTCGCGGCGAGCGCGTCGAGCCAGTAGTGGTTGGCGGTGCCCACCACCACGAGCAGGGTCAGCAGGGGGTGCAGCAGCCACAGCCAACGCCACCGCGTCGAGGTGGCGACGATCATGCCGACGGCGAGCATCAGCGCCCAGCCGAAGTGCAGGGAAGGCATGGCGGCGAACTGGTTCGCCATCGTGTCGGTCGCGGGCTTGGCGGCGTACACCGAGGGCCCGTACACCTGCGCCGTGTCCACGAGGTGCGCGGCGTCCAGCATGCGCGGGGGAGCGAGCGGGAACCCGAGGTGCAGGACGAGCGCCGCCGCGGTGAGCGCGGCGAGCACGCGGCGCGTCCATACGTAGTGCCGGGGGCGGCGCAGGTAGAGCCAGACCAGGAAGAGCAGGGTCGCCGGGAAGTGCACGGTCGCGTAGTACGTGTTCGCGACGTGGATCAGCGTGTCGCTGCTGAGCAGGGCGTCCTGCACGGCGCCCTCGCCGGGCAGGCGCAGCGCGCGCTCGGCGTCCCACACGCGGTGCGCGTTGTGGAACGCCTCGCCGGTGTGCCCGTTGGCGAGCTGCCTGCCGAATTTGTAGACGAGGAAGAGTCCTACGACGAGGAGGAGCTCGCGGACGAGGGGCGGTCGGACCTGTATGTCCGGCTCCCGTTCGGCAGGCTCGGTTCGGGATTCCATCCCCCGGCCCCTTTGCGTGACGACTGGGTAGTGCGGTGCTGAGCGAGGGGTCTCCCCACTCATCGATACGCCAGTGTACCGTCGAGTACGTCGCGCATGTCGATCCCGAGGCCCGCCCCCCCGCACCCGTGTACGCGCCAGCTCAGGAGCCCCCCCATGCCCGCCCGCACCGTCCTCATCCTCCAGCACGTCGAGGTCGAGAAGCCCGGTCTCATCCTGGACGCACTGGACGGCAGCGGTCTCGACATCGACGTACGCATGCTGCTGGACGCTCCCGGGGCGTCGGCGGACGATCTGCCGGACGTCGACGATCTGGCCGGTCTCGTCGTCATGGGCGGCCCGATGAACGCCGACGATCTGGCCGGCCACCCGGCACTCAAGCTGGAACGGGACCTGCTGGTCGACGCGGTGCGCGCCGGGGTCCCGACGCTGGGCGTGTGCCTGGGGGCCCAGCTCCTCGCCCGCGCGCTGGGCCTTGTTGTCAGGCCCGGCGCCGAGCTCGGGTACGACAGCGAGATCGGCTGGTCCCCGCTGCGCGACGTCGACCGCGACGACCCCGTCGTGGGCCCGCTGGCCGACGCGCCCGCCGTGCTCCACTGGCACGGCGACCGCATCGTGCCCGGCCCCGGTGCACGGGTGCTCGCCCGTACCGGCACCACCAAGTGCCAGGCGTTCCGGGCAGGTCACGCTGCCTGGGGGCTCCAGTTCCATCTGGAGGTCACGCCCGGTCTCCTGGACGACTGGCTCGCCGAGCCGTCCTTCGTCACCGAGGCGACGGAGGCACTCGGCCCCGACGCCGTGGAGCGGCTGCGCGCCGATGCCCGCGCCGCCGCCCCCGCCCTGCGTCCGCTGGCGGACCGCAGCCTGGCCCACCTGAGGAGCCTCTTCCTGGCCCGCGCCGGGCTCTAACCGGGGCCGGCGTCACCCGTGAAGTGCGCGAGCAGCGCTTGCGTGACAGCCTCGGGGCGCTCCGCGGGAGCCAGGTGCGAGGCGCCCGCGATCTCCACCAGGGCGGCGTCCGGCACCCCATCGGAGATCTCCCGCGCGTGCGCGGGAGGCGTCGCCGGGTCCTCGCTCCCGGCGACGACCAGCGTGGGCGTGCGGACGGCAGCCAGCGACCCCCGCATGTCGTACGCGGCCAGGGCCTCGCAGCACGCGGCGTAGGCGCCGGGGTCGGCCGACCGGAGGTCCGCCACGAGGCGGGGCACGGTGAACCCGGGCGTGAACCAGCGCCCGGGCGCGGCATCCGCGAGCCCGCCGAGCCCCTCGCGGCGCGCCAGCGCGGCCCGCTCACGCCACGGCGTCTCCCCGCCGAAGTGCGCCGAGGAACAGACCACGGCCAGCCGCACCACCCGCTCGGGGTGCCGCGCCGCGAGGTGCAGCCCCACAGCGCCGCCGAGCGAGACACCGGCGTACGCGAAGCGGTCGATGCCGAGCGAGTCGGCGAGCGCGAGGACGAGCGCGGCGAGATCGCCGACCGTCGCGCCGGGTCCGATCAGGTCCGCCGGGGACCGGCCGTGCCCGGGCAGGTCCCAGCGCACGACCCGGTGCGCGGCAATGAGCCCGGGGGCCACGGCGTCCCACAGGGCGGTGGAGGTCCCGAGGGCGGGCCCGAGGAGGAGCGGGGCGCCGGTGGCGGCACCGTCGACCGTGTGGTGCGGCAGTTTGGTGCTGGGTGCGGTGGTCAAGGTTGCTCCGGAGGGGGTCGGTGAGTGGGGGGGGAGGGGAGGGAGGTGGCGGCGGGGCGCCGGTATCAGCAACGGTGAGCCCGGTGAGCCCGGTGAGCCCGGTGAGCCCGGTGAGCCCGGTGGGCCCGGTGAGCCCGGTGAGCGCCGTGAGCCTCGAAGCCCCCGAGCCTCGAAGGCCCGCGAGCCCCCAAGCCCAGCGATCCCCCGAGCCCCCGAGCCCAGCGAGCCCGGAAGCCCCCGAGCCCCGGCGCCCAGCGAGTCCGGAAGCCCCCGAGCCCCGGCGCCCTGCGAGCCCCGCGAGCCCCGCAGCCCCCGAGCCCCGAAGCCCTGCGAGCCCCGAGGCCCCGCGAGCCCCCAAGGCCCCCGAGCCCAGCGAGCCCCAAAGCCCCCGAGCCTCGACGCCCTGCGAGCCCGGAAGCCCCCGAGCTCCGGCGCCCTGCGAGCCCCGCGAGCCCCGCAGCCCCCGAGCCCCGAAGCCCTGCGAGCCCCGAAGCCCCGAAGCCCCCAAGCCCCGGGGCCCCGCGAGCCCAGCGAGCCCCAAAGCCCCCGAGCCCCACCCCCAGGCGTCAGGCCAATCGTTCCTCGCAGTCGTCAACGTCGCTCCAGCGCCCGGTCCGTGAGTTCCCCCGCGTAACCGGTGTAGTGCGCCGGGTCCGTGAGCGCGGTGACGTCGAACTCCCGCAAGGCGGGCTCCGAGGCGAGGACGGACGCCAGGGTGCGTCCCTCCGCGTGGGCGCGGGTCGCGGCTTCGGTCAGGAGTTTCTTCGCTGCGGTGCCGCCGAGCACGGGCGTGAGGAGCGCCGCCACCCGCTCCGAGGTGATCGACCCGCCCGTGCGGGCGAGGTTCCCGCGCATCGCGTCCGTGTGCACCCGCAGCCCCGCGACGAGCTCCGCGCCCTCCCTCGCCGCGCCGCCCGTCAGCCGCAGCAGGTCCCGCAGCGGTTCCCACTCGGCGTGCCAGGCGCCCGCGGGGCGTTCGTCCTCGGCGACGAGCGAGGCGTGGAGCGTGGCCGCGAGGCCGGGTGCGCGGCGCGCGGCGGCCGCGATGAGCGTGGCGCGTACGGGGTTCGCCTTGTGCGGCATCGCGGAGGAGCCGCCGCCCTCGCCCTCGGAGAGTTCGGCGATCTCCGTGCGGGAGAGGGTGAGCACGTCGGCCGCCAGCTTGCCGTGCGCTCCCGCGGTGAGGACGAGGGCGGAGGCGAGATCGGCGACGGGGGTGCGGAGGGTGTGCCACGGGAGTACCGGCGCGCAGAGGGCGAGTTCACGCGCGAAGGCGGAGAGGAGTGCCTCGCCCCCGCGCCCGAACTCCCCCTCCGTCCGGAACGACGCCAACGTTCCCGCCGCGCCGCCCAGTTGTGCCGGAAGACCTGCTCGTACGTCGATCAGGCGGTCCCGTGCGTCCAGGACCAGCGAGCGCCAGCCCGCCGCCTTCAGGCCGAACGTCGTCGGGACCGCGTGCTGCGTGAGCGTGCGGCCCGGCATGACCGTGTCCCGGTGGGCGGAGGCGAGATGGGCCAACGCGCGCTCCGTGCGGGCGAGGTCCGCCAGGATGAGGTCCAGCGTCCGCGCGGACAGCAGCATCAGCGCCGAGTCCAGGATGTCCTGGCTCGTCGCGCCCCGGTGCACGTGGGCCGCCGCCTCGGCGGGCACCGCCGACGTCAGCGCCGCCACCAGCGGGATCACCGGATTGCCGCTCTCCCGCGCGCGCGACGCGATGTCCTCCGCATCGAACCGGCCGACATCCGCCGCCGCTTCCGTCACGGCCGCCGCCACGTCCGGCGGCGCGAGACCCACCGCGGCCCTGGCGCGGACCAGCGCGGACTCGGCGGCCAGCAGCGCTTCGAGGAAGGCCCGGTCGGAGGTCGCGTCGGCCGCGGGCGAGCCGACGGAACCCGGCGCGAACAGGCCGCTCACGCGGACTCCGGCGGGAACTCCAGGAAGACCGTCTCGCCGTCTCCCTGGAGGCGGATGTCGAACCGGTACGTCCGGGGCGCCTCGCTCCGGGCGACCAGGGTGGCGCGCCGCTCCGGCGGGAGGGAGCCGAGCAGCGCGTCGCCGGGCTCGTCCACCACGTACGCCCGCGTGAACAGGTGGTGCAGCAGACCGCGGGCGAAGACGGCGAGCGAGACGTACGAGACGCCGCCGGGCGGCAGCGTCCGCACGGCCCAGTGGCCGTCCGCGTCGGTCGGGACCCGGCCGAATCCGGTGAACGCGACCCCGTCGCGCCCGAAGGGCCGCCCCGTCACGGGGTCGTGGCGCAGCGATCCGGGGGCGCCCGCGCGTGAGCCGTCGGGGCCCGGCTGCCAGGTCTCGATCAGGGCGTCGGGCACCGGCTGTCCCTCGCCGTCGAGCACGTATCCGTGCAGGGTGATCGTCTCCGGGTGGCCGTCGGGCGCCACGTCGCCGCCGCGCGGGAAGGGCAGTGCATAGCCGTAGAAGGGGCCGACGGTCTGGGAGGGCGTGGGAGCGGGCATCAGTGGTCGTCGCCCTCCTCGAAGAGCGTCGCGGACGGGCCGTCCAGGACGATGTCCCAACGGTGGCCGAGCGACCACTCGGGGACGGACAGATCGTGGTCGTAGGCGCAGACGAGCCGCTGCCGCGCCGACTCGTCGCTCACCGAGCGCAGGATCGGGTCGTACGGGAGGAGCGGGTCGCCGGGGAAGTACATCTGCGTCACCAGGCGCTGTGCGAACGCCGTGCCGAAGAGCGAGAAGTGGATGTGGGCCGGACGCCACGCGTTGGTGTGGTTGCTCCAGGGGTAGGCGCCGGGCTTGACGGTCGTGAAGGAGTACGTGCCGTCGTCATCGGTCAGACAGCGGCCGAATCCCGTGAAGTTCGGGTCGAGGGGCGCCGGATGCCGGTCCAGCTGGTGCGCGTACCGGCCCGAGGCGTTGGCCTGCCACAGTTCGACGAGCTGGCCGCGCACGGGGCGCCCCCCGCGGTCGAGGACCCGGCCGCTGACGGTGATGCGCTCGCCCAGCGGCTCGCCCGGGTGCTGCCGCGTCAGATCGCTGTCGAGCGCGGCGACGTCGGTGACCCCGAAGGCGGGGCCGCTCAGCTCCACGGCCTCCGGGTCGCGCAACGGGATCAACGGTTGCTTCGGGTGGCGGAGCCGGCTGCTGCGGTACGGCGGGTGGTCGCGGGGCGGATGGTGTGCGGACTCGGCGCCGGTATCGGTGTCTGTGTTGGTGAGGGTGGTCATCTCTTGTTGCTCCGTACGACGAAGTGACGTTCTCGGACCGGTCAGCGCTGCGCCACGTGGACCTCCGCCGCCGTCCTCGACGCGATCTCCCCGGCCGTGACTCCCGGCGCCGTCTCGACGAGTTCGAGCCCGCGCCCCGTCACCTCCAGGACACCGAGGTCGGTGACGATCCGGTCGACGCAGGCCTTGCCGGTGAGCGGCAGCGTGCACTCCCCGACGATCTTCGGGGAGCCGTCCTTGGCCGTGTGGGTCATCAGGACGATGACCGTGCGGGCGCCGTGCACGAGGTCCATCGCCCCGCCGATCCCCGTGATCATCCGGCCGGGGACCGCCCAGTTGGCGAGGTCCCCGCGCGCGGAGACCTGCATCGCGCCCAGCACGGCGACGTCGATGTGCCCGCCGCGGATCATCCCGAAGGAGAGCGCCGAGTCGAAGAAGGAGGCGCCCGGCAGCACGGTCACGGTCTCCTTGCCCGCGTTGATCAGATCGGGGTCGACCTCCGCCTCCGTGGGGGAGGGGCCCACGCCGAGGATGCCGTTCTCCGACTCCAGGAAGACCTCCACGCCCGGCGGCAGCAGGCCGGGGATCAGCGTGGGCAGACCGATGCCGAGGTTCACGTACTGGCCGTCGCGGAGTTCGCGCGCCGCGCGGGCGGCCATCTCCTCCCGGGTCCACGCCATCAGCCGCGCACCGTCCGTTTCTCGATCCGCTTGTCCGCCGCCTGCTCGGGGGTGAGCGGTACCACCCGGCGTACGAAGATCCCGGGCAGGTGCACCGCGTCCGGGTCGATGCCGCCCGGCTCCACCAGCTCCTCGACCTCCGCGACCGTCACGCGTCCGGCCATCGCCGCCAGGGGATTGAAGTTGCGGGCGGACCCGTGGAAGACGAGGTTGCCGTGCCGGTCGCCCCTGGCCGCGCGGACCAGCGCGAAGTCGGTGCGGATCGCGCGCTCCAGGACGTACGGCGTGCCGTCGAACTCCCGCACCTCCTTGGCCGGGGACGCGAGCGCGACCCCGCCCTGCCCGTCGTGGCGCAGCGGAAGACCGCCCTCGGCGACCTGGGTGCCCACGCCCGCCGGGGTGTAGAAGGCGGGGATGCCCGCGCCGCCCGCGCGCAGCCGCTCGGCGAGCGTGCCCTGCGGGATCAACTCGACCTCCAGCTCGCCGCCGAGGTACTGGTGCGCGAACTCCTTGTTGGCGCCGATGTAGGAGCCGGTCACGCGGGCGATCCGGCCCGCCGCGAGGAGCACCGCGAGGCCCGAGTCCAGCGCGCCGCAGTTGTTGGACACGACGTGCAGACCGCGGACGCCCGAGGCGTGCAGCGCGCGGATCAGCTCGTTCGGCACGCCGCTCAGCCCGAAACCGCCGACCGCGACCGACACCCCGTCCCGGACGTCGGCCACCGCCTCGGCGGCCGTCGCCACCACCTTGTCCATCCGCAGCCTCCGTGACCACAATGCTCAGGGCACTGACTATTTCGGCGAGGATAGGGTGGCCCCAACTACCGTGCAAGAGGCACAAGTCGAGCAGAGGGAGTCGGAGTGGAGGCCGTGGACCTCGCCACCCACCCCGGGCATCTGGCCCGGCGGCTGCAGCAGGCGCACCACCTCATGTGGAACACGATGGTGTCCGAGGAGATCACGTCGCCGCAGTACGCCGTCCTCAACGCTCTCGTCGCCGAACCCGGCCTCGACCAGCGGACGGTGGGGGAGCGAGTGGGCCTCGACCGGTCCACCATCGCCGAGGTCGTCGCCCGGCTCACCCGCCGGGAGCTGCTCGCCAAGCTGCGCGATCCGCGGGACGGCCGGCGCTGCCTGCTGCGCGTCACGGACGGCGGACGGCGCACGCACCGCACGCTGACCGCACGGACCGCCCGGATGAACGAGGTCCTCCTCGCCCCCCTCTCCACCGAGGAGCAGTCCGTGTTCCTCGACCTGATCCAGCGGGTCGCGGACGCCGCGGAGAGCCTGCGCGACCCCGCCGGGGCGGTCACGCCTTCGCGTACACCACCCACACCTGCCCCTTCGCGAACGGCAGTCGCCTCCCGTCGTCCGTCGTGAACTCGGTGCCGTCCGAGGCCGTCGGGCGCTGCCATCGCGCCTTGTAGGCGCGCCCGTCCCGCAGCACGCTCGCCGAGCCCTCGCCGACCGTCTCGGTGAACGGGGAGACGCTGCCCGCGCGGTCGTGGAAGCGCGAGGACCGTACCTTCACGTACTGCACGACGACCGTCGAGGGGGCGAGTTCCTTGCCGCCGGACGTCCGTGCCCGTGTGCCGTCCATCGCGACGCGCCAGCGCCCCTCGTACTCCACCCAGTCGAAGGTGAAGCGCGCCGCTGGGAAGCGGACCGTCCGCCGTGTCTGCGGAGTGCCGCCCTTCGGGCGGGGACCGAACCGGAATCCCGCGTCCGCCAGGGCGCCCTCGCGCGGGTCCACCTTGAGGGCGTCCGGGCGTACGAAGAGATTGTGCGGCGCGGGCTTGCCGCCGCCCCGGTAGTACGCGCCGCCGGGGGCCTTGCCCGGCGGCAGCGCCCGGACGGGTGCGCCGTCGATCAGGGGCAGGAGTTTGGACTGCGCCCCGGAGAACGCGAGCGCGGGGCGGTCGTACTGCCGCAGGAGTTCGAGGTCCGTCTCGCGCGCGCTGCGCACGGGGCCGACGACGGGCGGCAGATGGGAGGCGTAGACCGCCATGAGGCGGCTGAGTCCCGCCTCCACCTGTTCCACGTAGACGACGTCCGCGGAGTCCAGGCCGGTCTGCGGGCGTGCCGGTGCGACGTTGTCGATCTTCACGGCCAGTACGTCGCCGCCTTCGCCCGCCGACGGACGCTTCCCGTCGGCGGGCTCGATCGTGCAGCCGGAGACCAGGGCGGCGAGGACGAGCGCCACCGCCGCCCCGGTTCCGGTCCCGATCCGTGTACGCGTCCGCGTCCGCCGCCTCATGGGGGAAGTCCTACCCCGAATGCGGCCGGAATCGCAGCCCCTCGGGACGGCCTGTCAGCCCAGATCGAGGGCGTTGCGCAGCCCGAGCCGGTAGCGGGTGCGGTCGATCCGCTTGAGCGCCTCGATCGCGGGGACGCGGTACAGCGGTGTCACCGTGCACGGCTCGTGCGCCGAACCCGCCTGCTTCAGCAGGGCGTTGACGGCCTGGCGGGCCGACGCGTTGGCGCCCTCCATCGTCGCGAGGTCGATGTCCACGGAGACGTAGTCGCCCGACAGGAAGAGGTTCGGGATCTTCGTGGCGGCCGACGGACGGTTGTGGAAGGTGCCCACGGGGTGGATCAGGAGCTGGTCCTCGTTGGTCGGGTTCGGTGTGCCGAGGCCGTCCACGCCCGGGTCGAGGAACCACGAGTGCAGCTTGCTGTCGCTGAGGACCGTCTTGCCGGTGTCGTTGAGGGCGGCCTTGAGCTGCGCCCACACCTCCTTCGCGACCTCGTCGCGGGTGCACTGCTTTGCCGTCTTGCCGTACAGGATCCCCGGCTTGTCCCACTCGGAGATGTCGACCGACAGGCACTCGACCGCGACGCCGTCGCCGTAGTCGGCAGGGAAGTCCCGCTCGGGCCAGTGCCCCGCCTGGGCGATGCCGGTCAGGGACCACGGCGAGTCGATCAGGTTGAAGTGCCCCTTCACGACGGCCGGGCGCTCCGTCAGATAGAACTGGATGCCCGTCATCCAGTCCGTCTCCAGCTTGTCGCAGCGCGCCAGTTGCGGGTCGGCCGCCTTCAGCGCGGCGCTCCACGTGCGGCGTGCGTGCTCGACCGGCATGGCCTGGACGTAGTGGTCGGCGGTGATGTCGCGTCGTACGCCGTCGGGGTCCTCGACGACGGTCTTCGTGACGCGTCCTTCGCCGAAGCCCAGCTCCCGCACGGTCCAGCCGACGCGGAACTCCACGCCGAGGGACTTGAGGTGGGTGACCCACGGGTCGATCCACGCCTCGTTGGTCGGCGCGTTCAGGATGCGGTCGGGCGGGCCGTCCGCGCCCTGCCCGAGCGCGTTGAGGACGAACGCCTCGCCGAGCGTGCCGACGGTGCGGGTGCTGGCCTCCTCGGCCTTGGTCGCCACGATGTTGCGGGTCACGCCGATCACGAGGATGCGCTGGTAGTCCTTGGACATCCGCTCGGCACGGGTGAACTCCCACCAGGGCGTCGACTCCCAGGTGTCGTCCCGGCGTTCGTCGCAGCTGGTGAAGAAGACGAGGGCGCGGTTCACGAAGTACGCGGCCTCGTGGGCCGGCAGGTTGGCCGCGGTGTCGACCAGCGCGGTGAGCGCCCGCCGGATGTCGTCGAGCGTCAGCCTCTCCGGCTCGTGCCCCGGCCACGGGATCGGCATCCTGATGTCCTCGCGGCCGGTGCGCGCGAACGACATCTCGCGGGGTGCGATCAGGTTGTCCCACACGCCGTTGGCGTTCCCGGGGAACGGGATGCGGCGCATCGTGTCCGGCAGGTTGTGGTAGATGCCGGGGATGAAACGGAAGCCGTGCTCGCCGGGCAGCGGCTTGCGGTTGCCCTTCGCGCTGTCCGGTACGTCCATGCTGCGGGCCTTGCCGCCGAGCGCCCTGCGCTCGTAGACCGTGACCGCGAAGCCGCGCTCCGCCAGTTCGTGGGCCGCCGTGAGTCCTGCGACGCCGCCGCCGAGGACCGCCACGGTCTGTTTCGCCCGCGGCGCGT
Source organism: Streptomyces venezuelae (assembly GCF_008642315.1). Taxonomy (NCBI): domain Bacteria; kingdom Bacillati; phylum Actinomycetota; class Actinomycetes; order Kitasatosporales; family Streptomycetaceae; genus Streptomyces; species Streptomyces venezuelae. Next base: position 1,289,608 of record NZ_CP029192.1, on the reverse strand, counting down.
CCGCGGCGCCCGGCGCGGCCGCCGCCGCGGGCAGCGCTCCCGCCCCGACTCCCAGTGCGGCCGCCCCGCCGACCGCCGCGGCCCCGGCGACGAACCCCCGCCGCGTGCTCCCCGCCGCTCTCTGCGCCGCGCTTCCCACCGTGCTCGCCTCGGCACGACTGTGCCCCATGCCCGCCCCCATTACCGTCGGTAACTGACGTGTCAGGCGCAGGAGCATACGGTCAGGGCCCAAGGGGCGGAAGATACGAGGGTGCCGAAGAGAACAATGGCGTGATCGGAGTCGTTGGCGTGATCGGGGCGGGTGCGCGGCCTCGGGAACCGGTGCGGGTGCGTGCGGGCGCGGTCCGGGGACGGACCCGACACTCAGTCCGTCGCGCCCAGCACGTCGTCGAGGGCGTGCCGCACCGGCTGCTCCAGCTGGGCGTACGTACAGCTCTCCGGGGTGCGGTCCGCGCGCCACCTGCGGAAGGCGGCCGTGTGGCGGAAGCGCTGCCCGTTCTCCATGTGGTCGTACGCCACCTCGCAGACCCGCTCCGGCCGCAGCGGCACCCAGGACAGGTCCTTCTTCCCCGTCCAGCGGCTCGGGGCGCCGGGCATACGGGCCGTCTCGTGGGCCGTCTCGTCCGTCCAGGACGACCAAGGGTGACCGGCCGCCGACGTCATGCGCAGCGGCTCCAGCTCCTCGATGAGCTCGGCACGGCGCTTCATCGGGAACGCCGCGCACACGCCCACGTGCTGCAGGGCGCCCCCGTCGTCGTAGAGCCCGAGGAGCAGCGAGCCGACGATGGGCCCGCTCTTGTGGAAGCGGTAGCCCGCGACCACGCAGTCCGCCGTGCGCTCGTGCTTGATCTTGAACATGAGGCGTTCGTTCTGGCGGTAGCGCAGGTCCAGGGGCTTGGCGATGACACCGTCCAGGCCCGCGCCCTCGAACTGCTCGAACCAGACCTGGGCCACGTCGGGGTCCGTCGTCGCCGGCGCGAGGTGCACGGGCGCCGTGACGCCGGACAGGGCCTTCACCAGCAGGGCGCGCCTGTCGGCCATGGGCGCGTCGAGGAGCGCCTCATCGGACAGGGCGAGGAGGTCGAACGCCACGAAGGAGGCGGGGGTGCGCTCGGCCAGCGTGGCCACGCGGGACGCGGCGGGGTGGATGCGCTCCGTGAGCGCGTCGAAGTCGAGGCGCCCCTCCTTGGCGATCACGATCTCGCCGTCCAGCACGCACCGCTCCGGAAGCCGCTCGCGCAACGCGGCCACCAGCTCCGGGAAGTAGCGCGTCAGGGGCTTGCCGGTGCGGCTGCCGAGTTCGAGCTCGTCCCCGTCACGGAAGACGATCGCGCGGAACCCGTCCCACTTGGCCTCGTACTGCATGCCCGGCGGGATCTTCTTCACGGGCTTGGCGAGCATGGGCTTCACGGGCGGCATGACCGGCAGATCCATGATTCAAATCTAGGCGGCACCCCCGGAGACCGCCTGTTCAGCGGGAGTGCGCACGATGGAGGCGTACTACTGGAACTGATCACCTGAGGTGCCCTGTCCGTGCCCACGCCCGCCGACCACCTCGCCCTGGCCCGTGCCGCGGACGACACCGCCGTCCTGCACCGGCTGGCGCAGTGCCCGTACCCCTTCGTGTGGCAGGCGTTGGCCGCCAATCCCGCCACGGCGCCCGACACCCTGCTGGAGCTGAGCACCGCGGGGGACAGCGGCTGGAACGACAACAGGCTCCTGTGCCTGCTGGCGGTGCATCCCCGCGCCGACCGCGCCGTGCTGCGTGCCGTCCGGGACGCCGTGGCGGTCAAGCTCGCCGAGGGGGAGCGGCCCTACGCCGCTGCGCTCGCGCTGGCGGAGCGGCCGGAGCTCGCCGCGGAGGAGGTCCGGCAGCTCGCGGGGCTGCGGGGAGCCTCTGCCCGGCTGCGCGGGCGGATCGAACGGAGCCTCGCAGGTCGTGTCCGTGCCTGACCCGGGCGACCGTGCCTGAGCTCGCCTCCGTGCCTGACCTCGCGGCCCTCAGGCCTCGTACTCCGTGAGGTCGATGGAGTGGACCCGCAGCGGGTGGCCGGAGGCCGGGTGCGTGGTCTCGCGGTCCAGGGTCATGCCGAGCTTGCGTACGACGTTGGCGGAGGCCTGGTTGCCGACCCGGTCGATGCTGATCACGCGGTCGAGGCCGCGGTCCTGGAGAGCGAACTCCAGCGTGGCCTGCGCGGCCTCGGAGGCGTACCCCTGGCCCCAGAACTGGGCACCGAGCCGCCAGCTGATGGCGACGGCCGGCAGCACCTCGGGCAGGAACTCGGGGACGGAGAGGCCCGTGAAACCGGCGAGCTCGCCGGAGGCGAGGAGCTCGACGGCGAACAGCCCGAAGCCCTCGTCGTCCCACTCCTCCTCCCACCGCTCGATGTCCTCCGCGGTGCCGTCCAGGTCGTGCACGGGGCCGCCCTCGACCCAGCGCATGACCCGCGGGTCCGCGTTGATGTCCGCCATGGGTGCGAGGTCGTTGTCGTGCCAGCGGCGCAGGAGGAGGCGGGGGGTGCGGATCTCGGTCATGGCCCCCATCCTGCCGAAGGCGGGACCACCTGCGAAATCGGCCCCCGGGCGGTGCGTGCGCCCGTCAGCCACTCCACCACATCGACTGCCCGGTAGGGGTCGCCGTCCGGGCTCAGGTCCGTCAGGAAGTCCAGGTCCTGGCCCAGGGTGACGGCCGGTGGCTCGTCGCGTCCGGCGGGGTGGCGCTGGCCGAGTCCGACGGCGGCCAGGAGACCGTTGCACAGGCAGAGGCGGCCCTCCGTGTCGGGGACCGCGCCGCCCTTGCGGGAGTAGGCGGCCTCCGGTTCGGCGGGGCAGCGGTAGCCGACGGTGCCTTTGGCGGTGCGGTGGGGGACGCGCAGATAGCCCAGGTCGCACACGCGGCGCCGCGCCGCGCGGATCGCGGGGTCGGACAGCGTGCCCGGCAGCTCGGCGACCTTGAAGGGGAAGCCCGTGGGGGACGCCTTCGGATCGTTGCGCACCCGCAGCGTCCCGGTGCGGGCCCGCGTCCGCAGCGACTCGCGGAGCCCGGGCACAAGGCCCGACTCCTCGCACAGCGCGAACGCGCTGCCGACCTGGACACCGGCCGCACCCATGGCCCGCGCCGCCGCGAGCCGTTCGGGGTGGGCGGCGCCTCCGGCGAGCCAGAAGGGAACGCCGATCCCCGCCATCTTCGCGAGATCGGGGTGGTCGCGCGGGCCGTAGACCGGGTCTCCCTGGGCGTCGAGCCGCAGGACGCCGCGGGGCGGTGCGCTGTGGCCGCCCGCGCCATGGGTCTCGATCACGAATCCGTCGGGTGTCGTGGCTTCGTCGCGGGCCAGGTACGAGGCCAGGAGCGGCAGCGAGACGATGGCCAGCACGTCGGGGCGGCGCAGGGGCGCGGCGGGACGTCCCGGACCCGCACCCGACCCGAACCGCGTTCCCGCACCCGACCCGAACCCCGTCCGCCCCAGCAGCGCCACCGGGTCGAAGCGATGGTCGTAGTCCTCCTCGCCGCCGTCGAACCGGACCCGCACGGTCACCGGTTCCCGCCGCGCGAGCCGCCGCGCCAGCTCGGGCACGTACCCCGGGACGCCCGCGCCCACCAGGACACAGTCCACCCCGGCGAGGATCGCCCCGAACATGCCGGGTGCGAGGCCCAGCTGGACCTTCTCCAGGTAGTTGATCCCGACCGGGCCCCCGTGCCCCTCCTTGGCGAGCCACACCTCCACGAAGTTCCCTAGCACCGTGAGCAGTTCCGCCTGCTCCCCGCGCTCGACCCGGAGCATCGGCTGCGCGCGGAGGCGCTCTCCCGCCGCGACACCGCCCGCCACGTGGAAGCGGTCCACGACCGCGGCCGCCAACTCCGGTACGGGGAAGGCCGCGAGGGCGCGGCGCACGTCACCGCCCGGGTCGCCGAGCTGGAGCCGGCGGGTCAGGAGGGCGTCGAGCGCCGTGCCCGACACGACGCCGAGCTGCCCCGCGGAGCTGACGGCGCGGGCCAGCCGCCAGCCGGAGACGCCGACGCCCATCCCGCCCTGGATGACCTCGGGCAGTGCTCCGCCCCTCATGACCATCGGCATTCCGCGCCACCTCGCTGCTCCGGCTCCACGACTCACGATTCCAGCAACCTACGGTTCCGTAGGTTGCCGGAGGTTCAGTCTTTGTCACCCGGCCCCGCGGACTCCCCGCCGGAGGACCCGACTGGTGATGACCAAAGGCCTCCGGTCGACGGCCCTTGTGCCCGCGGCAGGCCGTATCGCCCGATGTGCGGCGAATGTCCGGGACGCTTAGCGTGGCTCGCATGGGTGCAGCCAAGGGCAAGAGCGCGGCCGTGGACATCGACACGGGGGAGCGGACGGTGCGTCTCTCCAGCCCGGACCGGGTGGTCTTCCCTGAGCGCGGCTTCACCAAGCTCGACGTCGCCCGGTACTTCGTGGCCGTCGGCCCCGGCATCCTCCGCGCCCTCCGCGACCGCCCCACCACCCTGCAGCGCTACCCGGAAGGGGCGGCCGGCGAGTTCTTCTACCAGAAGCGCGCCCCGAAGAACCACCCCGACTGGATCCCCACCGCCACCATCGCCTTCCCCAGCGGCCGCACCGCCGACGAGATGTGCCCGACGGAGGTGGCCGCCGTCATCTGGGCGGCCCAGTACAACACCCTCACCTTCCACCCCTGGCCCGTGCGCGGCGACGACCTCGACCACCCCGACGAACTCCGCATCGACCTCGATCCGCAACCCGGCACCGACTACACGGACGCGGTCCGCGCCGCCCACGAACTCCGTTCGCTGCTCGACGAGTTCGGCGGACTTGAAGGCTGGCCCAAGACGTCCGGCGGGCGCGGCCTGCACGTCTTCGTGCCCATCGAGCCGCGCTGGACCTTCACGCAGGTGCGCAGGGCGGCCATCGCCGTCGGCCGGGAGCTGGAACGGCGGATGCCGGACGCCGTCACGACGGCGTGGTGGAAGGAGGAGCGGGGCGAGCGGATCTTCGTCGACTACAACCAGACGGCCAGGGACCGCACGATCGCCTCCGCCTACTCGCTCCGGGCCCGCCCGCACGCCCCCGTGTCGGCGCCCCTGCGGTGGGACGAGGTCGAGGACGCCCGTCCCGAGGACTTCGACCTCGCCACCATGCCGGGCCGCTTCGCCGAAGTCGGCGACGTCCACGCGGGCATGGACGAGCACCGGCACTCGCTGGAGGCGCTCCTCGCCCTGGCCGATCAGGACGAGCGGGACCACGGCCTCGGCGACCTGCCGTATCCGCCGGAGTACCCGAAGATGCCGGGCGAGCCGAAGCGGGTGCAGCCGAGCCGCGCGAAGCACGAGGAGTAGCGGCGCCCCCGTCCCGGGCGGGACGGGGGCGCCGACACGACAGGGCGGGACCCGGGGCTAGAGCTCCTTGATCCGGATGTCGCGGTACGAGATCACGTCAGTGACCCCGTGCACCTGCACCCCGACGTAGCCGGACGAGTAGCGCCGTCCGTCCGTGCCCGGGTCGTCGCCGCGCGGGGGCGTGAACTCCTGGCCGCCCGTGTTGTCGAACTCGTTGATCAGGACGCCGTTGCGGTAGACCGAGTAGTGCTGGTCCACCACCTTGATCTCGTAGTCGTTCCACGTGCCCTTGGGCGTGACGCCCGCGCCGGCCAGGCCCACCCGGTCGAAGCCGTAGATCGAGCCGGTCTTGTACATGTCGCCGTCAGGCCGGTCCAGTGCCTGGATCTCGTGGCCGTACTTGATGGCGACCCACTCCGGACGCGACTCCTCCGGGTGGTCGTGGACCTGCGGGAAGCGCACGAAGACACCGCCGTTGGCGTTGCCGTTGCCCGGTGCGTCGTCCCGCCACTGGAGCTTCAGCGAGAAGTCCCCGTACTTGCGCTGCGGGAACCACAGCATGCCCATGCCCTCGACAGTGGTGCTGCTGGTGATCGAACCGTCCGCGTTCAGGCCGAACTTGCCGCCCCCGACCTGCTCCCACCTGTCCAGGGACGCCTGGGTGCCGTCGAAGATCTTGCGGTAGCCCTCGGTCTGGCCGGGCTTGCCGATGCCGGACTCCTTGGCGGCCTTGTTGATCTTGTTGTACTCGCGCTTGTCGATCTCACCCGCCGCTCGGAGCTTGTCCGTCACGCCCTTGACGTGCTTCAGGAAGAGCGCGTGCGAGGTCCACTCCTTCTCGTCCTCGATCAGCTCGCCCACGCGGCAGCGGTTGTTCGTGACGCGGTTGGGGATGCCCGTGTCGACCGTGCCCACGAACACCGTCAACCGCTCGTCGTACTCGGGGCAGTTGGGGGACGGAACCCCGCCGCCCTTGGCGACGGTGAACGAGACGTCCTCGGCCTCCGAGACGTTGCCCGCCTTGTCGCTCGCGCGGTAGGCCACCGTGTGCCGGCCCACGCGGTCGACGACGACCGGGTCGGCGTACGCGAGGTAGGGGCCGCCGTCGAGCGAGTACTCGACCTTGTCGACACCGGAGTCGGCGTCGGTCGCGGTGACCGTCACCTTCGCCTTGCCGACGTACGCGCCGTCCGCGTTCTTGTCGCCCTCGACCTTCGCGGCGGTCTCCGGCGGCGTCTTGTCCTCGACGGGCGGCGCGACGACGGTGAACTCGACGGCCTTCTCGGGCGCCTGGTTGCCCGCCTTGTCCGAGGCGCGGTAGCGGACCTTGTGCGCGCCCGCCTCGTGGACCATGACCGGCGCGGTGTACGCCGTCCAGGCGCCGTCACCGATCGCGTACTCGATCTTGTTGACGCCGGAACCGGTGTCGGACGCGGTCACCGTGACCGTCGCCATCCCGACGTACTGCCCCTGGTCGTTCTTCTCGCCGGTCACCGTGGCCGACGTCTCCGGGGGCGTCTTGTCGTCCGTCGGCGGCGCGACGACCTCGAAGTCGGCCGCCTTCTCCGCGGACACGTTGCCCGCCTTGTCGGTGGCCCGGTAGCGGATCTTGTGGGTGCCGACCTGATCGACGACCACGGGCGCGGTGTACGGCTGCCAGGCGCCGTCCGCCCCCACCGCGTACTCGACCTTGTCGACGCCCGAACCCTCGTCCGTCGCCGTCACGGCCACCGTCGCCGAACCGACGTACGCCCCGTCGGCGTTCGTGCTCCCCTCGACCTTCGCCGCGGCCTCCGGCGCCGTCGTGTCCTCGCCGCCGCCCTCGGTCACGACCAGGACGCCCTGCATCGAACCGTGGCCGGGGATGGTGCAGTGGTAGCGGTAGCGGCCCGGGGTGAGCGTCACCTCGGCGGTGTGCTTGCCGCCCATGTCGTCATTGGGGTTGGCGAGGATGTTGAGGGTGACGTCGGAGTTGTACTCCGGGTCGGAGGTGTCGAACGTCAGCGTGTGCGGCATACCGGTCGTGTTGCCGGTCGCCTCGCTGTTCTCGAACACGATCGTCGTCGGGCCCGCCACCGCCGTGGTCGGCGCCGACTTGTACTTGGCGATGTCGTTGTCGGCGGTCCAGGTGAGGGTCTGTGCCGCGGCGATGCCGGGACTGTCGGGGCGGGCGACCGCCGCCGTCGACGTCAGGCCGAGCACCATCAGGAGCGCGGCGAACAGCGCTGTGTACAGTCTTCGCTGCTGCGCGGACCGGGTGGCCCGCCGCGTCGGAGATCGCATCATCCCGCCTTCCTTGCCAGGTCACCGGCGGCCGGTGTCGGCGCCCCGCCCTTGTACGTCACGCGCCACAGCGCCGACTTGGAGTCCGAGGTGAAGAAGCCGCGGCCGTAGTCGAGGACGTACAGCGAGCCGTCCGGCGCGAACTTCCAGTCCATGAGGTTCTTGATGCCGTCGTTGCCGATCGGAATGATCTTCTTCAACGACTCGGCGTGGACGGGCAGTCCGCCCTTGCCGACCGTCTTCGGATCCGTCACCACCGCGTGCCGCGGCTGGTCGGAGTCGTAGAAGTCACCGACGAACCACTTGCCGTCCCAGTAGGCGGGCCACTTGTCGGCGCTCGCGTTCGCCGCGTCGAAGCGGTAGACCGGGCCGTTCATCGTGGCCTGGCCGCCGCCCTTGAGCCACGGCAGGAGGATCTTCTGCTCCTCCGTCTTGTAGCTCGGCACGCCCTTCGCGTCGCGCGGGTAGTCGACGCCGCCGCCCTGCGGCGAGTACCAGATGTTGTTCGGCTCGGCCGGCGGGATGTTCACCAGGCCGTCGTTGTTGGGCGACTCGTTCTTGAGGTTCTTGCAGTCGTACCAGCCCAGAGGCTTCGTCGGGTCCGGCAGATTGCGGTCGCGGTAGGGCTGGTTGTTGCCCATGCAGTACGGCCAGCCGCGGTTGGAGGCGTGGGTGATCGCCGCGAACGTGTCGTACTTCGCCGGGCCCCACGTCGTCGACGGCGCGCCCGCGTCCGGGCCGACCCAGCCCGCGTACAGCGTGTCCGTCTTCTTGTCGATGCTGATGCGCGCCGGGTTCCTGACGCCCATCACGTAGATCTCGCCGCGCGTCTTGCCGCCGCCCTCGTCCGGCTCCTTGCCGGTGAAGAGGTTGCCCTCGGGCAGTGTGTAGGTCCCGTCGGCCTCCGGGTGGATGCGCAGGATCTTGCCGTTGAGGTTGTTGGTGTTGCCGGCCGTGCGGCGCGCGTCGGCGAACGAGACGCCCTTGAAGTTCGGCTGCGGGTTGTTGCCCGAGTAACCGTCGGAGAAGCCCGAGGAGTTGTTGTCACCCGTCGCGATGTACAGGTTGTTCTTGGAGTCCCAGGCCATGCCGCCGCCCGCGTGGCAGCAACTGTGGATCTGCACCGGCCACTTCAGGAGCACCTTCTCGCTGCCCATGTCGAGCTTGCCCGTGCCCTGGTCGTAGGTGAACCGTGAGACGTACCGCTCACCCATGTGCGTCTCGCGGTTGATCCGTGAGTGGGGCGTGTAGTGCAGGTAGACCCACCCGTTCTGCTCGAACTTCGGGTCGAGCTCGATGCCGAGGAGTCCCTCCTCGACCTTGATGAGCTCGTCGCCGCCGCCCTTGTTGCCGAAGACGGTCAGCGCGCCCGCGAGCGTCGACTTCTTGGTCTCCGGGTCGTAGACGTGGATCTCGCCCGTGCCCTTGCCGACGTCCGGGTTGTTCCAGTCGGTGACGACGGGCCGCGAGGAGTCGGCGCCGCCGCGGCCGATGTGGAAGACCTTGCCGTCGGGCGCGGTGACCAGGCCGTGCGGCTCGCCGATCTGGTCGTTCTTGCCCGGCTGGTTGGGCTGGGTGAGGCGCTCCGCCTTGTAGTTGGCGTTGATCGTCGCCTGGCAGTCGGCGCGCGCGATACGGGTGGTCCACAGCAGGGCGCCCCGCAGGTGACCGCGGAAGTCCGCCTCGTCGTAGCTGGCCGCCGTGCCGCCCATGCCGGTGTAGAAGGAGCGTCCGCCGTCGTAGTCGCGGCACCAGGACACCGGGTGGTCCGCGCCGTTCTTGCCCGCGCCGGGCTGGTACGTCGACTCGCGGACGCGGGCGACGGTGTGGACGTCGCCGGAGGGGTTCTTCGTCCAGTTCAGCCACCGGTCGGGGCGCTTCCACTGGAGCGGCAGGTCCTTGGTCGCCGGGTGCTCGCGGTCGCCGACCTCGACGGTGGCGCGCTGGACGCCGGCCGGGCTCGCGTCGGCGGGACGGGCGCCGATCAGGCCGGTGAACCAGCTGGAGTAGGGCTCGGCGCGGGCCGCGTCGTGGATGCCGAGGAAGCCGCCGCCGGCCTCCATGTAGGCCTCCAGGCCCGCCTCCTGCTCGGCGTCGAGGACGTCGCCACCGCCGGTGAGGAAGGCGACGGCGTTGAACTTGCCGAGCCTGCGCTCGTCGGTGAAGACGGACGCGTCGTCCGTCGCCACGATCTTGAACCGCTGGGCGGCGGGCCCCGTCTGCCCGATCTTCTCGATGGCCTCGATCCCGGCGTCGACGACGGGCGACTCGTCGCCGCCCGCGGCCGAACCGTGGAACACCAGGACCTTGACGTTGGCCCCGCCGGGCGGCGAGGGAAGGGACATCGTTGTCATCGGCGGTTCCGGGTACGGCCGCGCGGACGCGGCCTGCGCGGAGAGCGCCCCGGTGACCATGGCGCCGGACAGCAGCGCGGCCGCCCAGGCCCGGCGCCTGCGTTCCGGTCTGCGTCGATTTCTGCTCAACCCTCGTACGGTCAAGGGCTCTTGATGCGGTGTGCGCCGCATGAGTACACCCACCCCTCGTCGGTCACAGCAACAGCGCCGACGAAGCTAGACCTCTTTTCGCGACTCGCCAATAGGTATCACCGCGATAGCACCAACTTTGTCCTGCGTGTGGATAAACACAGATCTGGCCGATACCGTGTGGCCGTCTCCGGGGCCTCCTGTGTCCCGCCAGTCTCCTTAGCGCAGTGGGGAGTTCGTCATGGACCGATCGAACCGACGGGATCTGGACAGGCGCGGCTTCAACCGTCGGATGCTCATCGGCGGCGCGGCGGCGGCGGCGGGGGTGACGTCGTTGTCGGTGGCGGGTGCGCCCGATGCGAGGACGGCCGAGGCGCCGCCGCGGTCGGCGCCCGCGGGCGGCGAGGTCAAGCGCATCAAGCTGTACGCGGAGAAGCTGCCCGACGGGCAGATGGGGTACGGCCTGGAGAAGGGCAAGGCGTCCGTTCCCGGCCCGCTCATCGAGCTGAACGAAGGCGACACGCTGCACATCGAGTTCGAGAACACGATGGACGTCGACGCGAGCCTGCACGTCCACGGCATGGACTACGAGATCTCCAGCGACGGCACGCGGCACACCAAGAGCCATGTGGAGCCGGGTGGCAAGCGCACGTACACCTGGCGCACGCACGCGCCGGGCCGCCGCAAGGACGGCACGTGGCGCCCCGGCACGGCGGGCTACTGGCATTACCACGACCACGTGGTCGGTACGGATCACGGCACCGGAGGCGTCCGCAAGGGGCTCTACGGCGCGCTGATCGTGCGGCGCAAGGGCGATCTGCTGCCCGACAAGACGTTCACCGTCGTGTTCAACGACATGACGATCAACAACAAGGCGGGCCACGACGCACCCGCGTTCGAGGCGACGGTGGGCGACCGCGTCGAGTTCGTCTCGATCACGCACGGCGAGTACTACCACACGTTCCACGTGCACGGTCATCACTGGGCGGACAACCGCACGGGCCTGCTCACGGGACCCGACGACCCGAGCCGGATCATCGACGACAAGATCGTCGGTCCGGGCGACTCGTTCGGCTTCCAGGTCGTCGCGGGGGAGGGGGTGGGGGCCGGGGCGTGGATGTACCACTGCCACGTCCAGAGCCACGCGGACATGGGGATGGCGGGGCTGTTCCTGGTGAAGAAGGCGGACGGGACGATCCCGGAGTACGAGCCGCATCATGCGGGCGCGTCGAAGTCGTCGCCTAAGTCCTCTCCCAAGAAGTCCTCTCCCAAGAAGTCCTCGTCCGAGGAGCCCTCACCGGAAGCCGGGGCCGGGGCCGAGGCCTCCGGAGGGCACCACCACCACGGCTAGTCCGCGTCGGCGCGCAGCCGTTCCACCAAGGTGTCGGTCATGTCGGCGAGGTCGTCCGGGTCCGGGTAGCCGTCCGGTTCCGCGCAGCGGTCGGTCCAGCCCGAGGCCCGCAGACGCTCCAGGCGTTCGAGAACGCGGGGGCGGATGTCGTCGGGCAGCCGGAACCCGTCGTCCTCCGCGGCGAACAGGCAGGCCGCCACGAACCCCCAGTGGACGTCGGGGGATTCGAGCTCGTGCAGCAGCCGGTCGTACGCATCCGGAACGCTCCGCGCGAGTGCGTCGCGGAAGCTGACCGCGCGCAGGGCGGGGACCGGCGAGTCGGCGTGCCGCCGCAGCGCGTCGGCGACGGCACCGGCGGTACGTCCCTCGGCGCAGTCCAGGCCGGCGAGCGTCCTCGCGGCGGCGACGCGGACCGCGGTCTCCCCGTCGTGGTCGAGGAGGGCGACGAGCCCGTCCACGGCCTCGCGTTCCACGGGGGAGCCCTCGGCCATCGGGTCGAGGCCGCTGACGGCGGCCTGGCGCACGTCGGCGTCGGGGTGCCGCAGGGCTTCGAGGAACAGCGGATACGGCGGCTCGTCCAGGGGCCTGTGCGTCTGGAGCTCGTCGTAGCAGCGCAGCACGTCGGCCAGGACGCGGGGGCCGGGCTTCCCCGCGGCCAGCCGGTCCAGGGTGCGGCGGACCGCTCCGTAGCGGAGCGTGTCGTTGAACAGCAGCAGGTCGGAGAGCAGCTCGACGCCGAGGGTGCCGCGGTCCGGGTCCTGGTCGGCGCAGAGCGCGAGGGCCTCGTCGATGAGGAGGCCGACCTGGGCGCGCTCCGTCCAGGAGTCCTCGTCGGCGGCCTGGGCGACGTCGACCACGATGTCGACGCGCTCCTTGGAGCCGGGCGCCAGGGGCAGCGCCTCCGCGAGCCGAGCGCGCGTCCGCCCCAGCAGCCGCTCCGCGTCCTCGGCGCTCGGCGGCTCGTTCCTGCGCACGACGAGGGACGCCAGGATGACGGCGAAGTCGAACGCCAGGTCGCGCTGGAAGTCGCCGGGCCGTCCGAGCCTGTCGAGGCCCTGCGGAGTCCAGCCCTGCCCGCGCAGGTACGTGAGACGTTCCCGCATGTCGTCCTGGATGTCCTCGCCCACCTCGCGCAGGGCCGGCGGCCCGCCGAGCTCCTCGACGAAGCGGGTCCACGCCCGCAGGAACCCTTCGGGGTCGTCCAGGTGTCCGGCGACGATCCCCTCCACGCGCTGCCGCGCCCCGGCGTCGCGGCGCAGCGCCGCACTGAAGCCGTCGACCACGGTCTCGTGGAAGTCGTCCGTCCACGGTTCGCGCGCCACGGCCCCGGCCAGTTCCCGGAGCGCCCACTGCGGATCGGCTTCCTCGGCGGCCTCGACCGCGGCCCTGGCACGCACCGCCGCGTCCGGATTCCGCAGGGCGGCGCCCAGCTCCTCCTGGAGCCCGGCCTGCTTGCGCTCTCTCCGCTTCTTGAACATGGGGGCAGGGTACGCAGGTCAGGCGCCCGCCGACAGCGCGGTCCCGGGCCGCCGCGGGGCGGGGGACGTGAGGAGGGCGCGGAGGTCGATGACGCGGTACCCGTGGGCGTCGATCGCGTCGAGGATGCGCGGCAGCGCCTGCGCGTCGAGCACGTCCGTACGCCCCTCGGAGGCGCCCACGTGCATCTGGAGGATCGCTCCGGGGCGCAGCGCGTCGACGGCCCTGCGCACCGCACGGTCCACCGTCATGCCGCCCTGGGTGCCCTTCCACCCGTTGGTGTCGGCGGTGAACTCGATGTCGGCGAATCCCAGCCCGTTGACCTCCCTGATGTGGGCCGGTGCGGTCTCGCCGTAGGGGAAACGGAAGAACGGGGTCATGGCTGCCCCCGCACCGGCCTCGCGCAGGGCCCGGTCCGCGGCCCGCACCTCGCGTCGCCGCCCGGCGGCGGTCAGGTCTTTGAAGTAGGGGTGGCTGTAGGAGTGGTTTCCCAGGCCGTGTCCCGCCGCCGCGATCCGCTGCACCACCCGCCGCTGCCGGTCGGCGAAGTCGCCGGTCAGGAAGAACGTCGCGGGCGCGCGTCGGCGGGCGAGGGCGGCGAGGATTCGACCGAGGCCCGCTTCGTTCCAGGCCGCGTTGAAGGTCACCGCGACCACCCGCTCGCGCGTGGCGACGGCCCGGTTCTCCGATCCGAACAGGGCCCGCAGCCTCTTCTCGTCCACAGGTGTCGCCGGGTGCGGCGTGGCGGCGTGGGCCGGTGCGGCCGGGAGCAGTCCGGAGAGCGGCTGGGCGACGGCGAGGAGCCCGGCGGTGACGCCGAACACGCGGCGGGACACGGCACGGTCCGTGATGAGGACGGCAGGAGTTTCCATGCCCTCGTGATCGGCCCGACGAGGCTCCGCCTTGAGGAGGCGCGACCGCGGCCGACGAGCCCTCGACCTCGAATTCTCCCCGAACCCTTCACGCGCACCTCCCCCCACCCATACGGAAAGATGCCTCCTGACATCGTCAGGGAGGAGTGACCGAAGGTGACCGAGGAACCGCGTCCCACTCTGGAGGCCGTGGCCGCTCGTGCGGGGGTCTCCAGGGCCACCGTCTCGCGCGTCGTCAACGGGGACCCGGGGGTGCGGGAGGTGCTCGCGGAGAAGGTGCGGCGGGCCGTCGACGAGCTCGGATACGTCCCCAACCGCGCCGCCCGGAGTCTGGTCACGCGGCGCCACGACGCGGTCGCCGTGGTCATCGCCGAGCCGGAGACGCGGGTCTTCGCCGACCCCTTCTTCGCGCTGCAACTGCGCGGCATCAGCAAGGAGTTGACGGCCCACGACGTTCAGCTCGTGCTGCTGCTCACCGAGGGGCGGGACGATCACGAGCGGGTCGGGCGGTATCTCGCGGGCGGGCACGTCGACGGCGCGCTCGTCTTCTCGCTGCACCTGGACGACCCGCTGCCCGGCATCATCCGCCGCGCCGGCGTGCCGACCGTCTTCGGCGGGCGCCCCGGGTGGCCCCAGGCGGCGGGCGACGGGCCGGACGCGCCGTACGTCGACTGCGACAACCGGGGCGGCGCGCGGGAAGCGGTGCGGCATCTGGTGGGTCTCGGGTGCCGTCGGATCGCGCACATCACCGGCGCCCTCGACCAGACCTCGGCGGTCGACCGGCTCGACGGGTACCGCGACGCGCTCGCCGACGTCGACCCCGCGCTGATCGTCGAGGGTGACTTCACCCCGGCAGGCGGGGAGCGCGCGATGCGGGAACTCCTCGACCGTACCCCTGATGTGGACGGCGTCTTCGCGGCCAACGACCTGACCGCGTCCGGCGCCCTGCGGGTGCTGCGCGAGCGGGGGCGGAGGGTGCCGGACGACGTGGCGGTGGTCGGCTTCGACGACATGCTCCCGGTCGCCGAGCAGACCGAACCGCCCCTCACGACGGTCCGTCAGGACATCGAGGAGATGGGGCGGTTGATGGCCGGGATACTGCTCCGCGGAAGGGGAGGAGCGGAGCGCGGGCCGGCCGGTGCGGAGGGCGGCGCCGGGCCCGCCGGTGTGGTGCTGCCGACGGCACTGGTGCGCCGCGCCTCCGCGTAACGGGTCTGGACCCTCGGGTCCGCGGCGGGAGCTGCGAAGGATCGGTCGACGCTACGCGCCCACGCTCACCGTGAACCGCCGTGGATTGCCGTCGTGCGCCGCGCCCGAGACGTCCGGCTGCCCGTCGGGACGTACGTCGTCGTACGGGAAGGCGTACCCGATGGGGGAGTTGGCGTGCACCACGCGCGACCAGTGGTTGGTCACGGGGTCCCGGTAGTAGTCCGCGGTGCTCGTGCCGTTCGGCTGCTGGGGGTGGGTGAGCATGATGCTGCGGTTGAAGCCCGCCGCGAGCCGGGCCAGCAGGCCCTTCTTGTCGTCGGGGTCGTTCGGGTTGTTGGCGAACGGGCCGTGGTTGCAGGTGAAGATGTCTTTCGAGGTCGGCTTGGGGAACGAGTGGCCGCCGTTGAACGTCAGGACGTCGCCGTTGACCCGCCCGGTGAACACGCCGCGGCCGCCCTGGAGGTCGATCTTCAGGTCCGTGCCGCGGTACTTGTCCCACACCTTGTCGATGTAGCTGTTCCAGACGTCCCGGAACGGCATCTGGTCCGGCCGGTCGAAGTACGGCGCCATCAGGTTCTGCGGCGAGATGACGCGCAGCACGCCGCCGTCGTCACCGCGTATGACCAGCTTGTCCCAGGGCTGCCCGTCCTTCCTCGCCTGCGCCGTCAGATCCGCCGCGATCCTGTCGACGGCGCCGTCCGGCAGCGGGGCCACGGTGTGCTTGCCGTCGCCCTCCAGGGTCAGGCCGATGGGCAGCGCGGTCACCAGGTCGACGTAGCTGATGTTGGCGTACAGCTGCTGGGGGTTGAACGTGAACTCGCAGAACGACCACGTGCGGCCGTAGTTGGGGTCCGCGCGGGTCGCGAAGGCGGGCTCGACCAGGGCGGGGCCGGGGTTGAGGAAGAAGTCCAGCTTGTCGTCGCGGACGAAGTAGACGCGGGCGCCGAACATCTGAGGCAAAGTCAGCACCTTGGGCGCGGATCCCGCGGCGCCGAGCGGGATGGCGCAGTCGACGGGCAACGGGGTCTGCGGGGCCGAGGGCGACTCGGGGCGGTAGACGCCGCCGTCCGGCTTGAGCAGCACCCAGCGGCCGCTGCCCTGCTCGTGGCCGGTGACGTACGCGCGCACCTGGCCGGGGAGCGACTTGTTCGCGAGGGCCAGCTCGCAGGTGGCGGGCGCGGCCGTGCCGCCCGCCTGGGCGCCGGGGCTCAGAGCGCTGCCCCAGACGGGGTAGGTGAGGGCGCCCGCGGCGCCGGCTGCGGTGGTCAGGAACGTTCGACGCGATATCACGGAAGGTCTCCTGCGCGGTTGCGTGGGGGGTTGTCGTGTGGGGGGCACCACTGTCTCGACGGGCGATTGCGGCGTCAAGAGTTGTGACTGAGAGCGCTCTCAAAAATGTTTTCCCTTCATCAAATGACGTGGTGGGGGCAGGGCGAGCCGATTGTCAGTGGGTGGTGCCAGACTTCTGAGTGCGGAAGAGAGATCCGACAAAGGAGTCGATCATGCTCAATAACCGTTTCATGCCAGGTGCACCTGTTTGGGTGGACATGTGCGCCCCTGACCTCGGCAGCGTCAGCGGGTTCTACCGCGAGCTGTTCGGCTGGGAGCTCCAGCAGGGCGCAGCGGACGTCGGCGGGTACAGCCAGTACCAGCTCTCGGGCCGCACCGCGGCGGGCGCGATGGCCATATCGGCCGACGAGGCAGCGCCGTCCTGGACGCTCTATTTCCGCACGCCGGAGGTGGACGCCACGGCGAAAGCCGTCGAACAGGCAGGTGGCAGCAGTCTCTTCGAGGCCGTGGACATCCTCGACCTCGGCCGCATGGCGGGTCTCGTCGACGACGCGGGCGTCCCGTTCTCCGTGTGGCAGCAGGGCGAGCTCAAGGGCCTCGATGTCCTGAACGAACCGGGCGGTCTGGTCTGGACCGAGCTGTACACCCCGGACGTCTCCGCGGCCACCGCCTTCTACGGCTCCGTGTTCGGCTGGCAGACCACCGAGGCGGCCTTCCCCGGCGGGACGTACACGATGGTGCACCCGGCGGGCGGCTCCGCGGACGACATGTTCGGCGGCGTCGTGCCGCTGGCGAGCGACCCCTCCGAGACAGCGGCGTACTGGTTGCCGTACTTCCAGGTGGACGACTGTGACGCCACGGTCGCCAAGGCCCGGCAGGGCGGCGGTGAGGTACGCATGGAGCCCGTGGCGATGGAGGGCGTGGGGCGCTTCGCGAAGCTCGCGGACCCGGCGGGGGCGAAGTTCGCGGTGCTGCAGCCGTCGCCGCCCGGGGAGCAGGGCCAGTAGGGCCGACGGAGGAAGGCGTAACCTTCGGTGCCCGGTCCGCGCGTCCGGAACCGGGTGCCGATGGGTCGTTTCGCGATGCGCGCGGGTCGTTTCGCGGTGTTCGGGCGGTCGTTTCGCGGTGCCCGCGGGCCGTTTCGCGACGCGCGCGGCTGGGCAGCCCTCACCGGGGCGTCTGCCGGCCACGGCTGTCCGGAGGCCGGCCGGGCGGTCGTTGATCGTTCGTTGATCGGTTGTTTCGCGCGGTGGGACAGCATCGGTGCCATGCAGATCGAGATGACAGCCGAGCCCGAACTCGCCTGGCAGGAGCAGGCTCTGTGCGCCCAGACCGGAGCCGACTTCTTCTTCCCCGAGCCCGGTAGCTCGGTGCGTGAGGCGAAGGACATCTGCCAGATGTGCGACATGCGCACGGCGTGCCTGGAGTACGCACTGAACAACGACGAGAGGTTCGGCGTCTGGGGCGGCCTCTCCGAGAAGGAGCGGTACGCCCTCAGACGCGAAACCCGCGCCTGAACCGCCGACGACCCTGACGGACTCCCGAACCCGCGAGCCCCCGAACGACAACGGGGCCCGCGGGTTCTCGGCATGCGGGCGTCAGCCGCCGGGGCGCCTCACACCGTGGCGGCGGGCGGGGTCCAGCGGCGGGTGCGGGGGACCGTGTGGGAGACGCCGTAGTCCGTCTTGAGCTGCTCGGGGATGGCGTAGTGCATGACGCGTCCGCGCGTGAGCGAGGACAGTTCGAGGACGCTGGTGAGGTGGCCGAGGCGGTCCAGTGCCCAGGCGCCGAGCGGGGAGCGGTCCTCGATGGTCTCCAGGACGCCGAGGAGGTGGGGCACGGCTTTGACGAGGGTGTCCCACCGGGTGCGGGGCACCGCGAGCCAGTCGGCGCAGGTGTCTCCGACGAGGTGGCGGATGAGGGCGGAGACGATCGGGTCGAGGAGGGTGCCGGGCACGACCTCTTCGTAGAGGTCGATGAGCTGCCGGGTCAGGTGCGTGCCCTCCTCGGAGGGCCCCATGTGCCGGACCATGTACAGATCGAGGAAGTGGCGGGCCTCGTCGAGGGTCTTGGGGACGGCGTCCTGGTCGACACCGAGCATCGCACCGACCACGCGCCACGCGTAGTAGTACGCTTCCGCGCCCTCGGTCGTCATGTGGATGCCCAGCCGGTGCAGGCTGTCCAGGACGAGCATGGAGAAGAACATCTGCCCGCCGATCATGTCCTCCTGGCAGATCGGCGTGCCGAGCGCGTCGGTGTCCCACCGGTTCTCGCGCACGAGGTGGTGGCGGATGGAGGCATGCAAGAGGCGGACCTTCTGCGCGGCCGGGATGAAACGGCTCCCGCTCTCGAACGCGTCGGGCCGCATCAGGTAGACGGTGAACTGCCCTGTCTCCGCCATCCGTTTGGACGGGTACTTCAGTCCGTGCGTGGTCGAGAGCAGCTTCGCGACGTGCGGGACGACGTAGCAGGCGGGCATGGAGGCGAACGACAGCGCGGTCGAGATGTGCACGTTGTTGTCGATGAAGAACAGGCGGGCCTTCTCCATCTCCCCCCAGTCCACCCACCCCGGCGGGACACGGGTGGCCTCGAGGTATTCGCGCGCGACGTCGGGCAGCCCGTCCGGCAGCGGGGCGCCGACCGTGGAGACGTAGCGCATCAGGGTGTTGAACGTGCCCACCTGGCCGCGTTCGAAGAGAGCGGCGACGGTGGCGTCGGCGAGTTCGTCACCGGCCTGTCGCAGGGTGTTCATCGATGCCTCGGTGCAGGTCACAGCGGGTTCCTCGGCTTTCACGGGGGGGCGGCGTCAGGACGGAAGAAGAGGCCGGTTCAGGAGAGGCGGAGCGCCGCCGAATCGGCCAGCGCGGTGAGGGCGTCGGTGGCGTGCGACGGCACGTCCAGCTCGTGCAGGGCGTCCAGCGCCTCCGTGACGCGGGCACGGATCATGTCCTCGATGCCGGCGGGCGCCCCGAGCCCGAGCATCAGCTCGCGCACCGCCCGCAGCCCCTCCTCGCCCAGGTCGCGCCTGCCGAGCAGGGAGCGCAGCCGCTCCCGCTCGTCCGCGCCGGCGAGGCGCCATGTCTCCGCCAGCAGGGCCGTGGGCCGCTGACCGTGCACGTCGTCGGCGTTGGCCTTGCCCGTCACGCTCGGGTCCCCGAACAGGCCGAGCAGATCGTCCCGCAGCTGGAACGCCTCCCCGAGCGGCAGCCCGTACGCACGGAAGCCCTCGCGCAGCCCCGCCCCCGCACCGGCCAGGGCCCCGCCGATGAGCAAGGGCTGCTCGACCGTGTACTTGGCGGTCTTGTAGCGGATCACCTTCAGCGAGGCCGTGGTGTCCGGGTCGCTTCCGGTACGGAGGATCTCCAGGCACTCGCCCGCGACCAGCTCACGGGCCATCACCGCCCACAGCGGGCGGGCCCGGGACAGATAGGCGGCGGGCAGACCGCTGGTGGCGAAGAGCTCCCCGGCCAGCGCCATCAGCAGGTCTCCCACCAGCATCGCCAGGGACCGGGCCGCCGCGTCGGCGTGCGGGCGCCTCCGTACGGCGGCGCGCAGGGCCCTGTGCGCGGTGGGCCTGCCGTGCCGCAGGGGGCTGTCGTCGATGAGGTCGTCGTGCACGACCGCCGCCGCGTGCACGAGCTCCATGGAGGCCGCGGCCCGTACGGCCGCGTCGCTGTCCGGCTGTCCCACCGCGCGCCAGCCCCAGTAGCAGAATGCCGACCGCAGCCGCTTGCCGTCCGCGACCGCCGCCTCCAACTGCGCTGCCACCGGGCCAAGGAGCGGATCGATCTCCGCCAGCCGGTCCGCCTCCTCGGCGACGAAGCGGAGCAACGCGTCGTCGACGCGCGCCTTCAGCCCGTCCGGCCCCCACGGTTCACTCACCGTCGGCGGCCTGTCGGGCGAGGGCGCGGCGGGCCAGGATCTCCAGGTGGGCCGGGGGCGCGGCCGCGTATCGGTCCAGCGCCAGCCGGCCGCGCGCCAGGAGGTCGTGCTCGGCCTCCGCCGCCAGCTCCGCGGTGTCGGAGCGGCGCAGTGCGTCCCGCACCGCGCCCACCGCCGAACCCACCGTGGTCACCGCCAGCTCCGCCAGCCCGGCCGCCAGCAGTAAGGCCTGACTGTCCAGGCCCGCCCGCCGCTGATCCTCTTCCCGTGCCATGCCACGTCTCCCACCCAGTGCGCGTTCACCAGACGCCGGTCACCCGTCGTCCTTCGAGCGTCACCTCACGCCCGGCACGGGAACAGAAGAACTCACGAACGAGCGATCACGTCGCTCGACAGTACGGATCAAGGTCCGTCGAGCGGACGCGCCCGGCAAACCGAGCACCGGACTCAGGTGTACGTCACCACGAACCGTCGCGTCCCGGCCGGAACGAGCACGTCGTCCCCGGAGACGGGCAGCTGCCGCCCGTCCGCCGACACCGACCGCACCTGCCCGAACCGGCACGGATACACGTACCGCACCGGCTCCGGAGCCTCGGTGACCTCCACGGTCACCGTCCGGGCGCCCGCGTCGTGCGTGAGCCGGTACCCGAAGGGCCTGCCGAACAGCGTCGGCGCGGATTCGACGGCCACCGTCTCCCCGTCCCGCACCCAGTGCGGACGTACCCCCGGCGCGATGTAGACATGTGGATCGCGGTCCTCGTCCGCCTCGAACAGCAGGATGTCGCGGATCAGGAGCAGATACTCCGCGGCGGCCCAGCCGTGCGGAATGTCGCCCATGTACCAGTGCCTGGACGGTACTTCGTGGAAGTCCGAGGCGATGGTGAACGCGTGCTGCTCGTTCCAGGCGCCGAGCGCGACCGCCCGCTCCTCGGTGCGCGGGAAGGCGGCCCCGACGATCCACCCGAGCAGGGCGTCCGCCCGTGCCGGGTCGCCCGCCAGCAGGTAGGCGTGCGCCAACTGCGTGGTGAGGTACGGGCCGTACGCGTTCCACGCCGCCTCGTGGCGGTAGCCGCCCCGCACGAAGCGGGCGTACATGGTGTCGAGCGTGCAGCGCGCCGCCGCGTCGATGTCGGTGCCGAGCTTGCTGCCCATGTGCAGGCGCAGCGGGTGGAAGAACGCCGCGGTGCCGATCATCGTCGAATCGAGCCTGCCGACGTCGCCGGGACCGGTCGGGATGTACGTCTCCCAGGCGCCGCGCCTGCGCTGCTCCGCCAGGACCCAGCGCACCGAGGCCGCCGTGGCGCGCTTCACGTCGTCGAAGGCCGCCCAGAGTTCGGGCACGTCCGGCGAACCGATGCGTTCCGCGAGCCGCGCCGCCTCGTACAGACCGGCGAGCGCCCACAGGTCGTCCCAGTAGTGCGGTTTGTCGCGCTCGCCGAGGTGCTCGGCGCTCCATCCGCTGTGCAGCAGCCCGTACTGGTCGCGGTTGTCCCGCAGCCACCGGGCGCCGTCGATCACGTACGGCGTGTACAGCTTCGCGCCGAACGCGGCGGCGCGGCCCTTCGTGCGGTCGAAGCGGCCGATCGCCCAGAGCGCCTGTCCGTTGCTGTCCCATTCGCGGTCGTCCCGCTCGTGCGGACCTCCGTAGAAGCCGTACTCGGCACACGGTCCGATCCGGCCCGTGCCGCGATTGAACTTCAACGGGTAGTGGGTGCCCAACTGGTGCTCGGCGAGCGCGCCGTCACCCACCAGCGAGCAGGCAGTGGCCTCGACGGACGAGTCGCGGATCCAGAACGAGTCGTACACCGTGGGGCCCGGGTGGATCTCCCCGTGGTCGGAGAGGATGAGCAGCTGCGACCGCGACTGGCGGAACAGATCGGTCAAGTGCGCCACGGGTCGCGGCAGTTCGGGCTGCAAGCCCTGCCCGACGAGCTTCGACGTCCAGAACGCCCGGTTGGCCTCCTCCAGCTCACCCGACGGAACGGACCTGATCTCCGCCAGATCGGCGGCCCCGCTGTACAGATCGACGGGCAGTCGCACATCCAGCGCGAACATCTCGTCGTCGACGATCCGGAACGGCCACGCGAACGCCGCGCTGCACAACCCGGCGACCTGGTCCTGGGCCTGCCCGGCCCCGTTCAGTTTGCCGCCGTTGACCAGGTCGTGGAACGGACTGTGCGCGAGATAGGAAGCCGGGTCGTGGCTGAAGTCCGGGTTGCCGTACACGCCGTACTGCTCGGGCACGGTGTCGAACACCGGACCCCAGCCGCTGTTCGTCTCCACCCGGTTCTCCGCGGGCAGATACCGCAGGAACGTCAGCCTCCGGTCGGTGATCTGCCGGCCGTTGCGGTCGTGCCGCTGGAATCCGCTCGGCCCGGCCGGCATGACCGCCGCGCACAGCCGGCCCTCGCGCGGCTGACCGGTCGCGGTGCCCACCGTCACCCGGGACACCACGAGGTCGCGCTGCCGCGCCCCGACGGTCGTGGCGAAGGTGCGCTGCACGAACTCGACGCCGTCCGGGGCGCGGAAGTCCGTGAGGACGACGGGCAGGTGCGGCGCCTCCATCCGCTGGGACACCGTGCCGTCGCCCGGCAGCTGCGGCAGGTGCAGGGCACCCGTCGCCGGGTCGTAGAGGAAGAAGAACAAGCAGTACTTGTCGTAGACCGGCTCGATCTCACCGGCCTGGCCGATCAGTGACTCCTGACGGTGGTCCTTCACGCCCACCATGTGCCAGTAGCGGTACAGGGCATTGGAGGCCAGGGCGGCTTCCTTCGTCTCGTACGTTCCCGAGTCGAAGTCGTCGCTCCAGCGCCGGAAGGCCTGTTGCGCCCACCACGGCACGGGAAAGGGCACCTGCGCCCGGCCCGCCCAGCTGCGCCACATGACCTCGTAGAACATCCACTCGTGGGTCTGCGCCATCTGCGCCATGGGTTCACCCCCTCGCCCACCGTCGCACCGAGGAGGACGGTCGTAAATCGGTGCGACAACCGGCTGTCTTCTTGTGGGGTGTCAGTCCCAGGCCCGCACGTTCCGGCGGCTCGGGGCGCGCCCGTGGGCCGAGCGCGCCCGCGCCGAGGCGCGCGCCTCGGGACTCGGCGTCCCGCACGCGGCACCCGACGCGCTCGCCCAACTCTCCCCGCAGCAACGGCAGATCGTCGGACTCGCGGCGCGCGGGCTGACCAACCGGGCGATCGGGGAGCGGCTCCTCCTCTCCCCGCGCACGGTCGGCTCCCACCTCTACCGCAGCTTCCCCAAACTGAGGATCACGGCACGCGCGCAGCTGCGCGATCTCGTCGAGGGCACTGGTGAGGGCGGCTGGGCGGACCGTCGAATCCAGCCGCCCCATCCCGTCAGGCGCCGCGCGCCGCCATCCGCGCCTTGCGGGCGGCCAGCCTCTCGTCGAACTTCGACGCTTCCGCGTCCAGCCCGCCCATGAAGAAGCCCAGCTCCTCCTGCGCCTTCAGGCCCTCGGGGCCGAGCCCGTCGATCTCCAGGACCTTCAGGAAGCGCAGCACGGGCTGCAGCACGTCGTCGTGGTGGATGCGCATGTTGTAGACCTCGCCGATGGCCATCTGCGCGGCGGCGCGCTCGAAGCCCGGCATGCCGTGGCCCGGCATCCGGAAGTTGACCACGACGTCGCGCACGGCCTGCATGGTCAGGTCGGGGGCGAGCTCGAAGGCGGCCTTCAGGAGGTTGCGGTAGAAGACCATGTGCAGGTTCTCGTCGGTGGCGATGCGCGCCAGCATGCGGTCGCAGACCGGGTCGCCCGACTGGTGGCCGGTGTTGCGGTGCGAGATGCGGGTCGCGAGCTCCTGGAAGGCGACGTACGCGACCGAGTGCAGCATCGAGTGGCGGTTGTCCGACTCGAAGCCCTCGCTCATGTGCGCCATCCGGAACTGCTCCAGCTGGTCCGGGTCGACGGCGCGCGAGGCGAGGAGGTAGTCGCGCATCACGATGCCGTGCCGGCCCTCTTCGGCGGTCCAGCGGTGCACCCAGGTGCCCCAGGCGCCGTCGCGGCCGAAGAGGGAGGCGATCTCGTGGTGGTAGCTGGGGAGGTTGTCCTCGGTGAGCAGGTTGACCACCAGGGCGATGCGGCCGATGTCGGTGACCGGGGACTGGCCCTTCTCCCACGCCTCGCCGTCCTCGAAGAAGCCGGGGAAGTTCCGGGCGTCCGAGAACGGGACGTACTCGTGGGGCATCCAGTCCTTGGCCACCTTGAGGTGGCGATTGAGTTCCTGCTCGACCACTTCCTCCAGCGCGTAGAGCAGCCGGGCGTCGGTCCAGCTGTCCGCGCTGCCGAGGTGGGGAGAGGTGATCGTCACGGGGGCTCCAGGGGGACGGGAGTACAGAGAGTTCCATGGGCAGTGCGAGCGGTGCACTACCTACGGTGTCGTAGGTTACGTTGCCGTAGGTTAAACCCTCCGTAAAGAGGCTTCGAGCCCGGCCCCCACCCGTCTCCGTCGCCTCCACGGCCCCAGTACAGGTCAGGCGTACAGTTCACGGAGTCGGACTGAGAGGCACGTCACACAGCCTTCGAGCTTCTCGAACTCGCTGATTTCCACTGGAACCGGGTCGAATCCGAGATCGGCGAAGAGCTCCGCGCTGCGGGGCGCACTCGCCGACATCAGCAGTTTCGAGCCGCCGAGCAGCACCACGTGCGCGCCCGCCTCCTCCGGCACGGGAAGGAAGCGGGGGAAGAGCGAGGGGCTGTCGACGAGCGGCTCGTACCCGACGACCGTCCCGTCGGGCAGCGCCGTCACGGCGGACTTCAGGTGCAGGACCTTGGCCACGGGCACCGAGACGACCCGCGCGCCGAGCGGCTCGAAGACGGCCCGCAGCTGCCGCACCCCCTCGGCGTCGGTCCTGCCGCCCCGCCCGACGTAGAGGGTGTCGCCGACCTTGAGCACGTCCCCGCCCTCCAGCGTCCCCGGCTCCCACACCCAGTTGACCGAGCACCCGAGCCTGCCGACCGCCTCCTCGACGCCGGTCGTCTCGCCCTGCCGGGAGCGGGCGCCGGACCTGGCGATCAGGGCCACGTTCCGGAAGACGACCACCGCGTCCTCCACGAAGACCGAGTCGGGGCACGCGTCCGCCGGCTCCACCTCGAACGTCTCCCAGCCGTGCTCGTTCAGCGCCGCCACGTACGCCTCCCACTGCCGCGTCGCGAGGCCCACGTCGACAGGCGTGCGTTGCAGGTGGGTGACCAGGCCCTCCGCGAGGCGCGGGCTCGGGCGGCGTATCAGGGCCTTCTTGCTGGGCACGGACGGCTCTCCTCACGCGGGCGGGGCGGGTGCCGCAACATCATGCAGCGCGTCGCCCGTCCCCGCCCAGAGCGCCTCGCAGATGATCGGCCGTGAACGAGCCCTCGGCCCGCAGCAGCTGCGCCGGCGTCCCCTCGAAGACGATCCGACCGCCGTGCTTGCCGCCGTCCGGACCCAGATCGATCACCCAGTCCGCGTGCTTGACGACGTCGAGGTTGTGCTCGACGACGATCACCGTGTTGCCGGCGTCGACGAGCCGGTCCAGCATGGCGAGCAGCCCGTCGATGTCCGCCATGTGCAGTCCGGTGGTCGGCTCGTCCAGGACGTACGTCGTGCCGGTGCGGTGCAACTGCGTGGCCAGCTTGATGCGTTGACGCTCGCCCCCGGAGAGCGTGCTCAGTGGCTGCCCGAGTGTGAGGTAGGTGAGACCCACGTCCCGCAGGGCGCACAGCCGGCGACGCACGGACGTGTCGTCGAGTCGCGCGAAGAAGTCCAGGGCCTGCTCTGCCGTCATCTCCAGTACGTCCACCACGGACCGGCCGTCCACGGTGAGCCGCAGCACCTCTTCCTTGAAGCGGCGTCCCTCGCACGCCTCGCACGTCGTGGTCACCGGGTCCATGAACGCCAGGTCGCTGTAGATGATCCCGCGCCCCTGACAACGCTCACACGCTCCATGGGAGTTGAAGCTGAACAGGCTCGCCTTCGCGCCGGTCTCGCGCGCGAACAGCTTGCGCACCGTGTCCATGATCCCGAGGTACGTCGCCGGGGTGGAGCGGCCGGAGATGCCGATGGACGACTGGTCCACGACGACGGCGTCCGGGTGCGCGTCGGTGTACGCCTTCGAGACCAGGGTGGTCTTTCCGGACCCCGCGACGCCGGTGACCGCCGTGAGGACCCCGGTGGGCACCCGCACGCTCACGTTCTTCAGGTTGTGCAGGTCGGCGCCCTTGACCCAGTGGCCCCCCACGGCTTCGCGCGGGTGCTCCTTGATGCCGGTGGTGCGCCGCAGGTGGCGGCCGGTGAGGGTGTCGGCCCGGCACAACTCCTGCGGTGTGCCTTCGAAGACGACCAGGCCGCCGTCGGTGCCCGCCGCCGGGCCCATGTCGACGACGTGGTCGGCGATCGCGATGACGTCGGGGTCGTGCTCGACGACCAGGACGGTGTTGCCCTTGTCGCGCAGCCGGAGCAGGAGGTCGTTCAGGCGCCCCACGTCGCGCGGGTGCAGTCCGACGCTCGGCTCGTCGAAGATGTATGTCATCCCGGTGAGGCTGGACCCGAGGTGGCGCACCATCTTCAGGCGCTGTCCCTCGCCCCCGGAGAGGGTGGACGTCTCGCGGTCCAGGCTGAGATAGCCGAGGCCGATCGCCTCGATCCGTTCCAGTGCGGCCACGGCGGCCGCCGCGATCGGGCCGGCCACCGGGTCGTCGACGCGTCCCAACTCCCTGATGAGGTCGCTGACTTCCATCCGGGTGCAGTCGGCGATGCCGAGGCCGTTGATGCGGGTGGCGAGCGCCGTGGGGTTGAGGCGGGCCCCGTGACAGGCCGGGCAGGGCCCCTCGTCCAGGAAGCCCTGGACGAGGTCGCGGGTCCTCTGTGAGAGCGTGGAGAGGTCGCGGTTCAGGTAGAGCCGCTCGAAGCGGTCGGCGAGCCCTTCGTAGTCGATGTCCCGCGCGCCACCCGTGTTGTTGACGTTCACCTTCTTCCGCGCACGCCCGCCCCCGCCCCGCAGCAGGAACCGCCTTTCCGCGTCGGTGAATTCACCGACCGGCTTGTGCGTGTCCAGGTCGGGCGTGTTCGTGTACGTCTGGCCCTGCCAGGTGCCCACGGCGAACGGCGGGAAGAGGATCGCGCCGTCCGCCAGGGACCTGGCGGGGTCGAGGATGCGGTCGTAGTCGGGCCGTACCGTGCGCCCGAGTCCGTCGCACTCGGTGCACATGCCCGACGGGTCGTTGAACGAGTACGCCGTCGCCGGGCCCGCGCTCGGCGTGCCGTGCCGGGAGAACAGCACGCGGATCACGGAGTAGATGTCCGTCATCGTGCCCACGGTGGAGCGGGAGTGGCCGCCGATCGGCTTCTGGTCGACGACGATCGCGGGGGAGAGCTCCTCGATGGCGTCCGCATGCGGCCGCTCGTACTTCGGCAGCCGGTTGCGGACGAACCAGGTGAACGTCTCGTTCAGCTGGCGCTGCGACTCCACCGCGATCGTGTCGAAGACGACCGACGACTTTCCCGATCCCGACACGCCCGTGAAGACGGTGAGCCTGCCCTTGGGGATGCGCAGGCTCACCTCCTTGAGGTTGTTCTCCCGGGCGCCTTCGATGGCGATGCAACGGTGCGTGTCCGGATGTGTCTCTCGGTGCGTGGCCTCGTGGTTCTGGTCCATGCACCCGAAGCTAGGCGGAATACCCGACAGCTTCTGTCTTCTTTTCCTGAGTGATCTCCGTGAGTTCCCCGTCCAGGAGCAGCCACCGCGTGATGCCGATGGACTCCAGGAACGGCAGGTCGTGACTGGCGACGATCAGCGCGCCCTCGTACGACTCCAGGGCCGTCGACAGCTGCTTCACGCTCGCCATGTCGAGGTTGTTCGTCGGCTCGTCGAGCATGAGCAGCTGCGGCGCGGGCTCCGCGAGCAGCAGCGCCGCGAGCGCCGCGCGGAACCGTTCGCCGCCCGACAGGGTCGCCGCCCGCTGGTCGGCCTTGGCGCCCTTGAAGAGGAAGCGGGCCAGCCGCGCCCTGATGCGGTTGTTGGTCGCGTCGGGAGCATACGCCGCCACGTTCTCGGCGACGGTGAGCGCGCCGTCGAGCACGTCGAGCCGCTGCGGCAGGAAACGCATCGGCACATGGGCCAGTGCCTCGCCGGAGACCGGTGCCAGCTGCCCGGCGACGGTGCGCAGGAGCGTGGTCTTGCCCGCGCCGTTCCGGCCGATGAGCGCGATCCGCTCGGGGCCGCGCAGCTCGAACTCGCCCCGCACGCGGGCGCCGTAGCACAGTTCGAGGTTGCTCAGGGTGAGCACCGTGCGCCCCGGGTGGACCAGGGTGTGCGGCAGGTCGACACGGATCTCGTCGTCCTCCCGCACCGCCTCGACGGCGTCGTCCAGGCGCTCCTTGGCCTCGGCGAGTTTCTCCTCGTGCATGATGCGGTGCTTGCCCGCCGACTCCTGGGCGGCGCGCTTGCGGTTGCCCATGACGACCTTCGGCTCGCGCTTCTGGTCCCACATCTTCTGGCCGTACCGCTTGCGGCGGGCCAACTTGACGTGGGCATCGACCAGTTCGCGCTTCTGCTTGCGCAGATCGGTCTCGGCGACGCGCACCATGCGCTCGGCCGCCTCCTGCTCCACGGCGAGGGCCTCCTCGTACGCTTGGAAGTTTCCGCCGTACCAACTCACCTCCCCGTCACGGAGATCGGCGATCTGGTCGACCAGGTCCAGGAGTTCACGGTCGTGGCTGACCACGACCAGGACGCCGGACCAGGCATCGACGGCCGCGTACAGCCGCCGACGGGCGTACAGGTCGAGGTTGTTGGTCGGTTCGTCGAGAAGGAGCACGTCGGGACGGCGCAGCAGCAGCGCCGCCAGACGCAGCAGCACCGACTCGCCGCCCGACACCTCGCCCGTGGTGCGGTCGAGGCCGATGTGGCCGAGCCCGAGCTGGTCGAGGGTGGCGACGGCGCGCTCCTCGACGTCCCAGTCGTCGCCGACCGCGGTGAAGTGCTCCTCGCGCACGTCACCCGCCTCGATGGCGTGCAGCGCGGCGCGGGTCGCGGCGATGCCGAGCACCTCGTCGACGCGCAGGCCGGTGTCGAGGGTGACGTTCTGCGGCAGATATCCGACGTCCCCGGCGACGCGCACCACGCCGTCGGTGGGCGTCAGCTCACCCGCGACGAGCTTCAACAGGGTTGACTTTCCTGAGCCGTTGACGCCGATGAGTCCGGTCCTGCCGGGTCCGAAGGAGACCTGGAGGCCGTCGAAGACGCCGGTGCCGTCGGGCCAGCCGAAGGAGAGCGACGTACAGCTGATGGAGGTGGGGTGGGTGGACATACAGGCCTCGCGGTTGCTTGGTGTGGAGCGCGGTCAGGGGCAACGCGTTCGAGACACCGCGGCGGAGGAGAGGCCGGAGAACGAGAAAAGGCCTGTGCCGGGGGACGGGACGGCTCGTGAAGCCGAGGTCGCACACGGCGTGCACGGCAGCGAGAGCTGCGTGACGCGGTGTCTCATGACCTCAGACGAGCAACGTCCTTCTCCTATCGACGGCAACAGAACCGTTGTACACCGTAGGACGGGCTCCGGGGTGTGTCAACGTTTTATCGTGGGCTCACACCCGGCTCCGTGGACGCCGACCGAGGAGGCGCCGTGCACTACGGCACGCTGTCCCTGCCCGCCAAGCTCCTGCTCCTGGCGTGGAACGGGGAGAGGGGAAAGTTCACCGGCGGCCCCGACCTGCACCTGGTCGTCCGCGCCGGAGCGCTGGCCGAGCTCGCCCAGCGCGGCGTGATCGTCGAGACGGACGGCATCGTCACCCCGGTGACCGGCGCGCGCACGGGCGACACGGTGCTCGACGCACTCGTCGAGCTCATCGAGGAGTCCCGGCCGCGCAAGTGGCGCGGATGGATGACACACCGCTCCGGCAACACCCTGAACGAGGTCCGCGACCAGCTCACCGCCCACGGCTATCTGCGCCTGGAGCGCCGCCGTGTCCTCGGCGTCTTCCCTGTCCGGCACTGGGAGCTGGAGCGCGCCGGATACGCGGAGGCGCTGCAGGCGGAGGCGGGTACGGTGCTGCGCGGTCCCCAGTCGATCACGGAGGTGTCCGAGAGCGAGGCGGCCCTCGTGATGTGCGCGGCCACCGGCAAGCTGCGGCCGTTCGTCACCGGCAAGGACCGCAGGCGGTACAAGGACCGGCTCACCGAGCTCACCGACCGCGGCGGCGGCGCGTCGCTCGACGTCACCCGGCAGATGCGCGCCCTGCGCAAGGCGCTGGCCTCGGCGATCACGGCCGCGGAGGCGGCGCGCTCGTCGAGCGGGGGAGGCGGGGACTGAACTCGGGCTCGCTCGGCCGCCACGGAAGGCGCGGCGCGGAGCCGACCCTACGGACAGCCCGATCCGCCGCTCAGCACGCGTCCCGCATCAGCTCGGCCAGGTCCTGGTCGAGATCCACGTGGCGGCTCTCCTGGCCGGCCGGCACCAGCGCCATCGAGCTGCGCAGGAAACGGCGGAGGTCCCCGGTGCGGATGTGGACGATCGCGGTGCCCTCGGGGGCGTGGAACTCCACGACCGTGCGGTCGAACCCGTACGGACGCACGCGCACGTCGCCGTCGCCCACCGCACGCTCCACGCCGTGGACGAGGAGCTCACGGGCGAAGGTCCAGTAGACCTCGATGCCTTCCAGGGTCGCGGGAGCGGGGAAGCTCATGCGCACGGCGAACGGATCCCGCCGGTCGTAGTGGAGCGTTGCGGGAATGGTCGGCATCCGCGGCTCGGCGGCGACCAGGCGGGCCTCTACGGCTTGCTCGATGACGGTGGACAACGCCTGCTCCCTCACTGACTGCTGGACGACTGGGGTCGGCACTTGAATAGACGACGGAAAGACCGGATGCGTGCACACGGAGGGCGGTTCGGAGCGAGTGACCTCTGTCACCGCGACACCCTGGCAGGGCCCGCGGTTCCCGGCGACCACCTCATGGGGGATGCCTTCAGGCCATCTGGACGAGGCTGCGCGCGTCGGCTAGCTTCGCCCGCCATGAGGGGCATGGGGAAGATGAAGTCGACGAGGCGGACGGTATTGACGGGACTGTGCGGCGCGATGCTCGCCGCGACCGTCCTCGGCGCACCGGGCGCCGCGCGGGCGGACACCGATGCGCACCACCCGGACCGGGAACCGCGCTGGCAGCTCACGGAGAGCGGTACCGACGCCCGCTTCCGGGGGCTCGCCGCCGTCAGCCGTGACACTGCGTGGGCGGCCGGCACGAAGGGGACCGTGCTGCGCACCGCGAACGGCGGCAAGACCTGGCGCGAAGTCTCCCCGCCGGGCGCCGCCGGTCTGGAGTTCCGCGACATCGAGGCCTTCGACGACCGCCGTGCGGTGGTCCTCGCCATCGGCGAGGGCGAGGCGTCGCGGGTGCTGCGCACCGAGGACGGCGGGGCCACCTGGACGGAGTCCTTCCGCAACACCGACGCCAAGGCGTTCTACGACTGCATGACCTTCCTCGACCGGCGCCACGGCCTCGCGATGAGCGATCCCGTCGACGGGAAGTTCCGCATCCTGTCCACCGCCGACGGGGGCCGGTCCTGGAAGGTCCTGCCGAACTCCGGCATGCCCGCGGCACAGGAGGGTGAGGCGGGCTTCGCGGCGAGCGGCCAGTGCCTGGTGAGCAACGGGTCACGGGACGTGTGGCTGGCCACGGGCGGGGCGGCACGCGCGCGTGTCCTGCACTCCGCCGACCGCGGAAGGACCTGGAAGGCCACCGACGCGCCGGTCCCGGCGGGCGACCCGGCCCGCGGCGTCTTCGGGCTCGCCTTCCGCGACCGTACGCACGGCATCGCGGTGGGCGGCGACTACCGCGCCGACCAGCCCTCGCCGAAGGCGGCGGCGGTCACCCGGGACGGCGGGCGCCGCTGGGACCCGGTGGGGAAGCCGCCGCCCGCCTACCGCTCGGGCGTGGCCTGGTTCCCCCACAGCCGCACCACGGCGCTCGCGGTCGGACCCACGGGCACGGACGTCACGACGGACGGCGGCCGGAGCTGGCGGACCATCGACTCGGGGTCGTACGACACCGTGGACTGCACGGCCGACCGGGGCTGCTGGGCCGCGGGGGAGAAGGGGCGGATCGCCCGCCTGGAAGGGGTCCGCTAGGGCCTCAGGCGGGCAGTTCCTCGCGGTACGCGGAGAGGGCCGGGGCCGTCTTCGTCGCGTAGAACTCGGTGATCCGGTACGCGCACACCTCGGCCACGGTGAACGGGTCCTGCGCGACGATCTTCTCGACCTGCGCGCGATCCTCCGCGACGGCGATGAGCACGCCGCCGTCGCGCGGGTTCTTGCGGCCGGAGGCGAGGACGACACCGGCCTCGTACTGCTGGTCGAGCCAGGCGACGTGGGCTTCCAGGTGCGCGTCGACGGCGGAGAGCGGCGCGGTGTAGGTCAATTCGAGAATGAACATGATCGCGAGGCTACCGGGCGGCCCTGACCAGGAACTACCGGGCGGCCCTGACCATGAACACGTCGATCGGGTCCTCCGACTCGACCGTGAAACCGTGGCGCTCGTACAGCCGCCGGGCGGCGCTGCCCCGCAGGACGTTGAGGCGGACGGCCGCGCCCTCGGCGTCGGCCCGCTCCAGGAGCGAGCCGAGGACCGCCGAGCCGAGGCCGCGCCCCTGGAGCCGCGGGTCGAGGAAGAAGTGCTCCAGCCAGAGCCCGTCGGCGGCGGGCCGCAGGGCGACACACCCCGCGAACGCGCCGCCGCTCTCGATCACGGACGTGTGCTCCGCGCGGAACGCGTCCCGGAACCGCTGCCGCACCCGGTGCGGATCGAAACGGCCGAGCCGTTCCAGATCCGGCCGCATGACGACGGCCCGGAGCTCCACGATGACCTCTATGTCTGCCGTCGTCGCGGAGCGCACCGTCCAGTTCATGATCGTAAGTATGCCGAGTCCCTACAGGTCGGTGACTTCGATCTTCCCGTTGGCCGAGGAGGCCGGGCTCGCGGGCTTGGCGCCCGTGATGTTCTTGAGGAGCTCGGCGAGGTCGACCCCCGTGGTGGAGCTGAGGAGCTCCACGCCCTGGGCGACGTTGTCGGCGACCGTACGGGACAGCTGTCCGGCCCCGTCCGTCGAGATCACGGTCATCTTGTCCACCGCAGCGAGCGGTTCGGACGCCTTGCCCACCACGCTCGGCAGGACCTCGACGAGCATCTGCAGGACGGCCGCGTCGCCGTACTGCGCGAACGCGTCGGCCTTCTTGCGCATCGCCTCCGCCTCCGCGGCACCCCGCGCGCCGATCGACGCGGCGTCGGCCTCGCCCTCCAGGCGTACGGCGTCGGCCAGCGCGGCACGGTGCGCCTTCTCGCCCTCACCGGTCAGACGGGCCCGCTCCGCGTCCGCCTCGGCCTGCTTGACCAGGCCGATCCTGCGGGCCTCCGCCTCCTGCTCGGCCTGGTAGCGCGCGGCGTCCGCGGGCTTGCGGACCTGGGTGTCCAACTCGCTGTCGGTGAGCGCCGCCTGGCGCTTGGCGACCTTCTCCTGCTCGGTGAGCACGTCCTGCTGCCGTGCGGCCTCGGCGAGCGGCCCCGCGGCGCTCGCGCGCGCCGCCGCCTCGTCCGTCTCGGCCTTGATCTCGGCCTGCTTGAGGTAGAAGGTCCGCTGCGCGACGGCGATCTCCTCCTCCGCCTTCAGCCGTGCCTGCTCGGCTGCGCGGCGCGCCACGGCCTCGGCGATGTCCGCCTCCTGCCGTGCGCGGGCGGCCTCGGGACGGCCGAGGTCCTCCAGGTAGGAGCCCTCGGTGGTGATGTCCTGGATCTGGAAGGCGTCCAGGACCAGGCCCTGACCGGAGAGGCTGGCCTCGGCCTCCTCGGCGACCTGTCCGGCGAACGCGGCACGGTCGCGGATGATGTCCTCGACCGACATGCGCCCCACGATGGAGCGCAGCGCGCCGGAGAGCACCTCCTGGGTGAAGCCGACGATGCCGTCCTGCTGGACGAGGAAGCGCTGGGCGGCGGCGCGTATCGAGTCCTCGGTGCCGCCGACCTTCACGATGGCGACGCCTTCGAGGTTCGCCTTGACGCCGCGCAGCGTGACCGCGCCGCGCACGGCGATCGGGATGTGCCGCGAGGACAGGTCGAGGGTGAACTTCTGCTGCACGAACGGCACGACGAAGACACCGCCGCCGACCACGACCTTCTGGCCGCTGTTGTCGGTCATGACCCGGCCGGTGTCCGGATCCGTGGACTTCTTGCCGCGCCGGCCGGTCACGATGAAGGCCTCGCTGGGCCCGGCGACCTTGTAGCGCGTGATGACGACGAGCGCCAGCAGGACGAGGAGTACGACGACTCCGACGACCGAGATCAGGACTGGACTCATGGTGCATTCCCCCCTTGCCACCCGGGGACGGCAGATCGGTTGCGAAAAGTTGGTGAGCGGCGGCGGACCGCCCGGAGCCTGGAGCGGCGACCGCGTCAGCGTTCGACGGGACGGACCGCCACCGACGTCGGCGAGAGCGCCGCGTCGACCCAGATCTCGGTGCCCCGGGCCACCGCGGCGGAGCTGCGGGCCGCGTACTTCACGCGCTGGCCCGCGAGGTGCAGCAGCACCTCGCCGTAGCCGTCGGCCGGAATCGCCGTGACCACGGACCCCGCGGTGCCCACGAGGTCGTCGCCGCGCGGCGTGACAGCGGTCTGGTCGCGCATCAGGGCGCGGGTGAGCTTCCACGTCACCCAGCCCGCCCCGGTTCCCGCGCAGGCTCCCGCGACGGTGGCGGGGCCGGCGCCGAGGCCGGTCGTGCCGAGCACGAGTGCTCCGCCGAAGCCGAGCATGGCGACGAATCCGGCGACGACCGGCAGGGACAGGAGCCCGTCGAAGAGCCCGTCCAGTGCCCCCGCTCCTCCGAAGAGCCCTTCGAGGACCCCGTCCAGGAGGAGCGAGAGCACCAGCAGCACGATCCCCGCGATGCCGAGACCAAGAAACACCGTCATCGGATCACTTCCCCCGTCGCGCCGTTCACCTCGGTACGGGGGAATGCTGACATAGCGGACCGGTGCCGTTCATTGCCTGAACCCGGCAATCTTTACGCGTCTTTAATGCCGGGCGTCGCGGGGCAGGCGGGACTTCCGACACAGGCCCTAGGCTTCCCGGCACCATGAGCAGCTATGTGATGCCTTCCGACTGGCCCGCCGACGAGCGGACGGCGCGCGCCGTCCAGGACGAACTGCGCACCCGCGTCGTCCTCGACGAGACCGGCCCGCCGCCCGGCACGGGCCGTGTGACCGGCGTGGACGTCGCCTACGACGACGAGCGGGACGTCGTCGCCGCGGCCGTCGTCGTCCTCGACGCCGCGACGCTCGACGTGGTCGAGGAGGCGACGGCCGTCGGCAAGGTGGCCTTCCCGTACGTGCCCGGCCTGCTCGCGTTCCGGGAGATCCCCACGGTCCTGGCCGCCCTGGGCGAGCTGCGGTCGGACCCCGGGCTCGTCGTCTGCGACGGCTACGGAGTGGCCCACCCGCGCCGCTTCGGCCTGGCCAGCCACCTCGGCGTCCTGACGGGGCTGTCGACGATCGGCGTCGCCAAGAACCCCTTCGCCTTCGCGTACGAGGACCCGGCCGCCGCACGGGGGAGCGCGTCGCCGCTGCTGGACGGTGCCGAGGAGGTCGGTCGTGCGCTGCGCACCCGCGAAGGTGTGAAGCCGGTCTTCGTGTCGGCAGGGCACCGGGTGACCCTGGACCGGGCCTGCGCGCACACCTTGTGTCTCACGCCCCGCTACCGGCTGCCGGAATCCACCCGCCGCGCGGACGCGCTGTGCCGCTCCGCGCTGCGGGAAGTGGCCGGTTGAGAGCCGGAAAGACGAGCGGGTTAGCATATGAGCGCCGCCTAGCTCGAAAGATACTCCTGTGACTGTCAATGACGACTCGTTCACCAATTGGAAGCACCGCGAGGAGATCGCGGAGTCGATGATCCCGATCATCGGGAAGCTGCACCGCGAGCGGGACGTGACGGTCCTGCTGCACAGCCGCTCCTTGGTGAACAAGTCGGTGGTCAGCATCCTGAAGACCCACCGATTCGCCCGGCAGATAGCCGGCCAGGAGCTCTCGGTCACCGAGACGCTGCCGTTCCTGCAGGCCCTCACCACGCTCGACCTCGGCCCCTCGCAGATCGACCTGGCCCTGCTCGCGGAGGCCTACAAGGCCGACGACCGCGGTCTGACCGTGGAGCAGTTCACCGCCGAGTCGGTCTCCGGTGCCATCGGTGCCAACAAGGCCGAGCGCGGCGCGGGCCGCGACGTCGTCCTGTACGGCTTCGGCCGCATCGGCCGTCTCGTCGCCCGTCTCCTCATCGAGAAGTCCGGCTCGGGCAACGGGCTGCGACTGCGCGCCATCGTCGTGCGCGGGGGCGGCGAGCGGGCCGCCGAGGACATGGTGAAGCGCGCCTCGCTGCTGCGCCGCGACTCCATCCACGGTCAGTTCCAGGGCACGATCACCGTCGACGAGGCGAACAGCACGATCGTCGCCAACGGCAACGCGATCAAGGTGATCTACGCCAACGACCCGTCCGAGGTGGACTACACGGCGTACGGCATCAAGGACGCGATCCTGGTCGACAACACCGGCAAGTGGCGCGACCGCGAGGGCCTCTCCAAGCACCTGCGCCCGGGCATCGACAAGGTCGTCCTGACCGCCCCCGGCAAGGGTGACGTCCCGAACATCGTGCACGGCGTCAACCACGACACGATCAAGCCGGACGAGCAGATCCTGTCCTGCGCCTCCTGCACCACCAACGCGATCGTCCCGCCGCTGAAGGCGATGGCGGACGAGTACGGCGTGCTGCGCGGCCACGTGGAGACCGTCCACTCGTTCACCAACGACCAGAACCTGCTGGACAACTACCACAAGGCCGACCGCCGGGGCCGCTCCGCGCCGCTCAACATGGTCATCACCGAGACGGGAGCCGCCTCCGCCGTCGCGAAGGCGCTGCCCGACCTCAAGGCGCCGATCACCGGCAGCTCCATCCGCGTGCCCGTGCCGGACGTCTCGATCGCCATCCTCAGCCTGCGCCTGGGCCGCGAGACCACCCGCGACGAGGTCCTCGACCACCTGCGCGACGTGTCGCTGCACTCGCCGCTGAAGCGGCAGATCGACTTCACGACGGCGCCGGACGCCGTGTCGATGGACTTCGTCGGTTCGCGCCACGCGTCGATCGTCGACGCCGGTGCCACCAAGGTCGACGGCGACAACGCGATCCTCTACCTCTGGTACGACAACGAGTTCGGCTACTCGTGCCAGGTCATCCGGGTCGTCCAGTACGTCTCCGGGGTCGAGTACCCGACCTACCCGGCTCCGGTGGCCTGACCGCCGGACAGTCCGACCGTGTGAAGATGCCCCGCACGCGCGCGTGCGGGGCATCTTCACGTATCCGGGCCGTGTCCCTAGTCGTCCGCCGCCTCGCGCTCCGCGACGACCCGGAACGAGATTCCCACCGCCCGCAGCCGTTCGATCAGCGCGTCGCCCATCGCCACGGCCGTGGTGACCTGTCCCGACGTCGGAGGCAGGGAGTCCTGGGCGAGGCACAGTGCCGACTCGCCCAGCATCCGTGCCGTCTCCTCGTAGCCGGGGTCGCCGCCCGCGACCTCCGTGAACACCCGCTTTCCGCCGCCCTCGCCCACGAACCGGACCGAGAACCACGACGACGCGCGGCGTGCCTCGTCAGGGCCGTCGCCGGGCTTCAGGCGCGCGGACAGCCACCGCCGCGCGGGCGGCAGTTGGGCCACCGTGAGGAGACCGCCGAGGGCCACGGGGGCGCCCAGCGCGACCGGCAGCGACTTCACGGCCGCGTAGTGGCGGTAGCGGAAGTCCGGTCCGTACCGGTCAAGGGCGCGCGCCGAGCGCTGCACCACCTGCGGGTCGATGGTCGGCAGGGGCAGGGCCCACGCGCCGACCTCGCTCGCGTACCGGGGCGCGCCGGGCGGGGCATACGCCTTGCGTCCCACCGCGCGCGGCTCGTGCCGCTTGCGGTCCTTCGCGGCGGCCAGCATCTGCGGGCCCCGTCCGAACTGGTTGAGTGCGGAGGCGAAGGTGCCGCCGGAGAACCGGGCGCCCGCCCGGACGAACCCGTCGACGCGCAACGGCACGTCCTTGGGCAGGTGCTGCACGGTGAAGTACGCCCCCAGGTCGTGGGGGATCGAGTCGAAGCCGCAGGAGTGCACGAGCCGTGCGCCGGTCTCCCGCGCGCGGGCGTCGTGCTTCACGTACATGAGGTCGACGAACTCCGGCTCACCGGTCAGGTCCACATAGTCCGTGCCGGCCTCGGCGCACGCCCCGACCAGCTCCTGTCCGTACGTGAGGTACGGGCCGACGGTGGAGGCGACCACGCGCGCGTGGGAGGCCATGTCCCGCAGCGACGCGGGATCCGCCACGTCGGCGTGGACCAGGGGAAGTTCGGCGCACGCCGGATTGATCGCGGAGAGCCGCCTCCGCAGCCCTTCGAGCTTGCCGGTGTCGCGCCCGGCGATGGCCCACCGCACGTCCTCGGGGGCGCGGGCGGCGAGGTGCTCAGCGGTGAGCACCCCCACGAACCCCGTCGCTCCGAAGAGCACGATGTCGTACGCGCGCTCGCTGACGTTGCTGTTGTCGCTCTGCTGACTGTTACGACCGGTCATGGCACCTCTCCGCCGTGGGCCCCCGCGCAGTTGTCGGGGGCCGAGGCTAGCGTGCGGCGCGACGGCGCGGCCAGAATTGACTGAGCGCTTGCTCGCCAGGGGCTTGTGCACGGTGGAACACGTTCTTAGCATCATTGGTGTTACATCAGTTGTGTCACAGTGCTGGGGGCTCAATGACGATGCCGGGCAAGGGCGTTCACGGACCGCTCGCCGGAGTACGTGTGGTGGAGCTGGCAGGCATCGGGCCGGGCCCGTTCGCGGCCATGCTCCTCGCCGATCTCGGCGCCGACGTCGTGCGCGTCGACCGTCCCGGCGGCGGCGGCCTCGCGATCGATCCCGAGTACGACGTGACCAACCGCAACAAACGCTCCGTCGTCGTCGACCTCAAGTCCGACGAAGGACCGGCCCGCGTCCTCGACCTGGTCGAACGCGCCGACGTCCTCATCGAGGGCTACCGGCCCGGCGTCGCCGAGCGCCTCGGCGTGGGCCCCGACGCCTGCCACGCCCGCAATCCGAAGCTGGTCTACGGCCGGATGACCGGCTGGGGCCAGGAAGGACCGCTCGCCCGGCGCGCGGGCCACGACATCGCGTACATCGCCATCACCGGCACCCTGGGCATGATCGGCAACCCCGACGAGCCGCCCGCCGTCCCCGCCAACCTCGTGGGCGACTACGCGGGCGGCTCGCTCTACCTCGTCGTCGGCATCCTCGCCGCGCTGCACCACGCGCGCGAGCACGGCACCGGACAGGTGGTGGACGCCGCCATCGTCGACGGCGCGGCCCACCTCTCCACGATGATCCACGGCATGCTCGCGGCCGGCGGCTGGCAGGACCGCCGCGGCGCCAACCTCCTCGACGGCGGCTGTCCCTTCTACGGCACGTACGAGACAGCGGACGGCGGCTACATGGCCGTGGGCTCCCTTGAGCAGCAGTTCTACGACGAGTTCACCACCCTGCTCGGCCTCGCCGACACCGCGCCCGCCCGCAAGGATCTGGCCCGCTGGGGCGAGCTGCGCGAAGCCGTCGCCGCCCGCTTCAAGGAACGTACGCGTGACGAGTGGACGGCCGTCTTCCAGGACTCCGACGCGTGCGTGGCGCCCGTGCTGTCCCTGCGCGAGGCGCCCGCCCACCCGCACCTCGCCGCCCGCGGCACCTTCACCGACCACGGGGGCATCACCCAGCCCACCCCCGCGCCCCGCTTCTCGGCGACCCCGACCCAGGTCCGCACCGGCCCCGCACAGCCCGGCGCCGACACCGCCGACGTGGCCCGCGACTGGGGCGTACCGGCCCTCGCGCACCCCCCGACCGAACCGCCCCGAGCGACCGCGGAGGAAGACCACTGATGCAGATCTCCGCACCGCTCGCCTACGCGGGCGACCCGCGCGAGGCCGCCGACAGCGCCGCCGCCCTGGAGTCCGCGGGCCTGGACGCCGTATGGGTCGCGGAGGCGTACGGCTTCGACTCGCCCACGATCATGGGCTACCTGGCGGCGCGCACGGAGCGCATGAAGATCGGCGCCGCCATCCTCAACGTCTACTCCCGCACCCCCGCCCTGATCGCCCAGACCGCGGCGGGACTCGACGCGGTCTCCGGCGGCCGCGCGATCATCGGGCTCGGTGCCTCCGGCCCGCAGGTCGTCGAGGGGTGGCACGGCAAGCCGTACGACAAGCCGCTCGGCCGCACCCGCGAGGCGATCGAGCTGACCCGCCGCATCCTGCGCCGCGAGGTCATCGACCACCACGGCATCACGGACATGCCGCTGCCTCCGGAGAAGGGCGGCAGGCTCGGCAAGCCCCTGAAGATCCTCACCCGACCGGTACGGCCCGAAGTCCCGCTGTACGTCGCCTCCCTGGGGCCCGCCAACGTCCGCATGACCGCCGAGATCGCCGACGGCTGGCTGCCCACCCTCTTTCTCCCGGAGAAGGCCCACCAGGTGTGGGGTGCCCCGCTCGCCGCGGGCAGGGAGAAGCGCGATCCGGCCCTCGGGCCGCTGGAGACCGTCGCCGGGGGACTGCTCGCCATCGGCGACGACGCGGCGGCCGTACGCGACCTCGCGCGCCCGCAGATCGCCCTCTACGTAGGAGGAATGGGCGCCAAGGGGAAGAACTTCTACAACGACCTCGCGGTCGCGTACGGCTACGAGGAGGCGGCCGCACGCATCCAGGACCTCTATCTGGCCGGGAAGAAGAGGGAGGCCGAGGCCGCCGTCCCGGACGAGTTCTGCGAGCTCATGTCGCTGTGCGGGCCCGCGGGCTATGTACGCGAGCGCGTCGAGGCCTTCCGCGAGGCCGGCGTCACCATGCTCAACGTCGTTCCCGTCGGCCCCGAGCCGGCCAAGTCGATCGAAACCGTCAAGGGCTGGCTCTGAGAGAGC
Organism: Streptomyces venezuelae; assembly: GCF_008642315.1. Lineage (NCBI taxonomy): Bacteria > Bacillati > Actinomycetota > Actinomycetes > Kitasatosporales > Streptomycetaceae > Streptomyces > Streptomyces venezuelae. The sequence goes on along the minus strand of NZ_CP029192.1, from coordinate 1,248,445 downwards.
TCGCCGGCTCATCCAGGGCTCCAGGAGGCCACGTACACATGAAGCGGCAGATCTTCTCCGCCGAGCACGACGCGTTCCGCGAGACCGTCCGCACCTTCCTCGCCAAGGAGGTGCTGCCCCACTACGAACAGTGGGAGAAGGACGGCATCGTCTCCCGCGAGGCCTGGCTCGCCGCGGGCAAGCAGGGGCTGCTCGGCCTCGCCGTCCCTGAGGAGTACGGCGGTGGCGGCAACGACGACTTCCGCTACTCCGCGGTCCTCGCCGAGGAGTTCACCCGCGCGGGCGCCGCGGGGCTCGCCGTCGGCCTGCACAACGACATCATCGGGCCCTATCTGACCTCCCTGGCCACGGACGAGCAGAAGCGGCGCTGGCTGCCCGGCTTCTGCAGCGGCGAGACCATCACGGCCATCGCGATGACCGAGCCCGGCGCGGGCTCCGACCTCCAGGGCATCCGCACGAGTGCCGAGGACCGCGGCGACCACTGGGTGCTCAACGGCTCCAAGACGTTCATCTCGAACGGCATCCTCGCCGACCTCGTCATCGTCGTCGCCAAGACGTCCCCCGAAGGGGGCGCCCACGGCCTGTCCCTCCTGGTCGTCGAGCGCGGCATGGAAGGCTTCGAGCGGGGCCGCAATCTCGACAAGATCGGTCAGAAGTCCCAGGACACCGCCGAGCTGTTCTTCAACGACGTACGCGTCCCCAAGGAGAACCTGCTCGGCGAGTTGAACGGCGCCTTCATCCACCTGATGACGAACCTCGCGCAGGAGCGCATGGGCATCGCCGTCGCCGGGATCGCCGCCGCCGAGCACCTCCTGGACATCACCACGACGTACGTGAAGGAGCGTGAGGCGTTCGGGCGTCCGCTCGCCAAGCTGCAGCACATCCGCTTCGAGATCGCGGAGATGGCCACCGAGTGCGCCGTCACCCGCACGTTCCTCGACCGGTGCATCGTCGATCACTCGAACGGGGAACTCGACGCCGTGCACGCGTCGATGGCGAAGTGGTGGGCCACCGAGCTGCAGAAGCGCGTCGCCGACCGCTGTCTGCAACTGCACGGTGGCTACGGCTACATGACGGAGTACCGCGTCGCCAAGGCCTTCACCGACGGACGCATCCAGACCATCTACGGCGGCACGACCGAGATCATGAAGGAGATCATCGGCCGTTCCCTGCTCGGCTGACCCGCACCGCACCCTCCCGGACAGCCCAGCACTTTTGGACCTCACCCTCTCGCACACCCTCGAAAGGCTCACGCGTGACCACCGAAGCGTACGTATACGACGCGATCCGCACCCCGCGCGGACGCGGCAAGGCCAATGGCGCCCTGCACGGGACCAAGCCCATCGACCTCGTCGTCGGCCTGATCCACGAGATCCAGGCCCGCTTCCCCGGCCTCGACCCGGCCGCCATCGACGACATCGTCCTCGGCGTGGTGGGCCCCGTCGGCGACCAGGGCTCCGACATCGCGCGCATCGCGGCGATCGCCGCGGGTCTGCCCGACACGGTCGCGGGCGTCCAGGAGAACCGCTTCTGTGCCTCCGGTCTGGAGGCCGTCAACCTCGCCGCGATGAAGGTCCGCTCGGGCTGGGAGGACCTGGTGCTCGCGGGCGGCGTCGAGTCGATGTCGCGCGTGCCGATGGCCTCGGACGGCGGCGCCTGGTTCGCCGACCCGATGACCAACTTCGAGACCGACTTCGCGCCGCAGGGCATCGGCGCGGACCTCATCGCCACGGTCGAGGGCTTCACGCGGCGCGACGTCGACGAGTACGCGGCGCTCTCCCAGGAGCGGGCCGCCGCGGCCTGGAAGGACGGCCGCTTCGCCCGCTCCGTCGTGCCCGTCAAGGACCGCAACGGCCTCGTCGTCCTCGACCACGACGAGCACCTGCGCCCCGGCACCACCGCCGACTCCCTCGCCAAGCTGAAGCCGTCCTTCAAGGACATCGGCGACCTGGGCGGCTTCGACGCGGTCGCGCTGCAGAAGTACCACTGGATCGAGCAGATCGACCACGTCCACCACGCGGGCAACTCCTCCGGCATCGTGGACGGCGCGTCGCTCGTCGCCGTCGGCACGAAGGAGGTCGGCGAGCGCTACGACCTCACTCCGCGCGCGCGGATCGTCTCCGCGGCCGTCTCGGGCTCCGACCCGCTGATCATGCTCACCGGGCCCGCGCCCGCGACGCGCAAGGCGCTCGCCAAGGCGGGGCTCTCGATCGACGACATCGACCTCGTCGAGATCAACGAGGCGTTCGCCGCGGTGGTGCTGCGCTTCGTGAAGGACATGGGGCTCTCCCTGGACAAGGTGAACGTCAACGGCGGCGCGATCGCGCTCGGTCACCCGCTGGGCGCGACCGGCGCGATGATCCTGGGCACGCTCGTGGACGAACTGGAGCGGAGGGACCTGAGGTACGGGCTGGCCACGTTGTGCGTGGGCGGCGGCATGGGCATCGCCACGATCGTGGAACGGCTGTAGGGCCACGCGCCGTTGGGGCCGGGGTGCGTCGCCCACTGCGGGTGTGTGGTGGTTGCCCGCGCAGTTCCCCGCGCCCCCAAAGGCATACGGCTCCGCCGCGCCTTTCCCGCGACACGCCTGAGACGGCGCACGGAGTGCGCCTTTCAGGGGCGCGGGGAACTGCGCGACCAGCCCCCACCGGCGGCCAGTCGGCAATGACACCGCAGCCACCCACCCCGGGCCCCGCCCTCCCCTCAGACTTCACGGAGAAGAAGACATGACCGAGAGCACCACCATCCGCTGGGAACAGGACGACACCGGTGTCGTCACCCTCGTCCTGGACGACCCCAACCAGTCCGCGAACACCATGAACCAGGCGTTCAAGGAGTCCATCGCGGCGATCGCCGACCGCGCGGAAGCCGAGAAGGACTCGATTCGCGGCATCATCTACACCTCCGCCAAGAAGACGTTCTTCGCGGGCGGCGACCTCAAGGACATGATCAAGGTCGGCCCGGAGAACGCCCAGGAGGCCTTCGACGCGGGCACCACCATCAAGAACTCGCTGCGCCGCATCGAGACCCTCGGCAAGCCCGTCGTCGCCGCGATCAACGGCGCCGCGCTCGGCGGGGGTTACGAGATCGCCCTCGCCTCGCACCACCGCGTCGCCCTCGACGCGTCCGGCTCCAAGATCGGTCTGCCCGAGGTCACCCTCGGCCTGCTCCCCGCGGGCGGCGGCGTCACCCGCACCGTGCGCCTCATGGGCATCGCCGACGCCCTCCTGAAGGTGCTGCTCCAGGGCACCCAGTACAACCCGAAGCGCGCCCTGGAGAACGGCCTCGTCCACGAAGTGGCCGCCACGCGCGAGGAGATGCTGGAGAAGGCGCACGCCTTCATCGACGCCAACCCCGAGTCGCAGCAGCCCTGGGACAAGCCCGGCTACCGCATCCCCGGCGGCACCCCCGCCAACCCGAAGTTCGCGGCGAACCTGCCCGCCTTCCCCGCCAACCTGAAGAAGCAGACGGCGGGCGCCAACTACCCTGCCCCGCGCAACATCCTCGCCGCGGCCGTCGAGGGCTCGCAGGTCGACTTCGAGACCGCGCTGACCATCGAGGCCCGGTACTTCACCGAGCTGGTCACCGGCCAGGTCGCGAAGAACATGATCCAGGCGTTCTTCTTCGACCTCCAGGCCGTCAACTCCGGCGCCAACCGCCCCAAGGACATCGAGCAGAGGACCGTGCGCAAGGTCGCCGTGCTCGGTGCCGGCATGATGGGCGCCGGCATCGCGTACTCGTGCGCCCGCGCGGGTATCGAGGTCGTCCTCAAGGACGTCTCCGCGGAGGCGGCGCAGAAGGGCAAGGCGTACTCCGAGAAGCTCTGCGCCAAGGCCGTGGCCAAGGGGCGTACGAGCCAGGACAAGGCGGACGCGCTGCTCGCCCGCATCACGCCGACCGCGGACCCGCAGGCCCTCGCGGGCTGCGACGCGGTGATCGAGGCGGTCTTCGAGGACACCTCGCTGAAGCACAAGGTGTTCCAGGAGATCCAGGACGTCGTGGAGCCGGACGCGCTGCTCTGCTCCAACACCTCCACCCTGCCGATCACCACGCTCGCCGAGGGCGTCTCGCGGCCCGTCGACTTCATCGGCCTGCACTTCTTCTCGCCGGTCGACAAGATGCCGCTCGTCGAGATCATCAAGGGCGAGCGCACCGGTGACGAGGCGCTGGCCCGCGCCTTCGACCTGGTGCGCCAGATCAACAAGACGCCGATCGTCGTCAACGACTCGCGCGGCTTCTTCACCTCGCGCGTCATCGGGCACTTCATCAACGAAGGCGTCGCGATGGTCGGCGAGGGCATCGAGCCCGCCTCGGTCGAGCAGGCCGCGGCCCAGGCCGGCTACCCGGCGAAGGTCCTCTCCCTCATGGACGAGCTGACCCTCACGCTGCCCCGCAAGATCCGCAACGAGACCAGGCGGGCCGTCGAGGAGGCGGGCGGCACCTGGGCCGGTCACCCCTCCGACAGCGTCATCGACCGCATGGTGGACGAGTTCGAACGTCCCGGCAGGAGCGGGGGAGCGGGCTTCTACGAGTACGTGGACGGCAAGCGGGACCGTCTCTGGCCGGGCCTGCGCGAGCACTTCACCAAGCCGGGGCACGAGATCCCGTTCAAGGACATGCAGGAGCGGATGCTCTTCTCCGAAGCGCTCGACACCGTACGCCTGCTGGAGGAGGGCGTCCTGACGTCCGTCGCGGACGCCAACATCGGCTCCATCCTCGGCATCGGCTTCCCGGGCTGGACGGGTGGCGTCCTGCAGTACATCAACGGTTACGAGGGCGGCCTGCCCGGCTTCGTGGCACGCGCGCGTGAACTCGCCGAGACCTACGGGGAGCGGTTCGCGCCGCCCGCGCTGCTGGTCGAGAAGGCGGAGAACGGCGGGAAGTTCAGCGACAGCTGACGTCCCCTCGGTGGCTCCGGTTCCGCCTGGTCAGGGGTGGAACCGGAGCCGTCGCCGCCGCGTCGTATCCTGCCGAAGAGCATGATCACGACAACTGAAGGGTGGCCGTTGTGCGGTTCACGACCGGGGGAACGACGCGCGCGGTCGGCGTCGGAGTGCTGGTCCTCTCGCTGGCCCTGACCGGCTGCGGGGGTAAGAAGGACAAGAAGAAGCACAAGCGGGGCTCCTCGTCCTCGCACGGCCGCACCGTGGGCGGCCACACGGGCGGCAAGGGCGCCGGGTCGCTGAGCGCGGCGCGTCAGGCCGAGACGATCCTGCCGCCCCTGGACACGATGCCGGCCGCCCTGCGCCACGTCGGCACGGAACTGCACACCCGCGCGAAGGCCCCCTCCGTGTGCAAGGACCCGGGCGGCAAGTGCAAGGGCGCCGTCGCCAACGGCCGGGTGGGGTACGTCACCGGTGACAAGGCCGAGGGCGCGGGCTACGAGCTGATCGCCTATCGGAACACCCGTGCCGCCGAGCGTGCCTTCGCCGCCTGGGAGAGCTACGTACACAACGACCGGCGCGAGATCACGGTCCTCGACGGCGCCCCGCAGGGCGACGAGAGCACCCTGTACGCGTACAAGTCTCCGGCGAAGAGCGACACCGTGACGATGGTGATCCGCCAGGACGAGTACATCGGCACGCTCGACCTGCGGGACACCGCCGGCCGCGCGGCCGGACAGAAGGACCTCGCGGCCCTGTCCGAGGTCTACGCCCAGCGGCTCGCGCAGGCCACGCGCAACGAGACGCCCAGCGCGACGGCGGCCCACGTCAAGGTCTGAGTGGTCGAGGGGGGAGTGGCCCTTGCGCGTGGCTCAGCTCTCCTTGAGCCACTCCCTCAGCTCCTCCTTGAGCGAGCGCTGGAACGCCGTCACCAGCGCCTGCACCACCATCGGCTGCATGTGCGCCGACAGCGACCGCATCGCCGCCACCTGCTCGGCGTCCTCGGCGTCCGATTCGCGCGCGCGGTAGGGGCCCCAGACCTCGTCGCGGAAGAGCCGGGACAGCTCACCGGCCGCCGAGCGCGTGTGCTCGAGCAGGACCGTGCGCGCCGCGAGGATCGTCTCGTGCGCGATGGGCACGTCCAGGAGCTGCACGCCCAGGCGCAACAGGCCCGGGTCCACGCGGTACGTCCCCGGGGCCTGGGTCCTGGCGACCACGCCCATCGCCGCGAGGCGGTCCAGGTCCTCGTCGTCGAGCGCACGGCCCGCCCTGCGCTCCAGCTCGGCGCGCGGGACGTCCTCCGCCGAGTCGGGCGCCCAGGAGGCCACCAGGGCGCGGTGGATGGCCAGGTCGTGCGCGCTCAGGTCCGCGGGCAGCTGTTCCAGGTACCGCTCGATCGCGGCGAGCGTCATGCCCTGGTGCTGCAACTCCTCGATGAGCGCGAGCCGGGACAGGTGCTCGCTGCCGTAGTGGCCGACACGGCGCGGGCCGATCACGGGCGGTGGCAGCAGGCCCTTGGTGCTGTAGAAGCGGATCGTGCGGACCGTGACCCCCGCGCGCGCGGCGAGTTCGTCGACCGTGAACGTCGGCTCACCCGTCTCGGTCGCCACGCCCTCGGTATCGGTCGTCATGGTGCAACAGTATTGCTGGCACACCAGTGTTGTGAAACCCTCCCGCCCAATCGATGGGCTCAATCGATGGCACCAGGAGGCGGTCATGACCACGATCCTGCGACTCCCCGGAGATCCTGCCGACATCACGCTCCCCGCCCTGCTGCTCCGCAATGCCGAGGACCACGGAGATCTTCCCGCGCTCTCCTGGCGCACGGGGGAGGAGTGGTCGACGCTCACCTGGCGCGAGGCGCGGCGCAAGGTCGCCGTCCTGGCCGCCGGTTACGCCGCGCTCGGCGTGGAGCGCGGCGAACACGTCCTGATGATGATGGGCAACCGCCCCGAGCACTGGCTGAGCGACCTCGCCCTGGTGCACCTCGGCGCCGTCCCCGTCACCGTGTACGCCACCGCGGCCCCCGAGCAGGTCGCACACATCGTCCGGCACAGCCGGGCCCGCTTCGCGATCGTCGAGGGCGCGGGTGAACTGCCGCGCTGGGAGCCCCTCCTGGCGGACGACACCGCACCCCTGGAGCGCCTCGTCGTCGTTGAGGCCGCCGAAGCGGGCGAGCACCGCACGTACGGCTCCCTGCACGCCACCGGCAGCCGCCTGTTCAACCCCGACGCCTTCGAGAAGGGGTGGCGCGAGAACCGCCCCACCGACGCCCTCACCGTCGTCTACACCTCCGGCACCACCGGCGACCCCAAGGGCGTACGCCTCACCCACCGCAACGTCCTCGTGGGCGGCGTCGCCCTGGACGGCGTCGTCGAGTTCCCCGACCACGTGGGCCACATCTGCTATCTGCCCTTCGCACACATCGCGGAGCGCCTGCTCGGCATCTACCTGCCGGTGCTGCGCGCCGCCCACGTCCATCTGTGCGCCGACCCCGCCCAGGTGGCCGCCACCGCGCGCGAACTGCACCCCTTCCAGTTCTTCGGTGTCCCGCGCGTGTGGGAGAAGCTGGCCGCCTCCGTACGGGCGGCGCTCGCCGGGCTGCCCGAGGAGCGGCGCCGCGCCATCGAGGCCGCCAACGAGACGGCACGCGCGCACGTGGCCTGCCGGGAGCGGCGCGAGGAGCCGTCGGAGGCTCTCCAGTCCGCGTACGAGGAGGCCAGGAGGGACATCCTGGACCCGCTCCTCAGTCTGGCCGGGTTCGACCGGCTCGTGTGGACGGCGAGCGCCTCCGCGCCGATGCCGCTGGACGTCTCCCGCTTCTGGGCCGGGTTCGGACTCGTGATCATGGACGCGTGGGGGCTCACCGAGACCTCCGGCGTGGTCACCACGAACAGTCCCGACGGCTTCCGGCTCGGCTCGGTGGGCCGCCCCCTGGAGGGGCTCGACGTACGCATCGCGGAGGACGGCGAGATCCTCGTGCGCGGCGCCACCGTCTTCGACGGCTATCTGCGGCCCGACGGAGGTCTCGACGACGCCCGGGACGCGGACGGCTGGTTCGCCACCGGCGACATCGGACGGCTCGACGAGGACGGCTACCTCTGGCTGACCGACCGCAAGAAGGAAATGATCGTGACGTCGACGGGCAAGAACGTCTCGCCCGCCCTCGTCGAGAACACGCTCAAGGAGCACCCTCTTGTAGGGCAGGCCCTCGTCCACGGGGACGGCCGCTCCTACCTCGTGGCGCTGCTCGTCCTCGACCGGGAGATGACACCCGCCTGGGCCGCCGCGCGCGGGATCGATGTAGAGGGCGATCCGGCCACGCACGAGGCCGTGCGGGCGGAGGTGGAGCGCGCGGTCGAGGCCGCCAACGCGCGCCTCAACCGCACCGAGCAGATCAAGCGCTACCGGCTCCTCAGCGAGGAATGGGGACCCGAGACGGGCGAGCTGACACCGTCCCTCAAGCTGCGCCGACGGGTGATCCGTGACAAGTACATGCAGGTCATCGACGGTATGTACACCCCCTGACCAGCATGTGAGAAGTCCCGCTATGTGACGTGCGCCACCGCGTGGGAGGCGATCTCTGGGGGAAGGTGTCCCGTCGGTCCGCGCGCGTCAGGGGTGCGCGGACCGGGGCACATCCGGACCCCGGAGTTCTTCCGGGCACCAGAGAGTAGATCCACCACGTGAGCAAGGAAGCCGTAGATTCGGCCATCCTGGACGCACCCCGCGCGGATGCGAACCAGGCCCCCGCGGACGCGGGCGACGCCGGATACAGCAAGGACCTCAAGGCCCGTCACGTCAACATGATCGCGATCGGTGGCGCGATCGGCACCGGCCTCTTCCTGGGGGCGGGCGGCCGTCTCCACTCGGCGGGCCCCGCGCTCGCCCTTGCCTACCTCGTGTGCGGCATCTTCGCGTTCTTCGTCGTCAGGGCGCTCGGCGAGATGGTCCTCTACCGGCCGTCGTCGGGTTCGTTCGTCTCGTACGCGCGTGAGTTCCTCGGCGAGAAGGGCGCGTTCTTCGCCGGTTGGATGTACTTCCTCAACTGGTCGACCACCTGCATCGCCGACATCACGGCGATCGCGCTCTACACGCACTACTGGAGTTTCTTCACCGACATACCCCAGTGGGTGCTCGCGCTGGTCGCCCTCGCGGTCGTGCTCGCGGTGAACCTCGTCTCGGTGAAGTACTTCGGCGAGATGGAGTTCTGGTTCTCGATCATCAAGGTGGCCGCACTGAGCGCCTTCATGATCATCGGCATCTGGCTGCTCGCCAGCCAGCACAAGCTGGACGGCGAGAAGCCGGGCCTCAACATGATCACCGACCATGGCGGCCTCATGCCGAATGGCCTGATGCCGGTCGTGATCGTCATGCAGGGCGTCGTCTTCGCGTACGCCTCGCTGGAGCTGGTCGGCGTCGCGGCGGGCGAGACCAAGGACCCGCACAAGATCGTCCCGCGCGCGGTGAACTCGATCATGTGGCGCGTCGGCCTCTTCTACGTCGGCTCCGTGGTGCTGCTCGCGCTGCTGCTGCCCGGTGTCATGTACTCGGCCGACCAGAGCCCGTTCGTGACGGTCCTCTCCAAGATCGGCGTGCCGGCCGCGGGCGACGTCATGAACTTCGTGGTCCTCACCGCCGCCATGTCCTCGCTCAACTCCGGCCTGTACTCCACCGGCCGCATCCTGCGCTCCATGGCGATGTCGGGCTCCGCCCCGAAGTTCACCGCCAAGATGAACCGCAACCAGGTGCCCTACGGCGGCATCCTGCTCACCGCGTCCCTCGGCGTCGTCGGCGTCGGCCTCAACAAGGTCGTCCCGGGCAAGGCCTTCGAGATCGTCCTGAACGTGGCCTCGCTCGGCATCATCGGCACCTGGATCACGATCATGGTCTGCCACCTCGCCTTCGTGCGCAGCGCGAAGCGCGGCGAGATCACCCGGCCGAAGTTCCAGCTCCCGTTCAGCGGTGTCACCGAGTACGTGACCATCGCGTTCCTGCTCGCCGTCCTCTGCCTGATGTGGAAGGACGCCGAGGTCGGCCGCAAGACGCTCTTCCTCATCCCGGTCGTGGGCCTCGCCCTGGTCGCCGGCTGGTTCGGCGTCAGGCGCCGGGTGGGCCGTCAGCCCGAGGGCCTCACCGGCCCGCAGGACCGGTAGCCCGCCCGCCACTGTCAGTGGCAGCCCGTACGGTGGCGTCATGTCGGAGATCACGTATGTCCGAGGTGACGCCACCGCGCCGTTCGGCAAGGGCCCCAAGCTGATCGCCCATGTCTGCAACGACCTCGGGGGCTGGGGGAAGGGCTTCGTGCTCGCGCTGTCGCGCCGCTGGCCGGAGCCGGAGAAGGCGTATCGCGCCTGGCACCGGCAGCGCGCGCAGAACGACTTCGGGCTGGGGGCCGTCCAGTTCGTCGAGGTCGGCCGCGGCCTGTGGGTCGCGAACATGGTGGGGCAGCGGGGGATGCGCACGGGCAGCAAAGGCGTCCCCGTGCGGTACGAAGCGATCGACAAGGCCCTGGTGGCCCTCGCCGACAAGGCCGAGGAGCTCGGCGCCTCCGTGCACATGCCGCGCATCGGCTGCGGACTCGCGGGCGGCAAGTGGTCCCGCGTCGAGCCGCTGATAGCCGAGCGCCTGGGGGCGCGGGGAATCGCGGTGACGGTGTACGACTTCGGGGACTGAGGGTGGACCGCGGGCGACCGGGGCCGTCCCGTCCGGGTACGGCGGTTGACCCACCTGCCGACAACTGCCCTGCATGTGTGCGTTGTTGTGCACGGATGAGCGGGTAGAGCCCCGTCATGCAGTTCATCCGTGTTCTCGCCGCACGTCTCCTGCTCCGCGTGGAGCGCGCCCTCCTGCCCGTCCCCGCCTTGGTGCCCGTCGTGGCCCCCGCCCTCGCGGAACCGGCTCCGCCCGCCGGTCGGCGGCGAACGGTGTCGACGCTGCTCTCGGAGGCGCACACCGGCGGGGCCCGGGAGGGCGCCGGGCCGCCGGCCACCGGGCAGGCCCGGGGAGAGGCGGAGCGCGCCGAGGCCGAGGCCGAACTGCGCCGCCAGATCTCCGAGTGGGCCTCCGAGGTGGCGGGACGCGCCGCGGCCGACCCGCTCGCGGGGCCTCCGGCGGGACCGAGTGCGACGCAAGGGCCCCCGGCGGGACCGGGTGCCACGTCGGGAACTGATCCGTCCGCCGACCCCGGCACCGATCCGTCGGCTTTTGGTCGCTAGGCGTACGGATTCACGCCCACGTCCCCCGCCCCCACTGGCGGGCCGGACACCGCGCCCCGAGACTCGCAGGCATGGACGTCATGGTCTCGGTCAAGGACGGCGAACTGTGGTCGCACGACTCGGGTGAACCGAGCGGCACGGGCGGCGGAAGCCTCCCCCTGGTCCTTCTGCACCCGGGTGTCGGCGACTCCCGCATCTGGGACGGCATCCTGCCGCGCCTCACGGAGCGCCACCGGGTGATCCGCTACGACGCACGTGGGTACGGCAGGTCACCCGCGCCGACCGCCTCGTTCTCACTGGTCGAGGACCTGATCGCGGTCCTGGACCACTACGGCGTGGGCCGGGCCGTCCTGGCCGCGTCCAGCATGGGGGGCGCGACGGCCATCAGCCTCGCACTCCGCGACCCCGCACGCGTGGCGAGCCTCGCCCTGATCGTCCCGGGCGTCACCGGCGCCGACGACCTCCTCCCGCCCGAGTTCATGGCCGAGGTCGGCCGCCGCGCCCAGACGGGCGACGTGGACGGCATCGTGACGATGATGCGGCGCGTATCCGCCGCTGCGGGCACCGGCGCCGACCCCGAGGTGACGGCGCTGCTCAAGGCCGTGGTCCCGGCGTGGTTCGCCGTGCATCCGCACCACGTGCCGGACCCGCCCGCCTACGACCGGCTCGGCGAGCTCGACGTCCCCTGCACCCTGGCCATCGGCGAGCACGACCAGCCCGAGGTGGTCCAACTGAACGAGGCCATGGCGCGGCGCATTCCGGGCTGCCGCGCGGTGCGGCTCGCGCACAGCGACCACTTCCCGACGGTGCGGGAACCGGACGCGGTCCTCGACATCATCCTGGAGGCGTACGCCGAGGCCCGCTGAGGCAGGTGCGTTCGCGGTCGCATACTGGGACGTGCACCAACAGGGCACGTCCGAGGAGCACGTCGAATGAACCACCCGGCCGACGCGCGCGAGCAGCACGCGGCCCACGACAAGAGCGACTCCGCCGACGCGTCCCCGCCCCCGCCCCCGCCCGGCGGGATCCTCTGGAACATCGCCGGTGACATCCGCATGCTCCTGATGCTGCCGCCCGCGCTCACCATGCAGGTGGCGCACCCGGCGGTCGGCGCGGGCGTCGACGAGCACTCGGTGTTCCGCACCGACCCGTGGGGGAGGGGCGAGCGCTCCATCCGCTCTGTCCTGCTGTGGGTGTACGGCGGGGACGAGGCGGCCGCCGAGGGCCGCAGGCTGCGCGTGCTGCACCGCACCATCCAGGGCACGGACACCCGAGGCCGCCGCTACCACGCGCTGATGCCCGAGAACTACGCCTGGGTGCACGCCACGGGCTTCCCCGTCTACCGGCACGCGCAGCAGTACCTGGGCCGCCCCTTCACCGAGGCGCAGGAGCGGCAGCTGTACGCCGAGTGGCTCCAGGTCGGCCGCATCCTCGGCATCCACGACCGGGACATGCCGCAGACGCTGGAAGAGTTCTGGCCGCACTACCGCAAGGTCCTCGCCGAGGAGATCGAACTCACCGGGGTCGCCGCGGAGCTGACCGCCGTCGACAAGACCGTCCCGCCGCCGGACCGCGGCCCGGCCGCCCTACGGCTGCTGCTGCGGGCCCTGTGGCCCGTACTCGTGCCCCCGCTGGCCCGCTTCCGCCGCTTCGTCACGATCGGCCTGATGCCCCCGGACGCCCGCGAGGCCATCGGCCTCCCCTGGACCGGCACGCAGGAGCGCAGGCTGCGCCGCCTCGGCCGGGTGGTCCGCACGGTTGTGCCGCTCCTGCCCGAGCGCCTGCGCTATCTGCCCGCGGCGCGCAGGGCCCGCGCACGCCACCGCGCCGCCGGGAGGTAGCCCCCCGGCGGCGCAGCGCACCGGATCGTCAGTGATCGTGCCCGTGGTCGTGCACGCCGTTCGTCGCCGCGATCTGCTTCCACGACTTCGGCTTGGCCGGGGCGGCGGCCGAGCGGGCGATGCCGGCCTCGCGCACGGCGGGCGCCGCGGGCCGCGACGGCTGGTACAGCCACGTGTCGAAGAGCTCCGCGAGCGGCTTGCCGGAGACCTTCTCCGCGTACTTCACGAAGTCGCCCACCTTGGCGTTGCCGTACGCGTGCTTCTGCGGCCAGCCCTTCAGGATCTCGAAGAACGTGTCGTCGCCGACCTCGTTGCGCAGGGCCTGCAGCGCCACCGCGCCCCGGTCGTAGACCCCGCCGTGGAACTGGTTGTCCGGGCCCGGGTCGCCCGGCTTGACCTTCCAGAACGGATCGTCGGCGGGGTGCTGGGCGTACACGTAGTCCGCCAGCTCCTGCGCCGTGCCCTCACCCTCCTTCTCCGACCACAGCCACTGGCTGTAGCGGGCGAAGCCCTCGTTGACCCAGATGTCCTTCCAGCCGTCCACCGAGACGCTGTCGCCGTACCACTGGTGGGCCAGCTCGTGGACGACGATGGAGGCGTTGGAGCCGTTCGCGAACGCGGAGGGGCTGTAGAAGGGCCGGGTCTGGGTCTCCAGGGCGTAGCTGCTCTTCACGTTCGGGACGTAGCCGCCGAGCGCGTTGAACGGGTACTTGCCGTAGAGCGTCTCCAGCCACTCGGCGACCTCGGTGGTCCGCTCGATGCTGGCCCGCGCCGCGCCCGCGTTGTCGCCCAGGTCCTTGCTGTACGCGTTGAGGACGGGCAGGCCGCCCTCCGTCTTGTCGGTCGTGATGTCGAACTTGCCGACCGCGAGCGTCGCGAGGTAGCTGGCCTGCGGCTTGTTCGACCGCCAGTTGTAACGGGTCCAGCCGAGCTTGGAACTCTGCGACTGCAGCACGCCGTTGGAGATCGCCTGGGTGCCGTCGGGCACCGAGACGGACACGTCGTACGTCGCCTTGTCGAGCGGGTGGTCGTTGGACGGGAACCACCACACGGCGGCCTCCGGCTCCTGCGCGGCGACACCGCCGTCCGGCGTCCGGTGCCAGGCCGTGTAACCGTTGATCTTCAGCTCGGAGGGCTTGCCCGCGTACCGCACGACGACCGTGACCGCCGTGCCCTTGGGCAGCCCGGCCGGCGGCGTGATCTGCAGTTCCTGGTCGCCGGTCTTCTTGAACTTCGCCTTCTTGCCGTTGACCCGCACCTCGGAGACCTTCAGGCCGAAGTCGAGGTTGAAGCGCGAGAGGTCCTGCGTGGTGCGGGCGTTGAGCGTCGCCGTGCCTTCGAGCAGGTCGGTCTTGGGCTGGTACTTCAGCCGCAGGTCGTAGTGCGAGACGTCGTATCCGCCGTTGCCGCTCGCCGGGTAATAGGGGTCGCCGATGCCCGGGGCCCCGGGGGAGAAGTCCGCGGCCGATGCCGGGATCGCCAGCAGGAGAGAGGCCGCCAGAGCGCCCGGGGCGATGAGTCTGCGGTGCACAAGAGCTCCAAGTCGTAGGGGCAAAACATGCGTTCGTCTTGGTCGTCGAGCCTATTCAGCCCCTTCCGTACCCGTCATGTCCATGGCCCCACCCGTCACACGATTGCCATTCGGCCGACATGTGCCTCAATGTCCCATGCACCTGTCGCCGCTGCGTGCTGCCCTCTGTCGCCCGGGAGTTCACCGGTGTACCTTCCGCGCCATGCCGATACGTGCGCGACGCACCCGCATCCTGTGGAGAACGCTCCTGACGGCGGCCCTCGCCGCCCTGATCGCCGGCCTCATGTCCCCGGGCGCGGCGCAGGGCGCCGCCGAGGCCTCGCGCATGCCGCGCGAGAGCAGACCCGTCTACTCGTACGAGGACGCGATACGCGAATCCGTATGGGTCGACACCAGGATCGACGGCGACGCGGACGGGAAGACCGACCGCGTCGCCGTCGACATAGTCCGGCCCCGTGAACTCGACCGCCGGGGCCGCCGCATACCCGTGATCATGGACGCGAGCCCGTACTACTCCTGCTGCGGCCGCGGCAACGAGAGCCAGAAGAAGACGTACGACGCGAACGGCAACCCCGTCCAGCT